>NC_018721.1:1234809-1543511 GCF_000153485.2 Psychroflexus torquis ATCC 700755 | reverse complement strand
CAATCAATCTATGGAAGACCGAGCATATGAAGTAATTGCCGCGATTGACTTTATCAAAGCAGATCCTCGTTTTAATTTTTCTTCAATAGGATTAATGGGTTTTAGTCAAGCAGGATGGGTAATGCCAAAAGTGGTGACTTTATCGAAGTATCCTGATTTTATCATTAGTGTATCCGGTGCGATTAATTGGAAACGACAAAGCAACTATTTAACTCGAACAAGAATGGAGTTGGAAGGTGCTAATAAAGACGCGATTGAAGCAGGGGTAAGACAAAATGAAATTGATTTCAATCTTTTTAATGCGAATAGTACCTATTCCGACTATGTGACATATCAGAAAGAACAATGTAAAAATGAACAAGAAGAGGACTGCGACTTTATGAGCGAGGAGCGATTTTATTTTGTCAAAAAAAATATTTCAAGTGATGCAGAGCAAGATTTAAAAAATATTCGATGCCCCATTTTTGGTGTATTTGGTGCAGAGGATTTGAATGTAGACTTTGAAGAATCTCATCAAACGTATGAGCGTATTTTTTCAACACATAATACTGATAATTACCAATTAAAAATATATCAAGAAGCAGAACACGGCCTATTGAAAAGTAAGCACTTTAGTGCTATGAATCCCGGGATTGGTTTTTTAATTAAATTAGAATTATTTGGAAAGCGGGCATTCGTCAAAGATGTTTTAAGTGATGTTAGTGCGTTTGTAATTCAAAATTCGAAGTAATATTTGAGGAGCATATATAATTAATATGTTTATCCAGCGGATTTTATTTGAAATGACGAACTATTTTCAATCTAAAATATAAGTTTCACTTGCTATTTGATCCGTTTTAAAAATAATTAAGTAACCTAGTTCTACTATGTCACTTTTTATTTTTTTACTGATAAGTTTCAAGTGTTTTTTAATGGTGTAAGTAAGGTAAAGCATTACAAGAACTAACCCGCCTGCAAGACATGCACCGTAAGACATCTATGTATCGCAAATAAAACGGACGATTCATAGACCGCTCTATCTATCAGGAGGCCTTGGAGGAAAACAAAAAAAGGATAGAGGAAAACCCGGAATACTATAGGCTAAGGCAACAAATAACAGAGCATCAGTTCGGTACCCTAAAAAGGCAATGGGGCTTCACTCATACATTGATGAAAGGAAAACAGAACGTGCTCTCCGAGGTGAACCTAATCATGATATGTTACAATATCAAAAGACTTGTGTCCATTCTTGACACAAAAGTGTTGAAAGACAGGCTAAAAAGGCTTGTCCCCATATTTTTTGGCCTGTTAGAGGAAATATCGGCCCCTAGGGCAGACTTTCTTTTATCCCGGATTCCACATCCCCATTCAGATACAACGTAGAAAAGTACTTTAGCTAAATCCTAATCAATTCGCTAACTTTAATCCAAATGGAGTTGCTGCGCAGACTCCCATTATCAGCAATTAAAAAAACTTTATAAATGTTGGAAACAGCGTTAAATATGAACTAATGAAGATAATAACTAGTATAAGAAACTAGCGTTAAAAAGAATTTTTAAGTTTTAACTTTTAGGAATAAAAAGGGATTTACATATTGTATTATCTTTAGAAAAAAAACAAATGTTACTTATATTTATTCACACATAAGGAGTTACCAGCAATTAAAAAAACTTTATAAATGTTGGAAACAGCAGTTAGATACAAACTAATGAAGATAATAACTATTATAAAAAGTGGATTGAAAATAATTTCTGCGACTATATTATTAATTTTCATTCCATCAGTTCTATTTTATAGCTGTATTTCATCTTACCCTTCTTCAAGAGTTAAGAGTCAGCTTTTTAATTCCGACACAAAACCCTGTCAGACTTTAGAAATTAAAACAGGCAAAAAAGGAACGTTACAGGTAACACCTAATATTTCATACTCAGACGATATAGTAGCTATACATATTACAGGATTACAACCCTTTCAAATTGGGTCTTTAAAACTATCCGTAACAGATTCTAAAGATATACGTTGGGAATCCGTTGCTTGTTTTCAAGCCAATGAATCTGGCGAAATAAATCCTGAAAATCAAGCACCTATAGCTGGAGGCTCCTATGAAGGAAAGCATACAATGGGACTTTTTTGGTCTCTAAAACCGGAAAAATTAAGTTCATTCCATTTTGATACCGACTTGAATTTTACGATTAGTTTTGACACAGGTGATGGCGACAGGTTAACGCGTACAATTCTCAGAAAAAGTTATGAAAATATTGAAAATCATAACATTACAAAAAAAGAGATTCGGAATAAAATGGTTGCTAATTTTTACCTGCACGAAACAGATACCCAAAGACCAACACTTGTTCTGTTACCAGGGTCTGGCGGTAATTTTCAACATCGTAAAGCAGGGTATATAGCTTCTAAAGGTTATAATGTATTGGATTTAAAATATTTTGGAGCAAAAAATTTACCAGAAAATCTGGAAAATGTTCCTTTAGAGTATCTTCACAACGCAATTAATTGGTTAAAAAATAAACCAGCAGTTGATTCCTCAAAAATTGCTCTTATGGGCAGATCTAAAGGCGCAGAATATGCGTTATTATATGCCTCAAAGTACAATGACGTTAAGGCTCTTGTTTCTGAAGTTGGTTCAAGTGTTACTTGGAGCTCTAAACGCTATATAAAGTCCCCTTGGAGTTATAATGGTAAAGGCGTTCCTAAGGCTAGAGGAGGCATTAGATATTTAAAAAGTACGGGGGGCAAAGCTCAAGTTCAACTTCCTTATATGTTAAGTGCATTTGAAAAAACTAAAAGAATCGAAAAGAGCTCCATTAAAATCGAAAATATAAAATGTCCTATCTTATTAATTTCTGGGGAAGACGACCTTCAATGGCCATCGACGATGATGAGTAATCGAATTAAAGCTAGAGCAGAGAAGTATAAATTCAACTATGAAATCAAGCATTATTCGTATGAAAATGCAGGACACCAATTCGATGACCTACCATTTATCCCACAACTAGATTTTTCCAATATCAGCACTTGGAAATCAGGTGGAAATTTTCAAGGAAACGCATTAGCTTCCATAGATTCGTGGAATAGAATATTTATTTTTTTAAATAAGCAACTCGGAACTATAGAACTGAATAAATAAAAAAGCTGATCTACTTTCTTTACAAACGAAAATTCAACTGTGCAAGAAATGATACCAAATTATATTTATAATGCCGTATGAATAAATTGAATTATACTACGACGTAGCTCAGCACAGGTTTTTTGATTGATTGAAATCAAAAATAAGTAGCATAGCCTTAGCTACGGTAATTATTTTTGATGAAAAGCAGGCGAAAAAAGCCTGTGCCGATTTCATATCGGTAAAACGATCTATTGCGTCATTATAGGTCTAATTTGGTATGATACCCTCGTCCAGTATAGCCTACAACTAAACTGAGAAACCAAATTTACTTTTCCTATTTTTTATAGACAGAATCTGTTGTGACAACAGATTCTGTCTTCAATTAATCAGCACACCAACTAAACCATTGCAAAATGTTTATCTTCAATACCCAGATGCAATAGGTCAAGCGGCAAATCCACGCCTTGATTTTTTATGGTATTGATCCTGTGTAAATATGCAGCAGCTTCCAACAAGTGGGTCGCTACATCGGCCACTTTTCTGTTTTTTGCTTCTCTTAAATAGGAGTTTTTAGTCCATTCGTTAAAAGCACCCATCGCAGGGCCACACCAAATTTGATAATCCATCACTCTGTCTGGATCACCTGCATTGGCCCAATTAGAAGACAGCCCTAAATACCAACGAAAAATCAAAGCCATTTTACGTTTTGGATTTCCTTGGGCATTTTTTATTTGCTCTGGATCTCTTTCTTCAAAGAAACTGACACATCGGTTCCACACCTCTTCTAAAGGCATTTTAAACGTTTTAGTTTCTAACTTTAGTCTTTCGTCTTTAGGAATGGCATCAATGCCCTGATAACGGTTGTAGATTTCGTATAATTTCTTTGCTCTGGCACCAAATAAAGTGCCTCGTTTTAGGACTTGCAGTTCTACGCCTAACTCAAACATATCTGAAGCAGGAGCCATGGTGATATCTGTTGAGGTTACTTTGGCAAGTAAGTCCTTCACAGCTTCTGAAGTCCCCGATTCTACACAAGCTTGGTTGATAGAACCTGTTACCACATAGGCGGCACCCATAGCAAAAGCTGCTAAAGCAGAGGCGGGAGTCCCTATTCCTCCAGCAGCACCGACTCTAATTTGTTTTTTGTATTGGTATTTATCCTGAATTTCGTCTCTCAATTGTAAAATGATAGGCAATACAACGATCATAGGACGGTTGTCTGTATGTCCGCCAGAATCTGATTCCACAGTAATATCATCTGCCATGGGAACTTTTTGAGCCAATTCATACTGTTGTTGCGTAATTTTTCCAACAGCTAGTAATTTATCTAAAAATTGTATGGGTGCAGGCGACATAAAACGTTCAGCCACTTCTTTTCTAGAAATTTTACCAATCACTTTATTGGCAATGATAATTTCGTCTTGCGCATCTAAACTCAATCCTACAGCCCTGTATTTTACAATTTGCTCTGACAGGTTCATATAAGCAGAAGCTTCTACCACTTTTACACCGTGTTCTATAAACAAGTTAACGGCACCTTCTTCCAAGGCTTTTTCAATGGGACTATGAATAAGGTTGCAAGCATAGGCCTGAGTAGGCAATGCTTTTTGAATCGTGGCAATGGCTTCTTTAACGCGCGAAGGAATCATCCCCGCAGCTCCAAAGGATCCCATCATTTGTTTTTTTCCTAAAGCAATGACCAAGTCTGTAGAGGCAATTCCGTTTGCCATGGCACCTGCTTTATAGGCATATTTTAATTTGTAGTCTTCTTTAAACGAGGCATCCCCTAAATCTTCTGCTGTAAACGCAGGCACTATAGCTTTTAAAAATAAGCCCTTTCCTTCTGATTGAATGGTTCCCGTATTGGTAACTCCAATGCGACCTGACAAATCTTTTACCACATAACAAGGTACGGCAGTGTTTTTTAGTTTGTCAAACATTCCTGTGATGTCAAATGAAATCTCTCTGGGAGATCCTATCCATTTTAAGTCAATCATTTTTAATATTTTAATTTATTTTATTAATCTATAACCAGACAAACAACACTACTGCCCGTTTAAATAATCCTATTTTTTTAGTTGCGACGTCTGGTTATGCTTCTTGAATTCCCAATGCCAAATCTGTGACTTGGTAAATTCTTGTGCCTTCGTTCCAGAGGTAAGCATTAGCGATCAAAACCAAAGTAGCGCCTCGTTTTTCTATAGTTTTAAAATGGACTTCTAAATGCATGTTTTCTACATTTACTCTTATTTGTCCACGGTATTTCCATTCGGTTTTATTGTTTACAACTTGTACAAATCGTGGTTTGTTAAAATCTTTCCCTAGATCTTGTTGTAATGCAAATAACTGCATGGCTTGCGAAATAGCTTCGACACCCAAAGATCCTGGCATTACAGGATCAGAATAAAAATGGCAGGTAAAGAACCAGTCATAAGTATGAATGGCTTTGGAACAATGGATATAGCCTTTATTAAATTCACCCCCATTTTTCACTACGACACCGCTGTCTAGTAAATTAAGCTGGTCTTCTGCCAAACGGAAGGCGTTTGCTTTGTCATTTTCTTTATACAATTTCATTTTTGCGTATAAAGAATCTAGTTTTATTTGGAAATAATCTTTAGTTGTCAAGTTGTTTTGCACATACCAAGCTGGGATATCCTTTCCTTTATCTAAGCCTACTTGTTGCGCTAAAGCTTCCTTAGGGAAAAATCCAAAAGAAGAAAATCCTTTATAGAAGACCTGCTCATCAACCGAGACTTCAAACAGATATTTCTGAATTACATAACCGCCTAATGAGGTAGAAGACGTTAAGGTTGATTTATTTTTAATCACTTTTCCTCTAAAATCTGTACCTATAGGAAGTTCTAATAATTCACCGTCACCATCTAGGTTTCTAAGGTATAAATCTTTGTCAGGAAATAATAAGGTACTTCCCAAATAAGCACCTAAGAGTCCACAAGGTTGTAGTGCAATTTCCATCAATATCGCGTAAGGTATTGTCATGGATGCATTTTGTTTGTAATACCAAACATCTTGAGGCACGTCGTATTCTGTCCAGATATTTGTTGGTTTTGAGAAATCAAAACGCTCTCCGTCAATTTTAATCACACGGCTTACGACTTGTAAATCTGTGTTTGGTTGACGCGATAAGGCTCTATTGTCATAAACGGCATACTCTGGCCCAAAACAGTCGGCTAATCTTCCCAAAGCAAATATTTCGATATCAGTTTCATTTAGCAAAACATTTTCGGTCTCTTTCTTAGGTTGCTCTAAGTATTTCGGATTGTCTTTTTCTCTTAATTGCAATCCTAGATTGGCAAAATGAACCGTAATAACACCATCTACAATAATTTCTAAATCACCGATCACATAAGGGTCAGGCAATAAGCCGATTTCTTTAATGACAAGGCGATAGGTTAATATTTTATCGTTAGGAGTGACTTCTTTTCTACATCTTACTTTTTGTTGGAGTCCATAAATGGGTTGGAAACGCGCATCTTTTTTAAGGCGCTGCAAACCGAGCATCATCATAAAGAAACGCAGTAGATTTCCGCCACCTTCTGCTTGTAAAGAACCTGCCAATACTTGGTCATCTCTAAAATGACAAGGAAAATACCAATCGTCTGGACTTAAGTCTTTTTCTGCTATAACTTCTCCCAAACCATAAGCACCCCCATTGACATCTGCCTTAACAATACGATCTAACATCAGCATTTTTTCTGGAGCTAATCGTATCGATTTATTTTTTCCATTAGGGAAATAAGAAATATCTTCAAAACATTTATGGGCATCTCCATTGATCAGATGTCTTAAATCCTCAATATCAAAAGCAGTCTTTTTTGTGGTTAAAAAAGGAATGAAATTTTTCTTTTCTACACCTGCTAACACTTTCTTTTCACTGTCTGTATAAACCACCCCGTTTCCTTTACTCAATTCTTCATCAGTAAAGAATCCAGCAACGCCATTGGTCATTTTTAAAACCATACGGTCTTCTACAAAACATTCGTAGCTGAAGAAAAACAATAAATTACGTCCGTTTCTAACGAATGAATTGATAGAAATATCATAGCGCAAAGTTTGCCCTTCAAAAGGTAAATCGTCGATAAATTCTAAGGTGCAATCCAATAAACGATACACATAATCTCCTTTGTTTTCTAAATCGATTCCCAAATAAGAAATCAACATTAAATCACATTGCCCAGATTCTACAGACACTGCCCAAGGAATTTGTGTATCGGTTGCATATCCTGAGTTATACGGAATGTCGTATTCGGTTTGCATGGTAGATGGTTTGTATTCGCCCAGTTTAGCATCTAAACCAGTAACTCTACTCACCAATAAATAAGGATCCATTGGCAACATCACCCTGCGTTTGTATTGGTCTATAACATTGTATTCTGCACCAAACACATTACCGATTTTTCCTTCTGAAAATTCAATTAAATCTTCTTTCGTGTAAATAACGTTCTTATCTTTTAAGTGATTTGGGTCATTATAATCCTGTAATTTTAATCCGTTTTCTGCGATTTTAACAGTCGTTTTGGGATCTGTTTTTCGTATTGAAGTATCTATCATACTAGCTATTTTTTCTAAGGTATTTTTTGTTGTAATAGGCTGACTAGCCCCTTTGTTTTTTGTTGTGTTTTGTGATTTCTCTTTTCTTTTTACGGTAGCAAACTGCCGCTGAATATCCTCAGATAATAACACATCATACACAGGACTCCCCCCGGTTTTTACCTTTTTAGTAAAATGCTTTTTGGGTTGTTTCTGATTGGTATTTGGGTATAATAAACTTAAATCAATATCAATTCCGTTAGAAATTAATTGCGCCAAACATTCGTAAAGAGACTGAATAGAACTCGTGCCTTTTTTATCAATAGCACAAGCAGTATGTTGCTGTTGGTTCAGCGTAGCTTTAAGCCAATTGGTGCAGGTCCTATTCGGACCGAGTTCTACAAACGTACTAAATCCGTTTATTGACATTTTTTTCGCAAAAGCGGGAAAGTCTACTGTTTTATAGCACACTTTTGTCGAATTCTCTGCTATTTCTAACGACTCCATAGGAATTTTTTCACCCGTTAAACTAGAATAAAAGTCAACTTCTGGATGGTTTTCTAATGGGAAATTATGCATTTCGATCAATCCATCGTATTCCTTTTTACAGAACTCGTTATGGATAACATTTTGAAAAGGCACGAGTACTGATGCACAATTTAAAGCCTTAATTAACATTTCACACTGACTTTTATCACCAGAAATTATCAACTCCTTTTCAGAGTTTACAAAAGTGATGAAGACCTTATCAAACTTAGAAATATGGGCTTCTACCTTCTCTCTGGTTTCTAATAAAATCCAGCTTTGCCATCTGGCTTTTGCTTCTTTTGTACTGATATTCCATTCTTCGGCTAATAATTCCAAATTGCCAGAAAATTTATTTTTAAAAATTGGAGAGTTGCGGAATATTTTTGTTCCCTCACCGGGATTCCAAATGCCAAATGAATACCACATAGAGCTGCACTCCCCCATAGAATAACCCATAGCTGCTTTTGGCTTTACGCCAAAATATGCTCTTAATATGTGCGTGTACAAGGTCGAATAAAGCACCCCCACAGACATCATAGAAATAGCATCATTCTGAATGTTTAGAGAAGCTGTTTCAAGGTCTTGCTTTTTAGGAAATAAATAGTCTAAGCCAAAGAAATCTTTAAGGTTTGGAATTTTGTTTTCAAAATCGCTTAAAAGGTTTGGAAAAAACTGAAATAAATCGTGTCCTAATCCCTCATAACTTGTCGCGGAGCCTGGGTATACAAATGCTAAATCGCCTTTAGCTGCGCTTGGATTTGGACTAAAGAAAGAACCACTAGGGAGTTTGATATCTGTATTTTTATCAAAGGCTACCGCTAATTGTTTTTCTATAAACCCGATATCTTGTAGTAGCGATTTCTGACTAGAAGCAACTAGAACAAGGCTATATATTGCTTTGGTTTTGGCTGCTTTGTTATAACACTTCTGTGCTATAAATCCCAAGTCATCAACAAGAATATCTTTGCTAATTAGGTTTAGGTCTTCTCTAAGCTCATTTTGCGTATTTCCTTTTAAAACAAACAGATGCTTTTTTAAGAAATTATCAATTTTAGGATGTTTAGGATGTGAAACCTCTGATAGTTTTACACGAGAATGTGGACTCAAATTTACGAGTGCCTGTCTCGGGTAATCTGTCTCATTAATCCAAGGTCTTGATTGGCTTGGAAAATAGTAATTGCTATTTTTTAAGGCATCTTTTTTTACAGATTTCCAATTTGGAATGCCCGGAATAAATTGATGATACAAACAAAGGGCTGTTTTTACAACAGAAGCTAATCCCGCTGCCGCAAACGTATGTCCGATATTCGTTTTTACAGACCCTAATGCAATTTTATGATCCGATGTCTGCGCTAATAATTGGGCTTGTTCTAAGTCATCCTCTTGCTTAAATCCAGAAGCTACTAATTCTTGTAAGGCGATATTTTTACCTGTTGACAAATCTCCGATAGCATCAATAGTAGCATAAATAGCATCTTTTTCTGTTATCTTGTCATCAGCCTTTAAAACAATAACCGATGCCCCTTCGCCAATCAACCAACCATAATCGTCTACATTGAAAGACAAACTTGGTTGTTTATTTTGGTTTACGCTGGCAATCAGATTCCGTAAAAGAACGGCTTCCATACCTCCCGAAAACTCAACTGCTCCCACAACAACAGCATCAACTTCGCCTAAAGACAACATATTCTGAGCGACTTCTAAAGCTCTTGTTGTTCCGTTATTTCCATTGGTAATTGTAAATGAGGGGCCACTAAAATCCCATAAAGCGGAAATACGACTCGACATAATATTACCAACAAAACTAGTATGCTGACTAGGGGTCTGTGCGTTCTCTATCTTATACAATATATTACGACATTCGCCTAAAAGGCTTGCTTTTTGTGTGTCTTCTAAATCAATTCCAGCACGATCTAATGCTTCATCTAATTGCCATTTGCTATCCCAACGCGCTAGGTAATGATGTATCGCAAGTTCGGGATTCATCGCAATTAAAACCGCTACGTTTTCCCCTTTTTTTAAGTTTGATTTCTGAATGGCTTGGTCAGCAACCTTTAAGATTAAAGCTTGCTGTGGTTCCATAGTGCCAACTTCGTTAGGCTGAATTTTATAGCGCATTAAATCCATTTCAAAATCAGCTATAAAGCTGCCTCTAAGTGGCTTTTTAGTATCTAAACCAAAATTGGATAATAAGTCATCATTTTTTTCAAAACCCTTCCATCTATGAATTGGCATCTCAGAAAAATGCTGGGTTCCTTCAAAAATAGATCGATAAAAAGCATCTAGATTAACGCAATCACCAAAATGAACTTCCATACTCGTGATGGCCATTTCTTTAAGTTTGACGTCTGTGTGTTTCTTACTTTTTTCTTTATGATGGCTTTCCACAACCAAATGGGCATTGGTGCCTCCAAAGCCAAAAGAATTTACCGCTGCTTGCTTATCGTTTGTCTCCCATTTTAAAGGCTCTTCTATGATTTGCTCTTGCGTAAACCAGCCTTTTTTAGATTGAATTGCGGTAGACAAATTAATTCCAGGTGGAATCTTATGATGCTCCATAGAAAGTAAAACTTTCATTAGACTAGGCATTCCTGCTGCCGTGAGCATATGCCCAATATTTGATTTTACAGACCCTAAACGCAATTTTTCTGGATTGTCCCCAAAGAAAGTTTCGAGTGAGTTGATTTCTGTAACATCGCCAAGAGGCGTGCCTGTTGCGTGGCATTCTATATACGAGGTATTTTCTTTAGAAACTGTTCCGTTATACGCTCTTTCATAAGCTAATGTTTGTCCTTTTGGATTGGGACTTAATAAATATTTACCACCGCCGTCATTGGATAAACCAATTCCTGAAATAACACCGATGATATTATCGCCATCTTTTTCTGCATCTGATAAGCGTTTCATAAGGATCATCCCAGCGCCTTCCGACGATACTAATCCAGCAGAGTCCTTATCTAATGGTGAGTATTTATGATCATGACCTGCATAGGCATGCAAAATTGAAAACCCCATGTGGATAAACAATTGGTCTGACGAACAAACGGCTCCTGCCAACATCATATCGGCTTTGCCGATTAACAATTCGTCACAAGCCATTTTTATAGCGTAGAGCGAAGAAGCACAAGCGGCGTCTAGGTCGAAATTTGTGCCTTTTAAACCAATTACATTTTTAACCAATTCCGAGACATCACCTTCAAGAGGATTGTTTTTTGGAATTTCATATGCTGTTGCTGGAATTTCAAAACTGTCATCTTTTAAAAGGGTTTTAATTCCTTTTTCAAGGGTTTTTGTATAAATGGGCGCCATAATTTTATGGGAGGATTTTGTTGGAAAAGATAAATTTCCAAAGATGACGCCACAGTGGTCTAAAGCTTCAGTTTTATTCCAGTAACCGCCGTGCATTAAAGCATCTTTGGTTACTTGCAAGCCCCATTGATACATTTGGTCTAAGTCATTTAAGTCTTCAGAACCGAAGTCTGCGCTGTTAAAATTATAATCACGAATGTAGCCTCCACGTAAGGAATAACACCGGTCTATAGTTCCTTTATCTTTTTTATAGAAGAGTGCGGGGTCGGCACCAAAATCCTCTTTTGTTGCCATACCAGTCAAGTCCTTTTTATCCATAAGGTTATTCCAAAACTCTTGTACCGTTTTAGAGCCAGGAAAAAGAGAGGACATGCCAATAATTGCTATTTTTTCTTTCATGCTTTAGTGTTGATTGGGGCGTTAAGGATACTACCAGGTTAAGCCTTCTGAAACGGTTAATCCAGCGCCTTCTGTGAATAAAAAAACATCTCTATTTTCATCATATACGGTTATGTCTGCGATCATTTTTATAGCTGAATTTTCTTGTACTTTCATATGTACATAGAAACTTTTATTTGCAGGAATTTCCCCATAAACCAGTCCTTCTATTGTTTGTAAAGGCAAACTATTAGCACCGTTATGATACTTTTGCACCCATAGAATCATGCCTTGATATTGTATATCTAAGAAAAATGCGTTTAAACTCGTGCTAGGAAACTGCCCTTGTGTTTCTAAAGAAACTGCTGGTGCTTTACATTTTAGTAAAACTTGATCTTTATCTATAGATAAAACCGTTTCTATCCCTTGGTAAAAAGGACCTTGAAATAAAGAACCATCTTTATAAAAGGTAGCGCCATCTATTTTGTTCTCTTTTAGTGTAGGGGTTTGAAATTTAGGTTTATCGCTTCTTTTTCGCGAAAGCGTAATGGTTGAACGGTAATGATTTAAAGGTAGCTTCACCCCTTTACTATACACAGTGACATCACAAACAATATGGTCTGCAGTTTTACTTTGTTCTTTAATTTCTGTGAAATAAACTTCTTTTTCAGTGCCATCAAAAACAATCCCTTTAAACAGTTTTACATGTGCTATACTCGTTAATTTATAATCTGGGAATAGTTTTACACAAGAATCTGCCATCCACGCTGTGGCGTTTACCATTGGTAAAACAGAATTGCCTTGAATAACGTGATCCTTTAAAAACGCATTGTCTTTTAAACTTAAATGCCGTTGAATAGTATAGTTTTTTAAAGGGCCAGAAATATCTGAAATACTTGCAGGTAAAGTGCCTCCAATTATGACTTGGGATTGGTGGTGATACGCCCCGTTTAATTCTTGAACAAAACGAGCAGCGCCGCCTGGATGGTTGACCAAAGAAACACCTGCTTCTTCAAACATTTTTTGTAACTCCGGACTTACCATACCGCCTTCCCAAGCGCCCCAATTAATTGAGGTAACTTTAGTGTTAGGATGGTTGGTACTAAACAAATGTGCCGCGGTACTTAAAATTTCGTTGGCCATCGCATAATCAGATTGGCCAACATTTCCGTAGAAACCCGCCACTGAAGAAAACATAATTAAATGCCTTAATTCGTTCACGTTTACCATTTTTAAGAGGCTTGTTAAACCATCTAATTTTACGGAAGTCACATCATCAAAAATCTGTTCAGTTTTATCTTGAATGAGCTTATCCGCTAAACGACCAGCACCGTGAATAATTCCAGTAATTTTACCCCATTTTTTTTCAATCTCAAGTAATTCAGGTTTGATGGTTAAATTCGTAACATCACCCGCCACATAAATAGCGTCGCCACCATTTGCTTTGATGTGCGCAATAGTTTCTTCAATTTCCTTTTTAGCAACGTATTTATTAAACCTATTGTTTAGCCCTTTAATTGAAACTTTTTCTCCACCGGATTTCATCTCCTGCATAATCTCATTTTTAAGGGCTGCAGGGCCGACTCCATTTAACGCATAAGCTGGTAATTCAAAATCTAAAGCAGATCTCCCTAAAAGGATAAATTTGGATTTAAAAGCAATGTTCATTTCTTTGATACAGGTCGCGGTAACACCTCTACCACCGCCAGCAACTAAAAAAACGTCTTTATCTGTAACCGTTTGTTGGTAGTCTTCTGCAGCACTTACTTCATTCGTTGTAACCTCATAAGTCATCCGTCCATTTTCAGTGATGGCGACATCGACATAGCGTACATCTGCATCGTGTAATTCTAAGAATAAAGCATCCGCAATTTCTGTTGCCGCTAATTCAGGTTTTGCATCGATTGCTCTGCAAAATACTGGAGACCATTCTAGATTCATACATTTCGTTAATCCAGATAATCCACCAGCAATGATAGACATATTAGAACGTTTGTCCATTCCAAATTTTCCGTCTAAACGAGATACGGTCATAAAAGCAGTTCGTTGTGTTTTGCTGTTGGCATTTAATGGTGCTTGTAGCTGTTTTGCCAATAAGAAAGTGGCTTTTAGCAATGCACGCTCTGTATCAAAATGTTGTGTGAAATTAGATCCTGAAAAGGTGAAATGTGGGTGTAAATAAATAAAAGAACCAATGTCATTTTTAGCTAAGATTGTATCAATAGCCGTTTTTATATTTTGGTCATTTATGTCTGAAATAGAAATCCCATTTTTTAGATTAGGATTCTTTTTAAAAGCGTCAAATTGAATGACAATAACGGTATGGCCTTCGCTTTCTAATTTTGCTTTTACAGCCAAAGTCAAATCGCTTCCTTCGTCTGTAATTACAACAGGTTTTAATGCCGAAATGTCCTGTACTAAAAGATCTACTTTAGGAATAAATTTTAAGCCGATAGATTTCCGGGGCACATTGTAGAATTTGGTAGGCAAGGAGAATTCCTGTTTTGAGGTAGTCTCCTTGATTTCCATATTGTTTTCTTCTACACTTAAGTTAGGCTGAGATTTTTTTTTTTAATAACACCTCCGGCTTTGGCAGAAATGTAATCCACAATCTCTTGTAATGTTCTAAGTTCTGTGAGGTCATTAGGGTTA
The DNA here is from genome assembly GCF_000153485.2 of Psychroflexus torquis ATCC 700755. Taxonomy (NCBI): domain Bacteria; kingdom Pseudomonadati; phylum Bacteroidota; class Flavobacteriia; order Flavobacteriales; family Flavobacteriaceae; genus Psychroflexus; species Psychroflexus torquis. The sequence continues at coordinate 1,528,987 of NC_018721.1, read as the reverse complement.
ATGTCAGTTAATTTATCTGATTGCTCAGTAATCGCTCCAAAAATCTCCACACGTTTGATAGAGTCGATTCCTAAATCGGCTTCCATATCCATACTTAGCTCTAACATTTCAGCAGGGTAGCCTGTTTTGTCAGCAACTACAGTTAGCATAAGGTCTAACATTTCTGAATTTCCTTCCTCAGGTACACTTTGTTCAGCTAATGGCGTAGCGATAGACTTCGTTGCTTCAACTGTTTGAGCTACTGGTTCAGAAGTAACCCTAATTCCCGCTTTGGCAGAAATGTAATCCACAATCTCTTGTAATGTTCTAAGTTCTGTGAGGTCATTAGGATTGATGTCAGTTAATTTATCTGATTGCTCAGTAATCGCTCCAAAAATCTCGACACGTTTGATAGAATCGATTCCTAAATCGGCTTCCATATCCATACTTAGTTCTAACATTTCAGCAGGATACCCCGTTTTGTCAGCAACTACAGTTAGCATAAGGTCTAACATTTCTGAATTTCCTTCCTCAGGTACACCTTGTTCAGCTAATGGCGTAGCGATAGACTTCGTTGCTTCAACTGGTTGAGCAACAGGTGCAGAAGTTGCGTTAATTCCGGCTTTTGTAGAAATATAATCCACAATTTCTTGTAACGTTCTTAACTCTGTGAGGTCGTTAGGGTTGATGTCAGTTAATTTATCTGATTGCTCAGTAATCGCTCCAAAAATCTCGACACGTTTGATAGAATCGATTCCTAAATCGGCTTCCATATCCATACTTAGTTCTAACATTTCAGCAGGATACCCCGTTTTGTCAGCAACTACAGTTAGCATAAGGTCTAACATTTCTGAATTTCCTTCAGTCGGCACCGCTGTTTCGGCAACTGGTGTTGCAATAGGATCTGTATTCACAACTGTTTGAGCTATTGGTTTAGCAACAGGTGCAGAAGTAGCGCTAATTCCAGCTTTACTAGAAATGTAATCCACAATTTCTTGTAGCGTTCTTAATTCTGTGAGGTCGTTAGGGTTGATGTCTGTTAATTTATCTGATTGCTCAGTGATCGCTCCAAAAATCTCGACACGTTTGATAGAATCGATTCCTAAATCGGCTTCCATATCCATACTTAGTTCTAACATTTCAGCAGGATACCCCGTTTTGTCAGCAACTACAGTTAGCATTAGGTCTAACATTTCTGAATTTCCTTCAGTCGGCACCGCTTTTTCGACAACTGGTGTTGCAATAGGATCTGTATTCACAACTGTTTGAGCTATTGGTTCAGCAACAGGTGCAGAAGTGGCGCTAATTCCAGCTTTACTAGAAATGTAATCCACAATCTCTTGTAATGTTCTTAATTCTGTGAGGTCGTTAGGGTTGATGTCTGTTAACTTATCTGATTGCTCAGTGATCGCTCCAAAAATCTCTACCCGTTTGATAGAATCGATTCCTAAATCGGCCTCCATATCCATACTTAGTTCTAACATTTCAGCAGGATAGCCTGTTTTGTCAGCAACTACAGTTAGCATAAGGTCTAACATATCTGAATTTCCTTCAGTCGGCACCGCTGTTTCGACAACTGGTGTTGCAGTAGGCTTGGTATTCACAACTGTTTGAGCTATTGGTTCAGCAACAGGTGCAGAAGTACCACTAATTCCAGCTTTACTAGAAATGTAATCCACAATTTCTTGTAATGTTCTAAGTTCTGTGAGGTCGTTAGGGTTGATGTCTGTTAACTTATCTGATTGCTCAGTAATAGCACCAAAAATCTCCACACGTTTGATAGAATCGATTCCTAAATCGGCCTCCATATCCATACTCAATTCTAACATTTCAGCAGGGTAGCCTGTTTTGTCCGCAACGACGCTTAGCATAAGGTCAAGCATTTCTGAATTCCCTTCAGTCGGCACCGCGGTTTCAATTACGGGTTTCGCAGCAGCAGGTTTATTGGGTTCAACTATTTGAGCTGAAACTGAAGCTGGAGGAGCTGGAGGACTAGTGTCAGCAGGTGTTTTAATAGCAACAGTAGCAGCATTTTCAGGGTTTTGTTCCCCTTCAAAATTGTCTGATAAAAGGGCTAATAATTGCGCTGTTTGTTTGTTTTGTTCCGTCAAAATAGTTTGGAACATATCTAATGTTTTAGATTGATTTTCCTTAATGCCATCAATGGCGCTTTTAATGATCGTAGACTTCATATCTTCTTCTGTAACTTGGTCTGTACTGATTTTATTTATAGAAACAGGAACCTCTTTTATCACTTCCTTGATCACTTCTACGGTTTTAACAATTTCTGTAGCGTTGCTCACTTTAAATCCGTTGTTTAAAGCGTCATTATACACTTTTTGTGTTGCAGGACTCACATAATTGTTACCCGCTATTTTTACCGCCATTTTTGGTTGTACTAAAGGCGCTGCTACTCGACGTGCGTTACTGTCAATGGCACCTAATTCACATCCTAGAACTTGTAATTGTATGGCAGCTTCTCTAATTTGTAAATCACTGTTTTTAGTTGCTTTTGCATTTGTTGCCACCACAAAATGTTCTTTATCAGCTAAGATGTCTTTTACGAGATTGGTTAAAATAGATTTAGGCCCAAATTCAACAAAAACACGCGCACCAGCAGCGTACATATTTTCAATTTCAGTTTTAAAATCGACCGTATTTAAAATATGTTGCGCTAAGATATTTTTAATTTCAGGAGTCTTCGTTGGGTAGGCATTTCCTGTCGAATTTGAATACACAGGGATCACGGGGCTTGAGAATTCTATAGCCTGTATACTTTTTTCAAAAGGCTGTTGTGCGTGTCCAACACAATCCGTGTGGAAAGCTGCAGAAACAGGTAATATAACGGAACGGTAGCTTTTAGTATCTAACAGCGTTTTTGCTTTCGTTATACCTTCTGTTGTTCCTCCTAAAACGAGTTGGTTTGAGGCGTTAATATTTGCAATAGAAACCCCTGGAATACTAGCAATTAAAGGCTGAATTTCAGAAGTAGCCGCTTTAACAGCTAACATCATACCAGCATCTCCACTTGTATTTTCACCTGCCATAGCCTTACCACGAGCAATGGCAAGTGTCATATAATCACTTTCGCTAAGTACGCCTGATGCACAAAGTGCAGTAAGCTCACCAAAACTATGTCCAGCCACCATATCACTTACAAGACCAGCATTTTTAAAGACTTTATAGTACCCTAAACTTATGGCACCTATGGCAGGTTGCGCAAACTCTGTATTTGTAATATTTTTTTCTAAGCTATCATTATCCTCTGGTGTAAACACAGGTTTTGGATATATTTTAGTTGCTAAATCATATCCTTTTTTAGCATCAAAAGCAGCAATTGTTTGTTGTAGCGTTTCAAAACTACTCGTCGCCTCTTTTGCCATATTAGCATATTGAGAACCCTGACCAGAGAATAATGAAGCCACTTTTATACTGCTTGAAATTCCGTTTGGTCTAAAGAAAATTTCTTTTGGGTGCGACCAAGCGTTCTTATTATTTTCTAATTGTTTGACTGCAATTTCTAGTTTAGAAATACAATCCTCTAAAGATTCTGCAACAAAACCTAAACGCGCTTCGTTTTGTTTTGCAGTGCCTTGCTTAGAACTTTCTTTTAAGTTATAATATGACGCCGTTGCTTCCTTCGAATTCAATCCAGCAACTGTGTTTTTCAGATGCGTTAATAAGTCGTTAGCATTAGTAGCTTTAAGGTAAATACTGTGAAATGTTTGATGTACTCTATCTGTAAAGGACGTTTTGTTTTCATATTCTTCCATAGCAAAATGCACGTTCACACCACCAAATCCAAAAGCAGATATTCCAGCTCTACGAGGTACACCGTTTTTAAACCAAGGTCTGGTTTCTGCATTGACATAAAAAGGAGAATTTTCAATCTCAAATTTTTCGTGAGGCTTGGTAACGTTTATCGTGCCTGGCAACACTTTATGATATAAAGCTAAAGCTGCTTTTATCATTCCAGCAGCACCTGCAGCCGATTTTGTATGCCCTATTTGTGATTTTACAGAACCAATCGCAATATGATTTTTTGTCGTGTCACTTTTGCCAAAAACCATAGACATTGACTCAAACTCGGCAGCATCTCCTGCTCCTGTTGCAGTGCCGTGACCTTCAATTAATTTTACCGTAGAAGCATCATAGCCTGCCTCGTCATAAGCACGTTGCATCGCCAAAGCCTGACCGTGAGGACGTGGCGCATAAACCGATTTATAACGCCCATCACTTGAAGAACCAACCCCAGTAAGTAACCCATAAACTCGATCCCCATCACGTTCTGCATCTTCTAACCTTTTTAAAACTAACATTCCAATTCCTTCTCCAATCAACATGCCGTCTGAGTCGGTATCAAAAGGACGAATACTTCCTTTTTGTGAAAATGCGGGAGTTTTAGAGAACGACATATACATAAAAGGAGAATTATCTGTATCGACACCTCCTGTGAGCATCATATCACATCGTCCTTCAATCAATTCTGAGACTGCCATTTTAATAGCAGAGAGTGAGGCCGCACAGGCCGCATCCACGACTGAGTTAATGCCTCCTAAGTCAAAACGATTCGTGATTCGACCAGAGATGACATTGCCTAACATACCCGGAAAAGAATTTTCATTCCATCCAACATATGCTTTCTTCATTTTTTCAATAATGTGCGGAATATCAGCATCGCTAATGCCACTACTTTTAAGGGCTTTTTCCCAAATAGGAGCTTGCAACCTTGAGGTTAGCGGCGTAATTAGTTTTTGACCACCACCAACTCCTAAAATCACTCCGGTTTTTTCTTTTAAAAGTGCCGTAAATTTACCTGATTCCCTACCATAACCAGCATCTTCAAATGCATCTCTAGCACCTATTAAGGACAATAATTGAGACACATCCGTGACTTCTAAAATATTGGGAGGCAAACCAAATTCCATTGGATTAAAGTCAATATCAGGAATAAACCCTCCTTTTTTACAATAGGTTTTGTCTGCTATTGTAGGGTCAGCATCGTAATAATCTTCGATTTTCCAACGCGATTCTGGAACATCCACAATACTATCTTTCTGATTGATAATATTATTCCAATATTCTTCTACATTGCTGGCATCAGCAAACATTGCAGACAAACCAATAATTGCTACTGGTGTTTTTTTAAGTGAACTGTTTATAGTGTCCATAATTTTTAGTCTATGTTAAGTATAGATGTTTCTGTTTTTCAACTTCTAAAAGCCCTTTTTCGGTACACAATCCTCTTAGGTAAACGACCATAATGCCTTCAGTAAGCCTGGCTTTAGAAAATTGTGCTGATGGAAATACTTTTGTATTGTTACATAATTTTAGCAATGTTTGAACTGTAGCCATTGTAACTTCTGGGTCTAAATCTTTTCTGAATAAACCATCTTTTACGCCCCATTTGGCTAAATAAAGCAATTCGCGAAAAGCGAATTCTGAATTCTTTTCGTACGAGTCTTTTAAGACACTAGGAAAATACCTTAGTATATCTTTATAAAAGTGTGCATTGCTATAATCCGCTCTTTTTAAAATTTGTTGTTGAATTATTCCCATCGCTTCAATCGCAGAGCTACAGTTGTTAATTATCTCGTCGTTATTGCTTCTAATACCAGCCAAATACCGTTCTATACAGGCTTGCATTAAATCAGTTTTATCTATAAAATGATTGTAAATCGTACGTTTAGACGTGCTTAATTCTTTAGTGATGTCAGCAATAGTCACCGCTTTCACACCGTTTTTTAAGTATAATTGAGTGGTTATCTCTATTATGTAGTCTTTTGTAATCATATAATTTGCCTACATTTGTTCTGGTGGTAATATTTATGTACCGTTAGTACCGTAAAGAACTGATTTATAAATTAAAGTGATTTATGTTTTATCATAAATGTTTCTTAATACCGAATAAATGCTAAAAATAAGGATCGTTGAGATAGCTAAAAACAAGCCTTTTTTCACAAAAGAACTATTATTAAAAAACCTCCCGAAGAGGCTTCAAGAAAGGGCAAAAAGGTATTTAGACGAAGAAAGTTCAATGAGTTATAGTGCTGGGCGCCTGTTGTTAAAAAGAGCATTATCTGAAAACGGACTTCCAGCTTCTTTATTGGAAGAAATAGGCTATTCTGAACAAGGAAAACCGAGTTTTAAAGATCATAATTTCTCTATTTCTCATAGCAATGGGTACGTTGTCTTAGCTTTTAGTACCAATTTTTCTGTTGGTATAGATATTGAGAAAAAGAAAACTATAGATTTAAAACTATTTAGCTATTTATTTACGGCACTGGAGTGGGCGTCTATTTTAAATGCTAAAAATTCCTTAGAGCGGTTTTATTGGTTTTGGATCCGTAAAGAAGCCTTATTAAAGGCAGTTGGCTGTACTTTGAAAGAGTTAAAACAACTAGAAGTATATGAGCATTACGGGACGTATAAGGAGAAACGCTATTATTTTAAATCCTTTGATTTTGATCCTGATTTTAATGGAATAGTCGCGACGGAGACTCAGACTGCTATTGCTATGGAATTTATTGAATTAAAGGATTTATTGAAAGACTAATCATTTTAAAATAGCAATGCGCCGTTTTCCAAATGCTACTAAGTTTTAATTAGATAAGTTTGTTACTTTAAGCGTTGAAATAATTTCTTCTGAAACCGCTCTATAAAATAACTGCCTGAATCTATGTTAAGATTTTCTCCCTATATAATTATCTAAACCTTTTGTTCATTTTTTAGAGATGTACCTCCTAAATCTTCTAAACTGAAATTCTGTACTCAACCTTGCGTCTTTTGTTTCTGCCATATTTTTCTTTTATAGCTAAGTACTCATTAAGATACAGATGAACGCTTACCTCTAAATTCCATAGCGAAAGTTTTTTTTGTATTTTTATTAAACCTTAAATCCGCAAGTTGACTTCAAATCTACAAAGTTCCTATAAAACATCATATTTTGAATTTATTTTGAAGGGAATTTGCATAAAAAAAACAAGATTTCTCTTTTCCAACTGCTTTTGAAATGACGTTTTTTCTTGTTTGTTTCTAGAAATGCTGTTAATTTAATAAGACATTGATAAACAGGCTTTTGTGTTGTTTTAAATAATCTTACAAGGCATAGTTATCCTATGTTCTTAAAAAAATGTTGTTTTTTAAATCAAAAGCTGTTCATAAGGTGCTTCACTGTAGAGTTTTAATACCCAATTCCTGCCTTGATACACCCATTTACCAGCCACGTTTATGAATCTAAAAACAAACCTTTTAAGACGAGTTGTTGGCGCAATATTTTCAAACACCTTTGAGACTAAAACAACAAAATAAGTGTAGAAATTTTTTATCAGTGCTGTAATAATCATAAAGGTATTGTTTTGATTTAGAAATGAAAAAGGCATTCGTTTCCAGCCAAAATCATTATTCATTACATCAAAAATCTTTTCGCTTGCTCCTCTATTATTGTAATATTCAATAATTTGTTTTTCTGTATTTTCCCAATCACTTGTAAGTATTGAACGGTATTTGAAAGTGTCCCCAGTAAAAGCATCAACCTGATTATTAGTTGTTTTTTCTCGCATAATTACCAAACGATAATTTTTATCTTCGTTAAATTGCTTAAACCGTATCGAAGCTACTTTATAGTTTTTGTAGTTTAACTCAATATCTATCCAGTCACTTATTTCTTGTATTTGTTCAAAAACAGCATCACTTTTATTGGCTCTTATGTAAAATAGTTTACTGTTTTTTGCAACGACCTCTATAATCTCTTTTGAATATGATCCTGCATCCATCCTTGAGCGATTTATAGTAATGCCTTGCGAGTTCAATAGACCATAGGCATTCTCAAGTGTTTGTGCTTGTTTAAATTTTACATTGGCATTTCCGTCTCGGTTTTCAATATAAACAATATTGTCGCCAATCGTTGCTACACCTGGGAAGTAACCTTTATTCTTCTTGTATGTGCGTTTTGCATCATATTTTTTATTAGCTGTTATTTGATTGTCATAATCAAAATCGTAGCTCTTATTTGATTCCAATTGTTTGGTTAAAAGTAAAGACTTAATATTGAGTAAATTTAGCTTTTTGTTGATGTTAAAATCATAGTTTATGCCAGATTTTGATTGATAAATCGCATTCTCTGTCGTTAATTCTTTGAGACCTCTTTGAATTGTATCTGGACTAGGAACATTGTTATTGGGAATTCCCTTTAAATGTATGCCTAAATGAGAATTAATACCAAATATGTTTTGTATTGCCGTATATTTTTCGTATATTTATGAATGGGAAGAAAAGCAATTTTAGAGATCAAGGAATCAGATTCGGAGCTAAACAAACTCTTGTTAAAACAGAAAACCTTAAAAGCAGAAAAACGTTTAAAGAGTTTGCTAGCCATTAAGTCTGGCAAATTTGAAACCCGACAAGAATTAGCTGATTTTTTAGGGATTCATATCAGAACCCTAGAAAGGTGGATTGTGAACTACAATGCTGGTGGGGTTGAGATGATGTTAACTGATAAGCCTAAAAATAAAACGTCTAAAATTATTACACCACAAATACATAAGGGTTTATCCCAAAGAGTACATGACCCAAATAATCCTTTTTTGGGATACTGGGATGCTCAAAATTGGGTAGAACAAGAGTATGGCGTAGTTGTTAAGTACCAACGGATCCGTGAGTATTTGATTCAACATTTTAAAACAAAACCCAAGACTCCTAGGAAATCTCACTACAAAAAAGATGTAGAGGCTGAAAAAGCTTTTTTAAAAACTCCCTAATACGCTAGATAACATTAGAATTAGTCTTAATAAAGATAGTTACGACTCTGTTAATTTATACTTTCAAGATGAAGCTCGATTTGGAATGATGAATCATCTTGGAAAATACATAACCGCTAGCGGTGTAAAGCCAATAGTGACCTATCAACATATTTATAAAACGACCTATCTATATGGTAGTTACTCTCCAATAAACGGAGACTCTTTTGTTTGGGAAATAAATGGTGTAAGTACTAACATATTTCAAGCCTATCTGCGGGAATTTTCAACACATAATCCAAAGGAATATAAAATTGTAGTGATTGATAATGCAGGGTTTCATTCTACAAAAAATATAGAGGTGCCACAAAATATAGTCTTGTTAAGAATACCCCCATACAATCCTGAACTAAACCCATGCGAACAAGTATGGCAATACATTAAAAATCGATTTAAGAATCAAAGATTCGAATCGATGAAAAGTTTAAAACAATGGCTAAGCGAAATGGTCTGCGAAATGAAACCTGAAACCATTAAATCTATAACAGGAAACCATCATTTTCTAAAGGCTTTTAATACGGCATTTAATAACTAAATTGGTATAACATCTTCAATAACATCGCCTCCACTTAAAAATACATTGGTTAGGCTTCTGATTATTTCGCTGTATGAATAGCCAGTGTATTTAACCCTTTTACCGAGTTCTGAATCTATTAAACTTGACAAACCTATACTGTTGAAGGATTCGTTAACAAATGAAATTCCCGAAAAAGGACTTACAGATTTCTTATAATTTTGTACTTTTATCATTGTAAATATCTTAAACTGTTTTATGACTTTGACATCACTAAAATAAGTGAAAAGATTTACATTGAAACACTGTGTGTAATCTTTTATACACAGTGTTTTCTTCTAAAAAAAAACTATAAAGTTTTGCGGAGTTAAGGTACACTAGGGCAAACTTATACTTTGACGTTAAGAACTTTTAGTAAATATTTTTCGTTCCAAGCAGCTTTGAGTCTTTTACTTTAAATTCCCTGTTTTTTTGATTTTTGAATTTTCAATAAGTGTAAAGCGATTTTTAAGAGGACTGAATAGTTTTAAGTGGCATTTTCAATTCTTTTTCTTGATGAGTCTTGGCAATAGGCTTAAAATTACTTTAAGACAGACTGCTAATTCGATTGGAAATTTAAAAGACACTCACCTTTTTAACGTTTTCAACAGAATATCCTATAGAAAAGAGACTGCTGCTTCTGCTACTGCAAGAAAAATAGCCATTAACACAATTGATGCTTTATTATCAATCCTTGACCTCATTTTTAATCACATTAAAACGTCTTAATGTGATTGTTTATAAAAATCAGCAACCTATTATCCAAGGTTTTTATCTCCTTTTAAATTGGTCTCTGCGTATAAAAAAACCTTATTCCTCATTTTGGGGCATTCTGATATACACCTAAATTTTGAACTCTAAACTTAAGCCGTATAAAAATAATTGGGCATTTGTCGCTTAACTCAATGGTATAATTGATTTTGTGAGATCATCAAATTCCTAAAATCGACTAATTTGGAACATTAAAGATTCAGAAAACAGGACGCCAAAATAAAGTAATAGCTGAATTTAAGAAAATAGATACTCAATTGGATGAATCAAAAACTACTGGGCAAGGTTGCGAGTGAAGAATTCAGTAAACAATTTTATCAAAAATTTAAACTCTTTTTCAAGTAAGAACAGCTTCAAAATAAATACTTTTGGTTTTTCTTTATTTAAAGTATGCTCAAAATAGCTTTACATCCCATTTATAAACATCCACTACCCGAAGGGCACCGCTTTCCAATGGATAAGTATGATTTGCTTCCCAAGCAATTGCTTCACGAGGGTACGTGTGAACCAGAAAATTTCTTTGAGCCACAAATAAATCTCGACAATGAAACTTATATACAGTCTGTCCATACCTCAGACTATTTAGAGCAACTGTATAACATTAGTATAGAACCAAGAGTCGCTCGTAAAATTGGGTTTCCATTGTCTGCAGAATTGGTTAAAAGAGAAAGAATAATTACCAATGGCACTATTGAAGCCTGTAATTATGCTTTAGAATATGGTGTTTCTATGAATATTGCTGGAGGGACTCACCATGCTTATTCAGATCATGGGGAAGCTTTTTGTATGTTAAACGATCAAGCTATTGCCGCTCACTATCTCTTGCAAAATAAGTTGGCAAAGCAAATTCTTGTTGTTGATTTAGACGTCCACCAAGGGAATGGAACAGCAGAAATTTTTCAAAAAGACGATAGAGTGTTTACCTTTTCTATGCACGGAAAAAGTAATTACCCGTTCAAAAAGGAGATTTCAGACTTGGATATTCCCATGGAAGACAATTGCGATGATGACCAGTATTTAGAGACTTTAAAAGTGACTTTGCCGAAACTTATAGATCAGGTGAAACCAGACTTTATATTCTTCCTTTCTGGAGTAGATATTTTGAGTACTGACAAATTGGGAAAACTAGGTTGCAGTGTGGCTGGCTGTAAAAAAAGAGATGAATTTGTTTTTGAGCAGTGTTTACAACGAGAAATTCCTGTTGAGGTGAGTATGGGCGGAGGCTATTCTAAAGATATAAAAACCATTATAGATGCGCATGCCAACACTTACCGTACGGCACAGCAGATCTATTTTTAGAGTTAAACATCTATAGTTTAGATGATAATCAATAGACGAAAGTCCAGAGTTTAAATGCTAAGCACTAAATTAGAAGTCTGATATTTGAAATTATTTCATTTACGCTTCCAGCAAAAACTCTTCAGTATTATAAAGCGGCTTTTAAGAGGTCTTTCTGACTCATAATATCTATAATTCTATCATTTTCCAACACAGGAAAATGGCGTTTTTTAGATTTTAAGAAGAGGCTATAGATTTTAGAAATTGAATTCAAGCTTAATAAGAAGAGACTATCAATTTCAAATTTTCGTTAATAGATTAGGCTTAGCGCCATTCTTTTTTGAATTTTATAATTATATCGAATCTGCTAAAGTCAATGCTTAAGGCTATTTAGTGACTTTGGCTTAAAGTGACTTTATTTTTTAATTTATCATTTAATCCTTCAATGAATTCTCTCCGTTTAATTAATTCCTCTACAGTACTTTCAAACGTTTTAATAGTAGTCAATTTTGGAAATGATAATTTTCGTTTTGTAATTGAATTGGATATCAGAATATTCACATAATTAAATGTCAAGATCACTTTTTGAATAAAGTCAGTTTTAATGATGTTCAACCCAATTTTATGAGCCGTTCTTTCATTTAGAATATACGTAGTTCCCTTAATTCTGACAGCAGTATTATTGTCTTTTTCACAACTATCTATTAAATTCAAAATTCCTTCTAAATACTTCTGCAGTATAAAATTGGTTTTTTGCTTACCACTCAATGTTTTGTCTATCACAAAAACATAATCAAATAAGGAACCGCCGTGAATTTTGATGATTCCTTTCTACTCTTTTTCAGTAATAAAAAGAGTAGAATAATATATCAACTTTCCCTGCTTTTTAAGAGCTGGAATATCAAAAAAAGGGGCGATTATAGAAAGGGTAATGGCTATTGATACACATATAAAAAAATACAAACCACTAACTATTGATAATACTGAAACAATTACATTAAAAAATAAAGCGATAACTCCAATTTTTATTTGAATTTGGCGCTGTTCTTTACTAGGTTTTAGGTAAAAGGGGTGATTCATTTTATAGTATTTAAAAGGGGGGTTAATTTAAGAAATTTAGAGTAGGAGGGAAGCCTTCTTTTTCTATTTATGACTAAGCAAAAAGTACATAGTTAACTTTAAATTTTTTAAAAGCCGAATTGATAATTTGGCAAAATCATAAGGAAGTCCAAGTCTTTGAACTAAGCTCAGACCTCCTTATGGTTTTTTCATATTGTTCTCAGTAGTCACTTTAGTTTTCTTCAAAAACGCTCTTTTATCTAAACATATGTGCATGCAAAGTTTAGATTGTAATTATTTAAATGCACATGAATATTTAAACTATTTTTCTCTTTAAATTAATGTATTGATATTGATTTATTTGAGATTAATGAATCCATAAACTTCTTGGAATCATGCAATTGATGACTAAAATAAATACCTTTTGGGTTTGAATTTCCAAGCATTTTTTCAACATGAAGCACTGTTGAAAAAGCAGTAAGTTCTGATTGCCCTTCGTCACATTTCAAAACGATTCTATTTTCTTTTGATGTATTGTCAGCATATATAATTTCAAAGGATGAAATATCACCATTCCCACTACCACCAAAAATCCATTTTTTTTCTCTAAAGCCTAACATCTTAAAAAATCCTATTTTTTGCATAAAGGCTAATATGGCTGAGACTACTTTAGAATCGAATGTCATTTTAGCTCTTACATTTGGAATTTGTTCTATTTGATTAAAAATATATAAATCTGGGATGTCAAAGTCAGCTACTTTTCTTTTTTGGTTATCAAAATGAAATATGGTATCCTCTCCATCTAAAAAATGTTTTGTTTGTTTGGCTACATTGTTTTGATAAAAGAAAAATGGTTTGCTCACATTATGAGCCATAAAATCGGCTGAACTACTACCTGCTTTATCTTTAGTAGAGTAGTATACCATCATTTTGACACTTTGTATGTCTTTTGCCAAAATACCAGTAGCATAAAGTAATGAAGGCGCAATTCCACCCATCCAGCCCGAACTAAACACAATTTTACTTTTTATGACATTGTTTTTGATGCTGTCATGAGCCTTTAATAATTCATTGGAAGGCTTTGTAATATCGACATAATCAATTTTATGTTTTATGGCGTAATTCAAAACATGATTATTTGCGTCTTTTGTGCAAACGATAATAACATTTATAGAATGCTTTTTCAAAGATTCAAACGATTCTAAGTTATTTATATCTAACTGGATATGATTATGGATTGCATCTTTTTTACGTGTCCCAATTAGGATTTTTAACTGTGGGTCTCTTTTGGAAAGCATATTATGAATGGTTTTTCCTATCAAACCAGTTCCGCCAATAATTAAAATAGTCGTACTCATCTTGTTTTTGTTTCTTAAATTAACATGAGCAAAATTAAAACTCTTATAAAGGTTGAAATAGGACAATTGTCTAAAAGGAAAATTACTTTATAATGCTATTTAAATGTCTTAGTAAGCGAAGGTGCCTGCTGGTCTTTTTTTGGACAATACTTATGAGTATGAGATTGCTTTCAAAAGGGTGCAGGAGTGAATCGTAAATAGGGTGGCGTTTTCAGACGCTTTCATTTAAAGCAGTCTCCAATAAGTTACTCAATTAAATTTATGCTGTATCAAAAGTGGGCTGACATTATGCGTAAACATGCGGTTCTTTGTTGCGAATAAAATCACTATAAATTATCAATAAAAAAGTTTTTTGAATGACTACGGTGGATCTATGAACCTAAAATACGAGTGCCCTAAATCAATGATAAAAAGAGTTGTTTTTCCCTTCAGTTTTCTGTTAACGGCTATATTTTTTTGTAAAATTCAATATTTTATTTGGAATAAACATTCTAGTATTCGTATGTTTGCATAATGGAATAAACGTTCCAGTATTATTAACACATAAAAAAATAGATAAAATGAGTAAATTAAATGGAAAAATTGCTGTTGTTACAGGTGGTAATAGTGGTATTGGTTATGCCTCTGCTAAAGAATTTAAAAGTCAAGGTGCAACTGTTGTAATTACAGGAAGAGATTCGGAAAAGGTTGCAAAAGCATCACAAGAGCTTGGTGTAAAAGGAATTGTTGCTGATGTTAAAAGTCTTTCGGCAATAGATGATTTGGTGGCACAAGTAAAATCAGATTTTGGAAAAGTTGATGTTCTATTCGTAAATGCTGGTATTTTTCAACCTGCTCCTGTTGGTCAAATTAGCGAAGAAATGTTCGACCACCAAATGAGTATAAACTTTAAAGGTGCATTTTTTACAACTGAAAAGTTTCTGCCAATTTTAAATGATGGTGCATCAGTCATCAATTTGTCTTCTGTAAATGCTTATACTGGAATGCCAAATACTGCGGTTTATGCGGCATCAAAAGCTGCATTGAACGCTTATACAAGGACTGCTGCGACTGAATTGGCACCAAGGAAAATAAGAATAAACTCTGTAAATCCAGGTCCAGTTTCAACACCAATTTATGGTAAAACAGGAATGGAAGAAGAACAATTAAATGGATTTGCAGAAGCTATGCAAAATCGTATTCCTTTAAAACGTTTTGGTCAACCTGAAGATATTGCTAAACTTGTTTCGTTTTTAGCATCTGATGATGCTTCATTCATTACTGGAAGTGAGTACAATATAGATGGTGGAATAATTATTAATCCACTTTTGAGTTAATTTTTTTAGCAATATTTGGAATGAATGTTCCAATAAATTACATTTGTGGAAGTATTTAATGCTTCCACATTTTTTTTCGTATGCCAAGAGTAAAATTATTTGATGAAAATGAAGTCTTGACCAAAGCAATGAATTTGTTTTGGAAACAAGGCTATTCAGCTACTTCTGTCCAAGATTTGGTGAGCCATTTGGGTATTAATAGAGCAAGTTTATATGATACTTTTGGAGGTAAAGAACAACTTTTTAAAAAATCGTTTGAGCTTTACCGTAAGATAAATCTTGAAGGAGTCATGCATTTTTTTGAAACTCGACCGAATGTAAAGATTGGATTTTCAGAACTTTTTCATACTGCTATTCAAGAAGACATACTTGATAAAGATAACAAGGGTTGCTTTGCTGTAAATACGACAACAGAACTTATTCCAAATGATAAAAGTCTTTTACTAATTTTACAAAAGAACAAACGAGATTTTGAGAACGTATTTTATAATTATCTTAAAAAAGGTCAAGAAAGTGGTCAATTAAGTACAACACAAGATTTAAAATCCCTTGCAACTCTTTTTTACACCTTATATAATGGTATTCGAGTTGTTTCCAAAACTCGTCCGAATAAAAAAGAATCATCTGATTCTATAAACATTGTATTATCATTGTTGGTTTGACCAGATGTCTGCTAAGGTTTGGTAATCGATTGGTGGCAGATTTCGAAGGCCCTAACTTTTCGTTTAGCAATGATTTATTAATGGTTATACTATTGAATTTTACAATAAATCGGCATTAAACATAAATAGTGTTGTAGGGCGTATTTCATTCATAATACACATCCCACAAATAGTCGTGAAATCCCCATCCTATATTCTCAGTTTTATTTACTATTTCACGTGTTCTGTCTTTATATTTACTTAAAATCCCTTCATTGCTCATTAATTCGAGTGATGTTCCATAGGCATTTTCAATGCTTGTATAGAAATTTTCATCAATATCTCCGAATTCATTGGTTAATTCCACACCACACTCAACATAATACAATAACAAATCAGCAATACTTTCCTTTGAAGTTCCCAGTTTTTTAAAATCATTAATTGCTTTTCTTTAAATTGATAACCTTAATCTATCTCCACGTTTTGGATAAAATCCTTCTCGAACTTTTTCTCTATATTCTTCCAATATTTTACTTTCATTTGGATTGATATAAAAGTCAAAATATTCTTTAACGGGTTTAAATTTCTTATAGAGTTCTAAAATATGCTTTATCAAAGTCTCTTTTTCAAGCTTATTTAGTTCTAATTTTACTTTTCTCAATCCATAATATTATTCTAATTTTTTGCATTAATTTCATCAAAACATTCTATTAAACTTTTCATGCCAATTAGTATAATCCCTTTCTCTTCATTATTCATCTCAACAAGTGATTTTTTGTGATTGAATTGAAAAAATATTCCAGTCAAAAGTGCTTTTGAATGTAAATGTCTTAAATCAGATTCAACAAGGTTGTATTGTGAATTTTGTCCATTTTCTCCCTCAAAATATTTAAGCATATTAATATTTCGTTGTTGAATTTTCTCAAACTGTTTTTCAGAGACCTTAATTTTAAGAATTTGTTCAAAGCTCTTAAAATACTCCCAAATGATAAAAATAATTTTCATTATTTCTTCTAATTCATTTTCTTTTAAGTCAAATCTATAACCCAACAGTAATGAAATTAAAAAAGGTTGTTTTTGAGATATTATTTCACTTTCTGAGTTAACATAAACTTCGTCAATATTATCAACCTTCTTAATTAATTGAATAATTTTTACACTCTCATCTTTATCTTCTTGTGATATTATCATATTTTTTTCCCTGTCATATACGTGTCGTTTCATATGCCCACCAACGTTGTTGTAGTCGAGTAGACAAGGGGAATTTCACCCCAAGCCTCTCACAGAATCGTGTCCCGAAAACACGGGACAGGCTTTGAAAGTCTCCCCTCACACAGCCTACCCCGTTTTTGTCGGGGGCTCTTCTAATTTAGTATACAAATATAAGCTCATCCTTTTTCAAGTTGGCAAATTGTAAATTAAAATTAGCCCATCCCTTTGCTCCAGTTTCATTACACTCCCGAAGTTTCGGGATCAACACTACTACGAATGAGTCCGCCTCTGCTTATAACTTCTTCCGATTGCTATCGGGACTATCTCTCGATTGTTTCGATTGAATATTTCCCTTTGTCTTGTAGCGAATCCTAATGCGGTAGCCTTACACAAGTATATCATCGATAAGCAGATTCCCAAGTTCCATAATTAAGCCCAAGTAAAGTTCTTGCCACCTGAATGACGCCAGCCTTACAGAAAATAAATAGGTTATCTCTGTAATTAATGTTGTTGCTAACATTACCTTTCACTCCGTATCGCCCCTCGCGCCTGATCGCTCGTTCACTAAAAATGTCCTCAGGACATTTTCTTAACGCTCCGCCCTGTAGCTTTTGACTGGAGGTTCCTACTTCTCAGCCTGCCCCGTTTTTTCGGGGACACCTCGTCAGTGGTTTACTGAAGTTTATCCTGAGCTTGACGAAGGGTTCAACTCCATTACTCACACCTTGCCAACCTCGTGGATTGGATTCTCCTAAACGCTCAGCACCCCCGAGGCTTCGGAGCTCTTTACAACAACACCTTTAGGGGGTTTAGAGCCATCGCCTATACAACGACTCTGATGGACTTACCATCATCTTAACTAGTGACTGGTTGGAAATAGACAGATTTTATAAAATGAATTATTTTTGATGAGATTTGTTTTTTATTTTATGAGGTGATGCATTAGCATCAGGCGATTAAAATTTAAGATGAAAATCGCAAAAAGAAACATTTTTAATTTTGCTGTATTTCCGACCAGACACTATACACAGCATTCAACCATTTTATTTATTGCCATGGTTGATTCTTGGCACACTATGGTTTGTTGCGTGTTTTAAGGAACTAATTTAGTAAATAATTACCGACCAAGAAAGTCCGCGAGGACTTTCGTAAGTAAGCCAGAAGCAAGCAATAAATTATATACGGCTTAAGTTTACAATTCATTAAATTTAGATATAAATCAGAAAGCACCAAAGAGAGGAATAAGGTTATTATATACGCAGAGACTATGATTTCGTCAACATTGAAAATCCCCTCTCTTTTCTACACAGATTTCGAACAGTTGTATGAGGCTTTAGACCTCGATTTTAAGTCGTTGAAACTCGCGTAGTATGTACTTTCAAAAAAAACATTTTGTTATGATTAAAGATATTAAATATTTTGGAATTGACATTAGCCATTTAGTTTTCGACATCACGGATTCCAATGGTAATTATCATCAGTTTAAAAACAATTCTTCTGGCTTTAAAAAGTTTGTAAAACTCTTAAATCAACAGAGTCACTGTGTGATGGAAGCCACCGGTTATTACCACTACCAACTGGCTTATTTTTTACTTGAATCTGGTATAAAAGTATCTGTAGAAAACCCATTAGCTGTAAAACGTTTTATCCAGATGAAGTTGTCAAAAATCAAGACAGATAAGAGTGATTCAAAACTTATTTGTGAGTATGCTCAGAAGGTAGATTTAAAACTGTGGAAGGGTAACACTAAAGATGAGATGGAATGCCTTCAAATCACCAGAGCTCTCTCTGTATATACAAAGCAGAGCACCATGTTAAAAAACAAATTACATGGAGAAGCT
The DNA here is from genome assembly GCF_000153485.2 of Psychroflexus torquis ATCC 700755. Lineage (NCBI taxonomy): Bacteria > Pseudomonadati > Bacteroidota > Flavobacteriia > Flavobacteriales > Flavobacteriaceae > Psychroflexus > Psychroflexus torquis. Next base: position 1,510,181 of record NC_018721.1, on the reverse strand, counting down.
GTTTTGGGAGAGCCAAGTAAAGCAGTTGTAAGGTCCTTAAAACGGAGTTTAAAACAGCTTACAAAAGAGATGAAAACCTTAGAAGATAAGTTGTTGGTTTTGGTAAAACAATCACATCAAGACCTATTAACTCGTTTAAAAACTATTCCAGGCATTGGGCCTAAAACATCAATTATGTTAGTGGTTTTAACAGGTGGTTTTGATCGGTTTACAAGTGCAGCAGAACTATGCAGTTATGCTGGTCTAACACCGGTGATTAGGCAAAGTGGTAGTAGTGTAAAAGGACGCCCTCGAATAAGTAAAATTGGCAATCAAAAACTTCGTAATTTATTATTTATGTGCAGTTTTAATGCTTGTAAATATAACAAGGCTTGCAGAGATCTTTACGAGCGAATAGTGGCCAAAGGAAAGAGTAAGAAATTAGCACTTATTGCGGTGTGCAATAAGCTGTTAAAACAGGCCTTTGCTATTGCTAAATCAGGGTTGATATATGATAAAGAATATAAAAGTACTTTAGTGAGAAATAAATGAGTTTTTACTTGTTTTTAGCCACAGTACTTTGTTGTATGCAGTGCTTTTCATTCCGTTAATTTATTCTAATTCATTTTCCGAAATAAAAGATGGTGGTGGTGGTGAGTCTTTTGTCCAAGTTCCTTGCCAGTTTTCATATTTCCAAATGTCTTTTTGTTTTACAAATATTGCTGTATAAAAAATCTCGCCAACATATGTTCCCTCTGAAAAGGCTTTTATTCTTCCATTGATAATTCCAACATTGTCATAAACTTTAATTTGTTGGTCGAAAAATTCAAAACTCAAAATTTCAAGCATTTCAAGTCGTTTTGTATCAGCGAGTAATTCCGACTTATTTTGAACAATTCCATCTGCATTTATAGTAAAGAAATTGTCGGAAACATCAGTTTTGAAATATTCAGTTGCATTTTTTAGAGTTACATTCTTCCACATTTTTTTAAATGCAGTATCGAGTTCGTTCTTTACGGATTCTGAATCTTTGTTATCGGATATTGAAGATTTTGATTTTTCAACATTTGAACAGCCAACAATTAATAATAATCCAATTAATACGATTGGTCTAAATGAAAATATTTTAATCATAATATTATTTTGATGCCTACTTTAATCGGTTTTCGGCTTACTCCGTTTTAATTAAAATACCTCTGTTCAAATTCACAACGTTGATTTTTTTGCATTGCATACAACGGAATTGTGTATGGTGCGTTTGGCATTTCAATGCTCCAGTTTTTCAATTTACTATTATGTTTATTTATTGCTACCATCTTCATCTTTAGCACTATCTGCCAAATGCACTATATTTTTTGTTGGCGTTAGTTATTCTTCTCCCTATTCAAAATCAATACTGAGTTAATTGTAGAAATTATTAATCCAATAATAAGAAAACCAATTATAGCAACAGTTGGTGTTTTGGTTTCCGAATCAGGTTGAATATTTAAAATCAAATTGTATAACAGAAACATTGGCCCAGTAATAAAAATAACCATCGAATAGGTTCCAAATAGATACAACGTATATTTAATCCAATTGGGATTTATGAATTCTATTAGTTTCTTTTTCAGTACTATTAAATCAATGAGCCAAATAAATATGAAAAACACAATAAATCTCAATATGCCAAAAGCCGAAGGAATCCACTCGCCAAGAAGGATTATCAAAAAAAGCAGTCCACTTTTTATCAGGGCTATAATTAAGAAAGTCACTATGTGTCTTTTCATTTTATTCGGGTTTTTCTAAAAGTTTACAAAACTTCAATTCTGTTCTTTCTGAAAAAAGTCAATTTAGAAATAGGATTCCTTTAATCTTTGATTGCCATACTCTGTAATGGTTTCCAATCTGTCTCTAATTTCTGAAATTTTCAGTTTTGAAATCATTGTATTAAATGGTTCGCTTTTTTTTAATTAACGCCAACGGGTTTGTGCATGATTTGTTGCGTAAATTTAGCAAAAAATTAATTAAAATACACAGACTTTGACGATTCCGAGGATTTTCGCAAGAAAAACAATACAGCAATAAATTATGCACGGTGTTGTAAGTAGTTGTTTATTTATTATCACATTTTCATTAATTTTTCTAACTTTTTTAATTCCGTCTTATGTTTAATTCCGCAATTTTTGTTTGGTTTCTGTTTTCCAAAAAAGTGAAAATTCCGCAATCTTTTAAATTCCTTCTTTTGCTCAATCCCGAAATTTAGATATTTTTTAAATAAGTAAAAATTCCGCAAACTTGCTCAATTTCGGACGTAGCTCAATCCTGAAAATTTGCTTAATTCCTCAAACTTGCTTAATTCCGAAAGTTGCTCAATTCCGCAAACTTTGTAAATTTTGCGTTTTGATAAAATTCCAATTAGCGAAAGAGTGTTCCATAGTTTTCATTTTTTTCGAAATTAAAAATAGAGAAATTTAAGATTATTCCACTATAAATTTATTCAGTTTGAGGATTTTCCCCAATTACTTACAACGTGATGTGTATGGTTAGTTGCGTGGTTAAGCAACTAAATTAATAAACAAATACGGACTAGAGAAAATTCCGAAGGAATTTTCCAAATAAGCACTGGTCAAAGCAATTAATTATACACCGTGTTGAACTAATCCTCGTACCTCGGAAGCTTCTAGAGTCAAGCTAAAAATACATTATCTTGATGGATTCACAAAAAACCTATAATGATGTATTTAAAAAAAAGTCAAAACGATTTTAGAAACGGCCTTAGACCAAGTTCCCGACTTTAAAGAACTTGCCCTTACTTTAGAAAAAAGCTTTGCCATCAATGGTAAAGCAAAAAGCACCTTAAACAATTACTTGCGCTGCCTTGCTCACTTGGCTATTTACTATAAATGCAGTCCTGTCCACCTTAGTGAAGAAGAGATCAACGACTACTTATTCCACTGCCAGAACCTACACAACACGCCTTCCGAAAGCTTTTTTAAACACACCATCTATGGTCTTCGATCTGCTTACAAGGTGATGGGAATGGATAAAAAGCGCATCCAGCTTCCGCAAATAAAAAGGCAGAATGATCTTCCCATTGTGCTCAACAAAAAGGAAGTTCGCGAGTTATTAAAGGCTCCTAAATACCTAAAACATCAATTGATGTTAGCTATGCTTTACGGCTGCGGATTGCGTAGCTACGAGCTTTGTAATTTGTTGCAGGCTGATATTGACTTTGAGCGTAAAACGGTATTTGTAAAAAAACAGAAAGGAAAAATAGACCGCTACGTTCCTTTGAGTGCTCATTTAATTAGAGGCTTACAAAAATATTTTAAAACAGAAAATCCTGTAAAACATGTTTTCAACAGTCAGAAAACCACAGATTGTCTGCCAGGACCGATCACTACAAGAGCTCTCCAATGGGTTATTAAAGAATGTCGTCCTAAGGTAAACACACAAAAGAAGTTCACAGCCCACACTCTTAGACATTCCTACGCCACCCATTTGCTTGAAGATGGGCTCAATATTATGTGTTTAAAAGAGCTTTTGGGGCACGCTCATATAGAAACTACCATTGTGTATTTGCAAGTGTCCAATTCTGGAAGTTCAGTTAAATTCAGTCCCCTGGATACCTTGTTTACAAACTAATGCAACCCAAACATAGAGTAGCAGATGTATTGAATCTAGAGGTAGATCATCTACAAGAAATAGCCCATACCAGTTGGAATGAAAGAGCTTTGCATGCGATAAGAAAATGCCGCACTAAAGCTCTTGGTGGACATTTAGATTGGTGTATGAATTGCAAGAAGCTCCATTTGCAATTCAATTCCTGTCGCAATAGGCATTGTCCTACTTGCCAAGGGCATAAGCAGCATGAGTGGGTTGCTGCAAGAACGCAAGAACTCCTTCCTGTGCCTTATTTTCATGTTGTTTTTACACTCCCAGACCATCTCAATTCTGTGGCAATACCTTATCCCAAAGTGCTTTATAAGATCTTATTTGATAGCGCTTGGGAAACCCTATCTGCCTTTGGACACAACCCCAAACATCTAGGTGCAAAACTAGGGATGATTGCCGTGCTACATACTTGGGGTCAGAATTTGCAATTGCACCCGCATTTGCACTGTATTGTTCCAGGGGGAGGTGTTTGTGAGGCAGGATTCTGGAAAAAGGAACAGCAAAAGATGATTTTCTATTTTCAGTAGAGGCGATGAGTGATAAATTTAGAGGTCGTTTTGTGTCCAAATTACGAAAAGCACTTCCCCAATTACCCCAATCTTTATATGATAAGTTGTTCAAAAAAGAGTGGGTGGTGTATGCCAAATCTCCTTTTGGAAAACCAGAACATGTGATTGAATATTTAGGTAGGTACACCCATAAAATAGCGATAAGTAATCACCGTATCTTGTCGATTGATAAAGAAAAAAGGAGGATTACATTTAGTTTAAAAGACTATAGAAAAGGTGGGCAAAAAACCACACTAACACTCTCCACTAAAGAGTTTATAAGGCGTTTTCAACTCCATATTCTTTCCAAAGGCTTTACTCGAATAAGGCATTATGGGTTTTTGAGCAGCAGTTGGAAAAAAGAGAAGTTGCCGCTACTACAATTGCAATTAAGAGATAAAAACTTGGCACACATATTAACCTTTGCCACTCAAGAGAAGTCCTTACATCGCTGTTGTCCAAGTTGTAAAAAGCAAACCTTGATCACACTTTTTACTTTTGACAGTCGCGGGCCGCCAAAGGATCACAAAAAAATTATAAAGGATAAACTATAATACAAAAATTAAAAAACAGTTCTAAAAAGAGCCTTGACTTACTAGTGCCTAAACTGAAGGAAAATGATAAAAAACAGCAGATTCTAACACAAAAAAAGCATGATCTCACTAAAAAGTACCTTATTTAGATAAGCAACTGAATAAAAAGGGATGCAAAGCACTCTAAAAACAACCTTCTCCTCTTGTAAGGTTCCTGCCAACTCATCGAATTCCCCCTTACCAGCAATCCCGGATCAGTCAACAAATCATATAGCTTTGGCCTATCGGCAAGCCATATGCTTAGTTATTACCACACGTTTTTTATTTTTCATTCGGTGGTGGTGGTATCGGCATTTCAATTCGGATGTATGGATAATCACTTAACTTAATTTTCAATGGAAGGCTATTGCCGTTTTTCCGATTCAGCTCGTTAAATTCAGTTGTTATTTTTATAAGTTGTTTTTTGATTTCTTCTTTTCCAAATAGACTATCTTGATAATAGAAAATTAAAGCTTTGTTTATATTTTGAGAATAGTCAGATTGCTTTTGGGGATTTAGGATATGATTTCGTAAAACAGTTTTTAAACTATCGAAAGGCTTTTCAATTTGGTCATTTATGATTACTGTATTATTTTCGATTGAGATTACATTTTTCCCTGAATAATCTGCTATAATATTCGATTCTGAACACATTTTAAAAACTAAAAGATTGAAGTCGTTTTTGTCAGAACTAAATTTCAGAACAGGTAGTTTTCCATTGCAAGCAATTCTATCCGCTATTTTAATCAGTTCGCCATAATCTTTGATAGAATCCAAATAAATTTTTGTCAGAGTCGAGTCTTTCTCAAAATTCGTAATTCGTGGATAATAAAATTCCGCATTTTTCTGTTCCACTTTAGTATTGTCAGTTTTACAATTATAAAACAAACTCACTAATATCAATATGATTACGATTTTTCTCAAATGTGTGGTAACATCCGTATAAACCCCATTCAAATCTTCATTATAGGGTATATATCTATTTAGGACGTTGTTTTATTTTCATCTAATCTAACACTTTCACACATAATATCCAATGGGCTTTGTATTCATCACTAAAACTCGAGTATAAATTTCTGTCGCTTTGAAGCTATTATGACTTAAAGCAGCCAGAATATGTCTTAAGCTTGTTCCTCGTTCCATAAGGGTGTTGAAAAACTATGACGTAAAGTGTGTGGGGTGCTCCAAGGCTTACCGTTAGTGTTTTTAAAGCTTTGCGATACATAGTCTGAACTTTAGCTGCTTTCGTTATTTTTAGTCATAAATTAATCATGCCTTAATCAACTAAATTAGTTAAAATAGACTTTAAAAAACTACTTTTTTAATCATTTAAAGGTATTTAACCGTTAAGAACGGATAGCCTAAAGTTATGTCCTCGTTGAGATGTTGTAAAAATAAATGCAAAATTTGCTTAGTAGTCCGCCGAGTAATGATTGCTGTAAGATTATTAAAAAAACCACACTATAACTCTCCACTAAAGAATTTATACGGCGTTTTCAACTCCATATTCTTTCCAAAGGCTTTACTCGAATAAGGCATTATGAGTTTTTGAGCAGCAGTTGGAAAAAAGAGAAATTCGCTATTACAATTGCAATTAAGAGATAAAAACTTGGTACACATAATAACCTTTGCCACTCAAGAGAAGTCCTTACATCGCTGTTATCCGAGTTGTAAAAAGAAGACCTTAATCACACTTTTCACTTTTGACAGTCGTGGACCGCCCAGGGATTACAAAAAAATTATAAAGGATAAACTGGAATACAAACATTAAAAACGGTTCTAAAAAGAGCCTTGACTTACTAGTGCCTAAACTGAAGGAAAATGATAAAAAACAGCAGATTCTCACACAAAAAAAGCATGATTTCTCTAAAAAGTGCCTTATTTAGATAAGCAACTGAATAAAAAGGGATGCAAAGCACTCTAAAAACAACCTTCTCCTCTTGTAAGGTTCCTGCCAACTCATCGAATTCCCCCTTACCAGCAATCCCGGATCAGTCAACAAATCATATAGCGTACTCCACTGAGCCTGCCTGTCGAAGTGTTCGCCTATCGGCAAGCCATATGCTTAGTTATTGGCAATACTTATTTAAAAAATTTATCACCAGACTGTAAGGTTATTTCGTTTATTTCGTTTAATATTGTGCAGAATAAACTAAAACAGGGACAATGGAAACTTATAGAAAATTCAATAAGCCTTCGAAAGATGAGCAAAAGGTAGCAATAGAATCCTATGATGCTTTGGCTTCTGTAATTGAACAATTGAAGTCAGAAAATCCAGAGATTGAGATTGAGGAAACTCATGAGAGAATTAAAATTCCTTTAAGCGCTTTAAAATTCTTGGGTGAAATATTAAAAGCAATGAGTCAAGGAAAACCATTTTCATTAGTTCCTGTTGCAACCGAAGTTACAACCCAAAAAGCTGCCGAAATCATTGGTTGCTCAAGACCTCATTTAGTTAAGCTACTTGAAGATGGTCAAATAGAATATACTAAAGTTGGTAAGCATAGAAGGGTTAAGTTAGAAGATGTTATGAGATATAAAAATAGAATGAAGAAAATTCAGAAACAAAATATTATTGATATAATGAAGTCGGACGAAGAATTAGGAATTTATGATTCATAGTGTAAGATTTAAATGCGTTTTAGATACCAATGTAATTTATCCGATTGAGATTAGGGATTTACTATTTTGGTTTGCATATTATGATATGTTTACTCCAAAATGGAGCGAACATATTTTTGATGAATGGAAAGATGTAATGGCAAGAAAAGATGTAAGTGAAGAGGAAGCCAATAAAAGAGCAAAAAGAGCAAATGACGCTTTTCCAGATGCTTTAGTTAATAATTATTCAGGTTTAATTAGTAGTTTGAAATTACCAGACCCAAAAGATAGGCACGTTCTTGCAGCTGCAATTAAGACAAACGCAAATGTTATTGTCACAAACAACATAAAGCACTTTCCAAAAGATTATTTAGCTTCTTTCGGATTAACAGCAAAAACAGCTGATGATTTTTTAACTGATATTATAGATTTAAATCCAGAACAGGCAGTCAAAGCTTTTAGGGAATTGGTATTAAACAGAAGAAACCCAGATTTAGATGAGTTCCAAGTCTTGGATATACTAAGAAATAGAGGATTGAAAGAAACTGCTGATTTTCTACATTCACAGTTGTAATCTAACTATTGCCATCGCCTAAGCTATAATTAGTGCGGGAGCAGAGAAGCAATTCCCATTCCCCCACAGCCAGTAGCAAAAGCTTTTTGTTTAATTTATATTTTATGTCTAAAGTAAAATTCTAAAGATTTTGCGACCTCATAAAAATACGCAAACCTATCGATTTAGCACCTTAGCCCGCATTACTTATAGGTTTTGTTGTAAGTAGGCTTTTTTTACGCTCTGATTAGTCCATTTGCTTATGAGACGAAATTTGTTGTTCGAACATTTTGCTGTCCTTAAAAGCGCATAAATTACCGTCAGGGTCTAAAATTTTAGCAATTGTTCCCCATGAATGCTCTTGATAATCAACTTCTATATTTTTCGAAATCAATTTTTCCGCAATTATTTTCACGCTTGACACATTCATACGTAAACATGTTTTTGTCCGCTCTAGTCCAGTTTTTTGTCCATCAGATATATCATCCAATTCTACCATTAAATATGCTTGTCCAAACTCAAAACATGTTAAATTTTCGCTTTCGAACATTGTTTTTAGTCCAAGTATATTTTCATAAAATTCGACGCACTTTTTGTATTTAAGCGTGTATAATATTATTCCCGTTCGGTCAAATTCCATTCAGTTAGATTATTTTTTTAGCTTGTTGCCAACATATTGATAACAAATCAAGTTGTGTTATTTCCATCTTATTTTAAGTATAAATCTAGTAATTTTTTTATTGTTTTAATAAGAATAACTTTAAACATCTCTTATTAATGCAATCGGCTATCTCTCAAAACTTAAACTCTAGAAATTTTAAGTTTTACTCTCTTCACTTTATTTGAACTTTTAAGCCAAATTATTTAGTTGCCCATCGACTACTTTTCAGTGAAATTTGTTTCTTAATACCTAAACGTTTCATTTTGGCAAAAAGCGTTTTATCTTTTATATTAAGAATAGTAGCGGCTCCTTTATGTCCGCTAACACGCCAATTAGTATAGTTTAAAACGTCAATAATATAATCGCGTTGCAACGCTTCAAATGATTTAAAATCATCCGTATGAGTTAAAACATCAGTTTTTGGCATCCAACGTCCTGGGCTCAATGTTGTGCCACTTTCCACAATAACAGCCCGCTCAATTAGATTTTCTAATTCTTTAATGTTTCCTGGAAAATTGTAGGCCATTAAGACGGTGATGGTGTTTGAAATAAGAGATAGCACACCGATGAAAATGAGGATACGTTGTTCCAAATATAGTGATGGTTTATTCTAGAATATTCAGAAGTATATCTGATAATTCTATTTGAAACAAACTCCCTTCAATGAGTTCTTTCATCAATATCAATTCATTATAACTCATAGCGAAGCTAAGCTGAGAAAAGGGTGTTTCTAGAAGTATTGATCTGCATTCTTTCGGATATTCACACCCACATTGTAGAGGCCTCCTCAGTGCATTTTCAACATCTTGCTGGAAAATGTATAGTTCTGCGAGATCAAAATGTAATCCAGTCTCATTGAATACAAAATTAATTTTATCGTGATAGGGGTGTCCTTCAGAGGCACCTTTCCATTTAAATATAATTCCTATATCGTTGCTGTAGAGCTTATTTAAATCTTTGCTATTTATTTTCATAGATATACGTATTTTTTTAGTGGTCAATTTTTAAAATTTTTATTCTTCTTGATATTCTTTAGCGAAAGCGAACTATTCATTAGTGTTGTAACAGAACAATTAAGATTAATGATTCTGTTCTAAATGGTGCATTATTGTGAATAATAGAAGCATTACACCATAATTTTTGAATTTTTATATACTTCTCTGCATAGAAATTCACGATCATTAGGATGTGCAATGCTGATCATAGCTCTAGCTCGTTCTTTTAAGTTTTTTGCGTATAAGGAGGCTATACCAAATTCTGTCACTATATACTGCACGTGTGCTCTCGTAGTCACTACAGAAGCACCCATTTTCAACGTTGGGACTATACGTGGAATATCCTTAGAGGTACGTGAGGGTAAGGCAAGAATTGCTTTTCCACCTTTTGAAAGTGTCGCACCACGGATGAAATCCATTTGACCTCCTACTCCGGAGTAATGCTTTGTCCCTATGGAATCGGCACATACCTGGCCATATAAATCGATTTCTATGGCACTATTTATGGAGGTGACTTTCGGATTTTGGCGTATGGTACGCGTATCATTTACATAACCAACATCCTTCAGGTTTACTATTGGGTTTTTATCAATAAAATTATAAATACGTTTTGTTCCAAAAGCAAAACCAGAAACTACTTTACCAGGTTCTGTCACTTTCTTACTACCATTAATAATACCTGTTTCTACAAGATCGATAATACCGTCAGAACACATTTCTGTATGAACGCCTAAGTTTTTATGATTAGTTAGATAAGACAGTGCAGCGTTTGGGATTCCTCCGATACCCATTTGTAACGTAGCACCGTCTTCAACTAAACCTGCAATATGTTTACCTATACTTTTTTCTGTATCCGTTATAGTATTAATTTTCATTTCAAATAGGGGTTCATCTACATGTACACAAGCGTGTATGCGACTTAAATGAATAATACCATTACCATGTACAAAAGGCATATTTGGATTAATCTGAGCGATGACATAACGAGCCGTATCAATAGCTGCATCAGAAATATCTACCGAGCAGCCTAAAGAGCAAAAGCCCTTATCATTGGGAACAGATACTGTAACTAAAGCTACATCAATGGGCATTTTTCTACTCCTAAAAAGTTCAGGAATTTCACTCAGGAAAATAGGTATATAGTGAGCACGTCCTCTCTGCACATGCGCCCTCATATTATGTCCTACGAAGAAACAATTGATACTAAAACTTCTGGCATAAGCATCATCTGCATAGGGTACTTCACCCTCAGTATGTGCAGAGATAATTTCTACATTTTCCAGCTCATCATGCCTATCCGTCATCGCTTGAATGAGTTGTGCGGGAGCCGCTGCAGCAGTATGAATAAAAACACGATCGCCTGATTTTATGATATTAACAGCTTCTTTTGCAGTAGTTTCGTATATAATCATTTCGTTTTTTTCCACAAAAATAGTTATTAATAATGATTCTAAATAATAATTTATAATGATTCTAAATAAATATTTGTGATTAATTCGTTTAACCACATCATTATATCATTGTTAACTGAATCTTACAACTATAACAACATCAATAGAAAATGTACTTAACGACCAGATTAAATACGACGTACAAGCCTCCATGCATTATCTGGCTATGGCTTCTTGGGCGGATACAAAAGATTATGGAGAAATAGCAGATTTTTTTATGCTCAATCGGAGGAGGAACGTTTACACATGACTAAACTTGTAAAGTTCATTAACGAGCGCAGCGGTAAGATGATAGTACCCGCTTTGGAAGTGCCTTTATCAGTATTTGAGTCAGTATACTCGCTTATCGAAAAATTCTTAAAAAGTGAAATATTTTTTCGGAACAAAACAATAAAAATTATCTTTGAATGTCTTGAAAATAAGGATTATGATGTGACTAATTTATGCAGAGGTATGTCACTAAAAAGCTCGAAGAAAAGACCACTACACGCAAACATCTCGATAAACTAACCATAATAGGTAATGACAAAACTGAACATTACTTTTTTGATAGGGACCTTGTTGGAATGATGGATGGTGGTCAACCCAAAAACTAATTTTCTTATGATAAAACCTATTTCGCAAAGCATTCCAAATTCAGCACCACCTTACCATAAAGATAGAGATGTGACCACCTATTTAGATTATCAATTTTTCACAAAGGTTGTTAATGCTGAAGGGAGTATGGCATCTACCTTATCTGATATGAGAAAAGTTCTACACGGCACTATTTGAAACTGAAATTCTATTAGTAAAAGAACCTTTAAAAATGATTAAAAGAAAGACCCTAAAACTCACTTTTAGAACTCTTCAAAACGCGTATGTCTAAATAATACCAAATTAAACCTATAATGACGCAATAAATTGTTTTACCGATACGAATTCGGCACAGGCTTTTTTCGCCTGCTTTTCATCAAAAATAATTACCGTAGCTAAGGCTATGCTAGTTATTTTTGATTTCAATCAATCAATCAATCAAAAAACCTGTGCTGAGCTACGTCGTAGTATAATTCAATTTATTCATACGGCATTATAAATATAATTTGGTATAAGTTCTCGTTGCATTTTTTTAATAACATTTTCGTCAACTTTCCCCTAGGAGTAAAAAATTTATGAAATCGACTTTAGGAGGTTTACGAATTCCAAAGAAATATAAGCGGTTGTCAACACCGTATAGATTAATTGCTAGACCTATTCCACTTTCGGAAATCCTTGCAGATTTTCTAGTTGATTTTGTATTCACTAAATTGGGATTTATAAAGGAGTCATTCTTTTTCTTTTTAAAAATGGAAAAAATATAAAGATTAGCCAGTTATTTTTTGATTGTTTTTTTAAAAGTTGAATAGATATAATCAGCTTTATTCTCATCATCTTGCTCAGGCAAGATGATGAGAAATATCAATTGTGTTTTTTTATAATGACTATTAAAAAGAAAAACGAGCACTATGACATCACGCTTTTTAATACATTAATTTTGTAACGCTACGTGATACTTTTATTAAGAACGTTTTATAAGATCAGCCCAAAGAATGAAAAAACCAACGATTAACATCGGAATTTTAGCTCACGTAGATGCTGGTAAAACAACACTTACAGAGCAATTTTTATACAACTCTGGCGCCATTAAAATACTGGGTAGTGTAGATAAAGGTTCAACACGTACAGACAGTTTGGATATAGAAAAAGAACGTGGCATTTCTATAAAAGCTGCAACTACTTCGTTTGAATGGAAGGGAGTCAAAATCAATCTAATAGATACGCCTGGTCACGTTGATTTTTCAAGTGAAGTAGAACGTGTCTTATGTATAGTTGATACTGCTGTATTAGTAGTTTCAGCAGTTGAAGGCGTGCAAGCACACACGTTGAATATTTGGGATTCTTTAAAAGAATTGCAAATTCCAACACTCATTTTTATCAATAAGATTGATCGCCAAGGGGCGGATGCAGAAACCACAATTGCACAATTAGAACACGATTTAAAAGCAAAGCCTGTAGTGCTATTTTCATCTGAAAATGAGGGATTAACAAATGCAGCAATCACTTCTGTTTTTAATACTTCGACTCATACTGAAATTAAAGAGAAAACAATTGAGCATCTTTTAGAGTGTGAAGAGCATTTGTTGGAGCGTTTTTTGAACTCTGAATCTATTACTGATGACGACTATTTACAGCGTATTCGCAGATTAACCATTGACAATATGATTACTCCTGTTTATACAGGAATCGCAAAAAAAAATATTGGAGTAACCGAATTGATGGATGGAATAATTGACTACTGTCCAACTTCTAAAACAACGACTACAAAAGAACTTTCTGCATTTGTTTTTAAGTTAGAACACCATAAAATTTATGGCACTATGGCTCATGTAAAAGTTTTTTCTGGAGAACTATCTTCTAAATCTACTATTTACAATCATACACAGCAGTTAGAATCGAAAATAAATCAAACCAAACAATTACATCACACAAAATACACTGACAATGTTATTTTAACCGCTGGTAATATAGGAGTAATAACAGGTGTTTTAGGAACAAAATCTGGTGATGTTATAGGAAATCCTGAGGGAATTCCTAAATTACCTCAGCTCCATATTCCCGTTCTTACAGTTCAGGTAATTCCAGATAATAATACCGATTATAATGCCTTAGCAGAAGCGCTTCAGCAATTAGATAGAGAAGATCCTTCTTTAAGTTTCAAATGGTTTAAGGCTGAAAAAGAGTTGCAATTATTGCTCATGGGGCAAATGCAAATTGAAATATTAGAGTACGTTTTAAATACACGGTTTTCAATAAAAGCAAGTTTTACAGATCCTGAAGTCGTATACAAAGAAACCATCAGTTCAAAAGCAGAAGGATACATCAGGTATTGGATGCCTAAACCTTGTTGGGCTATCATGACTTTTTTAATAGAGCCTGCGCCATTAAATTCTGGAGTTAGATATCGTTCTATCGTTTCACAAAACGACGTGCACATTAAATATCAGAATGAAATTGAACGCAGCATTCCAAAAGCTTTGGTACAGGGAATTTTAGGATGGGAAGTTACCGATGTGAAAATCACTTTAATAAAAGGAGAAGACCATAATGTGCATTCTAGACCGGGTGATTTTAATTTAGCAACTCCAATGGGAATTATGCAGGGATTAAAAATTGGTGGAACACATTTATTAGAACCTATATTGAGCTTTGAAATAAAAGCAAACGAAGCCTTATTAGGAAAAATAGTATCTGAGCTAAGTACACGAAGAGCGAATTTTGAGACTCCGCAATTTGTTGATGACACATTTCGCTTAAGAGGAACCATCCCTGTGGCAACATCATTAGATTTTAGTATCAAATTAAATGCCATTACAAGTGGTAAGCTACGTCTTAAATTACAGTTTTATGGATATGATACCTGTCCTAAAGGCGAAGGGGCTATTCGAGAATATAAAGGGGTAAATCCGTTAGATGAAGCACAGTGGATATTACACCGACGTGGCGCTTATAAAGCTGATGAGCGAATAATTTGATGATGTGTACGAAAACTGAGATCTTTTTACCGATATAATACCAAATTAGACCTATAATGACGCAATAAATCGTTTCTTTTTCGTCTGCTTTTCATCAAAAATAATTACCGTAGCTAAGGCTATGCTAGTTATTTTTGATTTCAATCAATCAATCAAAAAATAATTCAATTTATTCATACGGCATTATAAATATAATTTGATATAATAGGTGATAATCTTTGTTTTTAAAGGGGTTTGGTAGTGTTGGAGGGAGTCGGGGTCTAGTCTTTTTATTTCTTTTGTTTGACTTTGATAAATAAAATGGAACATTGACCCAACGTATTCTGAAATCGGTTTTAGAGTAAAGCATATGATGATTTCAACGGTTACAGGTCACTTTGAACATTTTAAGTCTACCGTTGAAACTGAAACAGAAAACTTTAATGATTCAGACATCAGTTTTACAACACAAACAAATTCTATCAACACAAAAAACAGTGATAGAGATGCTAGCCTAAAATCAGACGATTTTTTTAATGCTGCCTATCCAGAATTGAACTTTACTTTTAATACCAATTTAGCATTCAAATGTCGGATAAAATCAGCTTCTTCTTCACTTATTAATCGTTATAAAATAGAAGCGTAACTAGTGCTATGCTTATCTATTTTTCATCAACTAATTATAAATCTGCGTTGAGCTACGTCATAGTATAATTCAAATTTTTAATATTATGTTTAAAAATTAAATTGGTATTAGTCGCTTAAGTAAAGTTGGTTACAGCAAGCTGAGGGATCTCTTATGCTCATTTAATTCCTCTAAACATAATGAGGCTTGTATAAGTGTATGTGATCGAATCATAAATAGTAATAAGCCTAAGAAATTGGTCTTGATATCAATCTCGAAAAAGTTACTCAATCAACGTTTTGTTATAGCCAAATCTGGCAGACCCTATGAGAATGCCCGTGTTTTTATATGGCGAGTGAAGTAATTAAAAATCATTGATAAAAAAGCTCATAGACTCTAATTTTTGAATTGACGAGCCTAAAATAGTAGTATAATTCAATTTATTAATACGGCATTATAAATATAATTTGGCATTAGTTTTTTTGTATCTGCTATATTAATTGTTTGAATCCAGCTATCAGAAAGGGTGTTTTCGGTAAGCAATTCATTAGTTTAATGTCGTCTTTAAGAGTACTTTCATTGGCCAAAAAACCCAAAATTTTCTCTGGTTGTATTTTTTTGAATAGTATTGAGAATATTTCTTTTCCCGTCATCTTTCCAGAGATAATTACTTCTAACAAGGTTCGGTCGTACCAATGAAACCTGTGGTCTCGAAAAGTAATCTTTGGATTTGGAGGCTTACCCTTTCGTAGATTGTTTAGGATTTCCTTTGTGTTTTTTTGAATAAACTGAAACGTATAACCGCTGCTTGCTTTTGTATATCCGCCAGCGGTTCCTATATTGATAATTCTTTTTTCAGAATTTGGACTTCTTGAAAAATCAGCTAAAGACATGGGTATAATTCCAAACTCTTTGTGCGTAATTTCATAGTCTTCAATTTTCAGATCGTCTTTTATATAATTTTCTAATGCTACTTTATAGCGTTCCTTGTCTAGTACTTTTTCGCTAAATAAGGTATACTCTACCAAAGCCTCTTTCGCTGAGGTTGGCAGAACATACATAAAAGTTGTACCATGCTCTTGGTTTAGTCTAAAGTCCATCAGCGTGCCAATCTTACTATTAAAGGATGGTTTTTTTGTTTTAATTATCCAGCCTTCAAAATGTTGTAAGAGAGAATTCTGTGTATTTATTTTAGGATTAAAAAGGGTCGTAGAATTAAAAATATATTCGGCAGCGTATGTAGCATTTTCAGTTTCTACAAAAGCAATATCATTTTCGATTTGAATTTGCTTCACAGTTTCATATTTAAAAGTCACGTTTTCAAAGGCTTGGCTAAAGTTTAAAACATGATTATAAAAATCAATACCTTTAATCATTTTGTAACTGTACTGGTCCAATTTGAACCTCCTCGTTAGATTTGAAGTTAAAAACTCAAGCTCTTTCCATTCGTGAGTCACTATGGGTTCAAACAGTCCTTTGCCTTTTTCCCAATAACACCAAGTCCTATCATTTGTCTTTTTTTCGGTTTTATCTAGGACCAGGACTTTTTTAGTTTGTAAAACGGGGTCTTTTAAAATTCTATAAAGTAGGCTCAATCCTGCAAAGCCTGAACCCGTAATAATGTAATCGTAATTCATTTGTATTTTTTTTAGCTTGCAAGTAAATTGTTGCGTGCACTAGTTTATCCACACCTTATATGCTTAGTTTTTAGGCATAGTTTTATTCTGATACTGTTGGTGCTAACTCTATTTTTTTGAAATTTAAATCCTCACCTTTTAAAAAGTCTACGACTAAATCACCTATCAGGGGTGATTGCATATACAAATCGTGTCCAGCATTTACAATAGTCACGTGTTGCCCGTTCTTAAATTTTTTGGCTATGTCAATTCCCGCATTTACATATGTTCGACCGTCTAATGTTCCACTCAAAAGCAAGGCATCAACTTGGTTGTCTGCCATTTCTCTAAATTCATTGGGCAGTTGTGGAAAATTACTATGCGTCATCCATTCGAAGAGTAAAAAGTTTATCGAACTACCTAAAATGGATTCATCTATTTGTTCGCTGACTTTTCTACGACGGTCATCTGAAATACCACTTTGCATATCCATAGCAAAAGCCATTGGGCGGATCCGGTTGAGAACATATTTTTTTATTACCATAACATCCGATGCTATTTCTGAAAAGTTACCCTGATACATTTGGGTATATATTTTCGGCAGTTTTTTACTATCGGCTGGATTTTTAAGATAGAAAGTTGCGATTGCCAATTGTAATTCGAAGTTTGAAATACCAATGGTGTCGATTCCGCCACTCCTGTTTTTATATGGACTTGTAACAGGACTTTCTTTAAGTCTATTGTGAACAGCTATAATTTTTGATTTTAAGTCTTTATAGTTAAGTTCAGGACCATAATTATCTTCTGCATTTTCTGCAATTTGGAAAACGAAATGTTCGGTGTTCTTTGGTAATTTTATCGTTTCATTTGGGCCTTCCAAACTTGCAAGAACCATTTTGTCTATGTTTTTCTCGAACAACCTGATATATTCAAATGCGAGATGTGAACCATAGCTAATTCCCCAAAGTGAAATTTTATCAGTATCTAAAGCTTTTCGCAAATCATCCAAGTCTTTTGCACTTTCGCTTGTATTGTATGCCTTTAGGTTTATATTTTTAGTATTCCAATAGTCTAAGCATTTCGAAATGTTAGCTGTTGTTTTGTCGATGTATTCTTTTTTGTAAGTTGGTTTAGAGAGTTCAAATTCTGCGGAGTAAGGACAATTGGGAAGTCTTACAGACTTTCCAGTGCCACGTTGGTCAAAAGCAATCACATCTGCTACTTCGCGAAGTTTCATAAAAAGTTTAAACCTTCCCCTTTTAGCAGTTCCAGTTCCGGAACCGCCAGGCCCACCCGACAGATATATAATGGGACTTTTCGGATTCGGATTGGTGCTTTTAAATCGGACGAAAGAAAGTTGGATAGAATCTTCACCCCCATTTGCTCGGTCTTCTATAACTTTAAAAGTCCCTAATTCTGCTTGTACGGTATCCTGAGCTTTTGAAATAAATTCGTAGGGTTTAATCTCAAGGTTCTGACCCCAAAAAATAGTTTGGGTACCTAAAATAAGAAGTGACACACTAATTTTTAATTTCATCGCTGCCTGTTTTTAATACTCCTTAAAATTAGTTATTTAAATTTTTAGGCTCTAGTTTAATACAGCTATTATATGTATATTTAGATTATGAACATAGATAATCTAAAAGAGGAAATACTATCACTATCCACTCTAGATCGTGATAATCTGTTAAAGGATATTACAGATTCACTTGAGCATAATCAATTGGTTGAGCGGGCTTCCCGTCGCCATATTTTAGATAATAAAATGGGCGGATGCCCACATTGTTTACATGAAAAATATGTTCGTTTTGGAGTTGACAAAGGCTCGCAGCGCTATAAGTGCAAGTCTTGCAATAGAAGCTTTACTGAATATACTGGCACTTGGATGGCGGGACTTCAAAGAAAGGATATGATTTCATCTTATTTAAGTCTTATGGTTCAAGAAAAAAGTTTAGATAAAATAAGTTCAGAATTAGGCATCAATAAAAAGACAGCCTTTGATTGGCGTCATAAGATATTAGCTTCATTCGATACTAAAAATGACGATGACCAAGACAACTTTACAGGTATTACAGAGAGTGACGAAACCTTTTTCCTAAGATCAGAAAAAGGTATGGAGGTAAAAGATAGGGAATCAAGAAAAAGAGGCGGTAAGTCTAAAAAGAGAGGTATAAGTAAAGATCAAGTTGCGGTAATTGTAACACAGGATAGAAAATCAACATTAGACCTTAGCGTGGCTAAACTCGGTCGAATAGGAAAAGTAGATATAGAAAATGCTATCGGTAAACGTGTTATAAAGGATATAACCATATTGTGTAGCGATGCCCATCACAGTTATAAAGGGTTTGCCAAAGATAGCGAAACAGAGTTCCACATCGTAAATGCATCAAAAGGAGAAAGAGTAAAAGGAAAGTATCACATACAACACGTTAATTCTACTCACAATAGAGTTAAAAAATGGATTGAAAATACCTTTTGGGGAGTATCAACAAAATATCTACAACAATATATGAATTGGTATCGAATAAAGGAAAATATAAAGTCTAGAAGCGATAGAGCCAACGCCTTTGTGGAAGAAACAATTGCTCTAGGTACATTGAAACGGTATAATCAAATCGAATCTAGATATGAAAACTTAATATCAACGCAGACCTAAACTAGAGCCAATTTTTATTATAACAGTACTATTTTTACTTTTAGTATGTTTTTATTTTTTCACAAAGAACGGTAGAGTGAAATTCCTTAGAAAGGACATTTGTCTCATTCGATATCGACTTTTTTGTACGATGTAAATGGCGCTTTGTAATTCCTAAATAACCAGATAGAAAGTTTTGAGGTACTAATTATAGATGTTGGTTTGAAAGCAAATGATTTAATGTTGTGTTTGCAGTAGTTACTTTAATGTATCACCTAAGGCTGCTATTTCCTCTAACCAATTCTTTTTATAACAGACATTTGAACTCGTTAATAGGTGAAATATAGGTCACTTCAATAGGATTGATTTTACAAAACTCTAAGGTTCTTTTTTGGAATTGATGGATAGCTAGTCTTTTCACAAATAAGGAGTCATACCATTTAGGGGTATCAGGAGTTATAATGATTCTTGCCGTTTTTCCTTTCAATAATTTTTTTGGTGTTACTTTTCCTTCGAAAGGTTGGAAGGTTATTCCTGGTAAAAATGTACGGTCAATAAATCCTTTCATTACTGCTTGATAGGCATTCCATCATCTTGGAAATACCTATGTGATATTCATTTAAGATAGTCTTTGTTCTTTAATAGACTTTGTTATTTCATTAACCGTTCCTCCAGTGTGCAGGGTCATTTTATTTTCAACGAGCATTATGTGACATTCCCCTTTAGAACTAATCCGATGATTTAGTCCTCGCTTAACTATGAATAGATCTCCATTGTTCATCGTAAAAGGCTCGCGATTTTCAACTTCAAAAAGAAGACTTCCACTTAGAACATAGAATAATTCGTCTTCATTTTCATGAATGTGCCAAGGTACTTTGTTACCATTTATCTTCACTAATTTGATGAAAACGTCATTTACTTCGCCTACTATTTTAGGAGCATAATAGTCTGTAATTTCTGATAGTTTTTCTTTTAAATTCATCGCATTACAATATTTTATTCTTGTTAGATAGAACTACTTTTCTTGAATACTTCCAATGTTAATTTCACGTAAGATACATAAACCAGCAATAAATAATGGCAAAACCACCACCATAGAACCTATCCGATATCTTGCTGTTCAATTTCTCCGATTACTGCACTATCGTCTAATAATGTGTTGATGCTAAAGATGGTATTGATAAGACCATGTAGTATAGCCAAAGAGATTAACTTATTGGTCTTTAATAAAATTGCTTGTGCTTTAAAAATACAGATTGAAGAATACCTCTAAAAATAAACTCTTCTACAAATCCAACCGAAAGCATTGTCAACGACAGTAGTAAAAAATCAATAATCGAGATGCTTGATAAGTCGGTTCCTAAAAGAGAGAATACACCTATTATTACTAGATTGTTAACAAAGGCAAGAGTAAAAAGCTAGCCTTAATCGCCTTGGTCATCAAGCTACTCAAGCACTGTTTTACCATCTCAAAATCAGGCAGGCCATATGATAAAAGTTAGGTTTTTGTTTTGCCTTAATAAATAGAGAAAAATAAATTTAAAAAGCTCAAAGAATCAGTTTTATGAATTCATGAGCCTAGACTGCTAGTGTTTCAAATTAAAGTAGAAAAGAGTTATTTTTTACCTCAGTTCTTTGTTACCTGATGTTCTTTTTATTTTTAAAGCACAAGCAATTATCCAAATTAAAATCAAAGACTCAATAATTCGTTGATAAAGACCTACAAATTCTGGATTGAGTTCGGAAATCAATATATAGACAAACAGAATACTTAGTACTCCTAGAACTAAAGCTATAATTGAAAGGCTTCTATAATTTGAGAATTTCTTTAATCCAATACCAGTTAGGATAATACTGATAGGTACAAAAGTATATATTAATAAAGCTGCTAAATTATGAATCACTTGTGAAATACTTGGGTCGATAAATTCGGTATTACAACCACTATCGCATGGAAATATTGAAACCACAATAGTTCCGATACCATAGAATAGACCAAGTCCATAAAACCCGATTTTAGTTAAATTAGAATAAGGAAAATACTTGTATCCAAGAATGCTAAAAATTGTAAATAAAATTCCACTTGGAATATGCCCAAAGACTCTTAATACGATTCCGTATTCAGTATCTATTGCATAAGTTTCGCTAATATATTGACCAGTTATGCTATAATTATCGATTAAAAGCCCACCGATAACACAGCTAATTACAAATAAAATTACACCAATTACTCCTACTAAAAAGATTGTTTTACTATTCATTAATTGTTTTTTTAAATTGCAGGCAATGGGTTTGTATAAAGTTAGTTGCGTGTTTTAAGCGAATAATTTAGTAAATAAAAACTAACCAAGAAAATCTGTGAGTCCCTACGCTTCGGGATTCGTAAATTAACAAAAACCAGCAATTAATTTTATACGGTGTTACCTGCTGGCTTTTTTAATTGTGATTTGCATTAGTACAAACCATTGACAATGAGTTTTTTAATTAGACTAATTTCTTTGTTCTAATAGCTGTGATGTTTTTGCGTTTTTCATTCTTCTTTTTCATTCCAAAGAGCACTCGAGTAACTTTAAAAGGATAAATGAATAAACGATATAAGAGTACAATGACCAAAAATGAGCTTATAAAAAGCAGTATCATTTTAAGAGGGATATTTACATTCAGCTGAATAATATAGTATCCAAAAATTACTAGTACTGTCTGATGTAATATATAAAATGGGTAAATTGCCTCGTTCATCCTTTTGAGCCAAAGACTAGGTTTGTTGAGATAAACTTGTACATATCCCAACAAGGTCAAAACAAAGCACCATCCCAACAAACAACATAAGCCATACCAAATATCCCAACGAACGGAAGTGCTTAAATAGGGTTCAATAGAACCATTGGGCACGAAATAATAACCGTAAAACAATACAGTACTAATTGTAAAAACAATAAGGTGAAAGCGTCTGTATTTTTTTAGGTTTTCCCAGAACAGTTGTGAGCTCGCAAATAAAATTCCTGTAATAAAGAAGTAGGTATAAAAGAAGGTTTCCGAAAGATTGGTTAGAGAAGATGAGTCAGTCGGGTAATACCTTTTAAGGATTATTGTTAAAATTATTAAGGGTAATCCCCCTAACAATAGACCCATTTTATGAGAAGATATTCTTTCAAACCAAGTCTTAAAACCTTGAGACTTTTGAGATTTAAGAAAAATAATTAGTGGAATCACAAGTAAAGAAATAATAAAAAGATTTTCTATAAACCAAAGGTGGTTTGTTTCAAATCTTCCGCTCTTGTATAGCTGCCAGTAAGAGCTATATTCATTGATGTATTGAAAATAAGTTTGTGGTGGCACAATAAATAGTATACCAAAAATGAGTGGAATTAAAAGTCTGCCTGTGCGCTCTTTAGAAAATTGCTTCCAAGTCCTTTTAGAAAAAGCAAGGACGGTTCCAGTGCCAGATATTAAAAAGAGTAACGGCAGTCTAAATTGTTCAAAATAGACCATAATGTCGTCCAATAACTTACTAGATTCTGAATTCATAATGTGAAAATCGTCGCCATTAAAAGGCATACCTAGGTGATGGAAATAAACAGCTAAAATGGCAATAACACGTAACCAATCTAAATCGTATCTTCTTGTTGTAGTATCCATTGATCTTGTTTTTTTGATGGCAAATATAAAAACAATGTCAATGATGGCTTAGGCTAAGTGACAAATGACAACCCAAAGTGACGAAATACAAACCTACTTTTTATTGCAATTAGTAAAAACACGATTAAATTCTTGAATCTTAGATCGGGATACTGGAATAGTAGCTTCAGAAAAGTTTTTTAAGCGAAGCACATAACCTTGAGCATTGCCTGAAATAGATTTAATAGTCTGAAGATTTACAAGGTAAGAGCGATGCACTTTAAACACATAAGGAAAGGGGTTTAACTGTTCTTCAAATTCTTTTAAAGTCATTCGCTTTAACAATTTTCCAAATCCGGTCACACTGCTGTAAACAATTTCGATATAGTTACTCTCTACTTTTGCAAAAAGAAATGTCTCCATGTTTATTTCAAATTGCTCTCCAGGGATGGGTGTAACTATGTGTACAGAGTTGCTGCTCATTATAATTGATGATGGAGTCCCTATTTGTTTTAAAAAGTTAAAGTTACTATTCAATAATCGTTCAAGGTTTAGAGGTAAAATGATCATTAAAATTAAGCTGCCTACCAAAAAAGTGTTCCGAATTTCCTCCCACAAATACCGAAATGACCAGTTATCGGGATTCGTATAAATAAAATCCCGAAGGAAAAAACTGGAAAGACCAATTAAAAAGAGCAGAAGTGCTAGCTGTAAAAATTCCTTGCCTATCGTCCACTGACTTGTATCCTTTACTGTTTTATTTAGTATAATGAGATAAGCTATAGCAATGGGTATCGGCATAAACGCATGCACTATTACAATCCATAAACTGCTTATTTTCTGCTCAGCCTGGTTAACATCAAATGGCTCAAACAAATAGCTAAACAGAAAGCTTATAATGGCCACACCAAAAAGAAGTATAAAAACTTTTTTATAGTCTTCATAATAAAACGGATAAGCCTGCTTTATATATGCCTTAATTTTCATTTCATAGTATTAAGTATTAGGCTAGATTTTTCAGCTTGCAGGTAAGGCTAAGCTGAAAGAGTAGTGATAAATTTCGTAGCATTCGCCCATTCAAGTTGCTCCTCAATTTGAATGGGCTATAAGACTTTTCCTATCATTTCTAATACACCATGTTAGTCGCCGCTGTTTAGTTATTTAATGCATCTTCTGCTAATTCTTTATAGGTATTCATCATTCCTAAATGTCCGAGTGGAGCTGTGTTTGTATACATGATTCCAATTATTTCTTTTTCATAATCAATCCAAAAGTAAGAATTATATGGACCACCCGCCCAAAATATCTCTTTTGTATCGCCGTTGTCCGTTATTTCAACACCAACCCCCAATCCGTATTTATTTCCATAAGCGTCCAAACCTCCAATTTGATTTGCAATCATTAATCTTACCGTTTCGGGCTTAAGAATCGCAGTGTTATTATAACTCCCGAAGTTAAGTAACATCTTTGCCAAGATATAAAAATCATCGATTGATGTAACCACCCCTCCATAAGGACTCCACCATCCGCCACCTCCCGATATTGCGCTTGGAAGTGTATTATAAATTGAAGAATCTCGATGGTCTTCAACAATTAATTTACCTTTTTCGTATCTGTATAAGTTTGAAAGCTTATTCGATTTGTTTTTGGGGACATAAAAATCTGTGTTTTTCATGTTTAAGGGGTTGAAAATAGTGCTTTTGAAATACTGGTTCAAAGGTGTTCCAGTCACTTTTTCAACTAAAAAGCCCAAAACATCATGGGAGTACCCATAATTCCATTTTTTATTTGGTTGGAACGCAAGAGGAATTTCGGTTATTGCGGATATAAAGTCTTCAAGAGGTTTATTCCATTGTCTAAAACCAGCCTTTAGATATAGTTTGTCGGTGTAGCTCTCTCCATCACTATAAACTATCCCAGAAGTATGACGTAAGAAGTCCCGAATTGTCGGTTTTATGGTCAACGCTTCGGAAGAGGAAGAGTCAGGCTTGGTCAGGACTCTTACTTTCTTGAATTCCGGAATATAGTTCTCAATTGGATCATCCAACAAAAACTCACCTTTCTCATAAAGTTGTAGGATAGCGATTGTAGTCATAATCTTTGTCATGGAGGCAATCGGAATTAGTGTTTCAGTGTTTATTGAAACAGCGTTTTCAATATCACTGTATCCGTAAGATTTTAAATGTAGAATTTCGTCACTCTTTGCAATTAAGGTGATTGCACCCGCTATTTTTCCGTTATCAACATTCTCAATAAAATAATTATCAAGTGTTGAAAAATTAATATCTTGAGAGATACAAACTTGAAGGTTTACTCCAAATATCAGTAAAACTAGTGCTGTTTTAATTTTTATCATACTGTTTAAAGTTGGCGTGATGTCCACTTGAGGCTGTCGTACAAGATTAGTTACTGTGGTTAAGCACTAAAGTTAATACATAAAACACAAACTAAGATAGTCCAAAAGTCCTGACGCTTTGGGATTAGTAAGTAAATTAAAACTGATAATTAATTTACACGGTGATGGCAAATCTTTTTTTTCAACAGTCTGATTTCTGCCCATTAAATGCCATTGTTGGTTTTTGAGTCTTATATTTTTGAATAATAAAAAATTCAGTAGGCATAATAGCTTTTGACAGCGGCTTAAAATAGGCTATTCCAACACGGCTTTGTTATCTGGGAATTGAGGAGACTTTATGATGAAAACGCATCAACTTCGTAGCTAGTATTACTTATATAAAATGTTGGAAGATGCTATTTCTTCTCTTTTCATTAAACTAATAGTTTTTATTCAAGCATGGGATAAAACCGGAAACATCGAATGTTTGTCTTTGAAATAACCAACCTTGTCCTTTAACATAAACAGTGTATCATCTGCTTTTAATAAACTTCTATCATAACTCGTTTCGTTTAAAGGAGTAAATCCTAAAACTACTTTTTTTACATCTTTACCAGACATGGCTTGAATGACATCACCTAAATTCAAATATTCTACACAAAATGCATCATTTAGATAAAGCGTATCACCTTCAAAGTTAGCAATAACGATTGCTTTAAGTTCATCAATATAGTAAATGCTGTTTTTCTTAATAGATAAACAATAAAACATTATTAAAGAGGCATTGTCATGCATAGATACCTTTGAAATCGGGACTGACATTTTTAAAGTTTCTTCTAGAAACTCTTTCTCTATGGCATCTTCTATATTAAGCCTTTTTATTGATGAACTACTTCCATTATCGTTAACTGATATTGAATATTGATATTCATTTACTATCTCAAAATTAAATTTAGGATAAAATTCAAGAACACTTTCATTTGCAAAAAGATATATAAAGTCTGACTTTTCTTTCCATTCATCTACTACTTTTTCCAAAAGAAATCTATTAAGTCCTCGATTTTGGTATTCTTTTTTAGTCATTACAGTTCCAATTTGAACACCTATCTTCTTCTCTTCTTCAATAATAAACTCAATTATGTTAACGGACACATTAGATATAATCTTATCTTCATGCAACAATGAATAAGGAATATATTTATCACTCCAATATCCATTTAAATACCATTCTTCCATACTGAAACCAAATGTAATCTCTGTCAGTATATT
This sequence comes from Psychroflexus torquis ATCC 700755, assembly GCF_000153485.2. Lineage (NCBI taxonomy): Bacteria > Pseudomonadati > Bacteroidota > Flavobacteriia > Flavobacteriales > Flavobacteriaceae > Psychroflexus > Psychroflexus torquis. The sequence continues at coordinate 1,483,536 of NC_018721.1, read as the reverse complement.
GAAACTTGCTCTAATGTCTTTGTTATGCTTGTAGTCATTATCAAAACCATAAATGGTGGTATCTAGTTTTATTTTTTCCACTTTATTCTTTTGAAGAATTTATTTTTCTCAAATGTCATGCTTGAATTTGAAATGAAGGGTATTAAAAATAGGGGGATTTAAGTCATAAATGTAACTCATTTTGATTTAAAAAAAAGTCAAATTTTTAAGCCTTTCTTATCATTTTGTATTTTATCAGATCTTTAAATCTTGAATTTAAAGATCTGATAAAATTACACCAAACTATAAATTTTAAAAAATACCACACTTTGTATTTTGATTATTTACCAATAACATCTATTTTAATTTTTCACCTAAAAAGGCTATTTTCTTTAACCACTTTTCCCTGTAGTCAGTTTTTGAATTTTTAACCGTTGAAATATAGGTCACTTTAACAGGACTAATACCAAATTATATTTATAATGCCGTATGAATAAATTGAATTATACTACGGCGTAGCTCAGCACAGGTTTTTTGATTGATTGAAATAAAAAATAACTAGCATAGCCTTAGCTACGGTAATTATTTTTGATGAAAAGCAGGCGAAAAAGAAACGATTTATTGCGTTATTATAGGTCTAATTTGGTATACTCCCACAAAACTCTAGAGTCCCTTTTTTGAATTGATTGATAGCAGGGCTTTTCATAAATAGGAAATTATACCATTTAGGGGTGTCAGCTGTTATAATGAATCTTGCTGTTTTTCCTTTCAATAATTTTTTTGGCAGTGCTTTTCCTTGGATAGGTTGAAAGGTGATTTCTGGTAAAAATGTACGGTCGATAAATCCTTTCATCAATGCGGGATATCCATACCACCACATCGGAAACACCCAAACACTATGGTCTGCTTTTTTAATTTTTTCTATAGCCTCAAGTAAATCCAGTTCTAGTTCTGTTCTTTTTCTTTACCCAAACTCCAGATTAGGATTAAAATCCAAGTCTGCAATGTTAATTTGAGTCAGAATGGCATTGGTTTTATACCAAATTATATTTATAATGCCGTATGAATAAATTGAATTATTCTTTGATTGATTGAAATAAAAAATAACTAGCATAGCCTTAGCTACGGTAATTATTTTTGATGAAAAGCAGGCGAAAAAGAAACGATTTATTGCGTCATTATAGGTCTAATTTGGTTTTATTGGCCCCTTTTAAATAAGCTTCCGTTAGTGCATAATTATAACTCTGCTTGTCGGGATGTCCATTAATGATTAAAACTTGTTTCATAATTTGTCTTTATTTCTACACAAAGAACGCAAGGATGTAACTCCTTTAAAAGGACATATGTCTAATTCGAAATCGACTTTCTGATGCGACTTAAATGCCGCTGGGTAATTCCTAAATAAGAGGATAAATAATTCAGAGGGATTAATTGTAGATATTGAGGTTGGTTTTTAAGTAAGTCTTCATACCGCTTTTCAGCACTTTCTTTTTGCAATATGAAGATTCTTTTTTCCATTTTTATATATTCTTGTTCAGCGATGAATTTGAAGAATCGAAGCCAATTGGTACTTGATTTCTCTAACTTTAAAATCTCATCTCTTGAAATACTAAACAACTCAATATCTGTAAGGGCTTGAATATTCTCTACCGTTTTGGTTTGTGATAAAAATGAAGAATAGGCACTAACAAATGTATTAGAAAACGTAAAACAATAGGTGACTTCTTCTTCTGCAGATGAATAATAAAAGGATCTAAATAACCCAGAAACAACAAAGGCTACTTCTTTAGAAGTCCTTCCCTCCTGGACAAAATAATCGCCTTTTTTTAATGTTTTGCGAATTACTTTGCTTTCGAACACATCAATGTCTTCATCTGTAAGTATGTTAAATGATTTTAAGTAATCTCTCATTTTTAATTGCTTGTTCTGTGAATGTATAATTGCTGCTGCATACAGACAAAAACTCACAAACTAAAATAAAAGAAAACGATTTTAAGAAAATTTTTAAGAGTTTTTAATTTCCGATTAGATACTATATAGCCTTGGATCATACAGAAAAGGTAGCACACTGCTGGCTGGCGATATGCTGAGTTATTCTCTAGAAACTGTTTTTTTATTTATTTTTCTAGACCAGTATGCTATTACAAGTCCACCAATAACCCCAGGAATAAACCAACCATAAAAACTCGGAAAAAATTGATTCACTACAACAAATGCCGTCGTTGCAGCAATATACCCCCCTAGCATTTTACCTAAATGCATTTTTAACCATCCTTTTCTCAATCGATCAGGATTTTTATACAATACTAAATCTTTAATTGAAAAAATCATCCCAACTATTCCAAATACTACCAAAACTATATGTATACTATTTGTAAGTATAATAGGTAGTGTAATCATTAAAAATCCAGTTATAATCATACTGATGGATATCCATTTATCAATCTTCAAATCAGGATTTCTTCTTTTGAATTTCAAAGCTCTATTCCCCGTTAAAACAAAATATAAACTAAAAATTCCGACAGCAAATAAAAATGGACTTTCGTGATTGGGCAAAACAGCGACTATCATAGCTATTATTCCAGATAACATCATGGAATAGAAGAAAATTAATCCAAATTTCCTATGAATTGTTTTCCCTTTTTTTGCAATTGTAGATACTAAACCAGCAAGCAAAGCAACCCCGCCAAATGTTGCATGAATATAAATTAAAACCTGTATCGTGTTTTCCATTTTTCAAGTTTAATTAAGTTGTTCAAAACTAGGGGAAAAAGCTCCTTTAGCATATTTTTAATTTCCGAACTGTAGTTTTTTATGTATGGGTTGTTCTACTAGTTATCAACTAATACCAAATTAAATTTATAAGGCATATATATAAATTGAGTTATACTACGACGTAGTTCAGCACAGGTCTTTTGATTGATTCAAGTTAAAAATAATTAGTATTGCCTTAGCTACAGCGATTATTTTTGATAAAAACCAGGCGAAAAAGCCTGTGCCGAATTTGTATCGGTAAAACGATTCGTGGTGACATTATAGGTTCAAATCGGTATTAAACTTGTGGGGGTAGAGAGTCCTAAAACTACCAATTACTTTTCTTTCAAACGCCACGAATTTGCATAAGGTGCTAGTAATAAGTTTTGGGAGATCGCAGTAGATAGATTTGATATCATCACCAGATATGGACGCATAAGTAACAAAGCACATGAAAACAGGATGAGTTTTAGAAGTCAAGTAGCGGTTCAAAGAAGAAATATGATGGATAGGTGTGAAGACTAGAAAAGGGCATAGACTTGTATAAATGTCTATTTATACAAGTGAAGAAAGTTTAAATTTTAATCAATAAGAGATATCAGAATATAAATTAGACTTTACCAAAATGAATGCCTGTCTACATACAGAGAAAGCTTACTTATAAATTAGATTTTAAAAATTTCTTAGTAATAAAGCCTTTTAATGTTTCGAATTGGATTATATACAAGCCATTTTTAATAGCTAAGGAAGTTAGATTTATAAACTGTTGTTGATTAGGAATAGAAGTAAGTAATTTTCTACCGGTCAAGTCAAATATGTTAATTTTACTAATGTCCTCAATACCTTCATAATTTAATAGGTCATTTACAGGATTGGGATATATCCTAACTTTATTACTTAAAACGTCCGTTGTGCTCAAAGTACCGTCTAGAATTAGTAATTTACTAATTATTATATCAAATCCAGTAGGGTTAAAAAAGTTAGCATATCCTATAACAAATAAGGTTCCATCGTCTGTTAACAACATGTTATCTTGTGAATTATTCCCTAATCCTATGCTCATGGAGAACACTCCTGGTTCAGTGCTACTAATAGGATCATTAAAACTAGTATCTAAAGTGCCATCGGCAAGTAAACGCATTAATAATCCGTCTTCTCCTACAGTTCCCATTCTTCCTCTAAATAAAACTAATAATTTACCATCAGGCTGTATGATTATATCTCGCCCAAAATCTTGCCCGTTTGTGATATTATAAACTTCGACTCCTTCGGCACCAAACGATGAAATAGGGCTGCCTGTACTATCGAAGAGTCCCACAGTTAAACCTAAACCACAAAGAGCGATTGTCGAGCCTTTAATGTCAATTGCAGCACTCAAGTTTACGTTTGAGATTTCAAGAATACTATTCATACCAAAAGTGCTATCAGGTACTCCATTTAAGTCTATTTTTTGTAGATGTGTTACTCTACCTGTTCCAACGCTAGGGATACCTCCCGAAAGTAAATGTAGAGATGTTCCCGATTGAAATAGATCACTGCAAAAGCTTGAGAAACCACCGTAATCTAAACTGAGCATGCCAGATGTACCAAAGGAGTTATCTACAACACCTGTCGTGTTTATTTTATAGACTGCAGTTTTGTATCGAGAGGGAGAAACCGAAAACCTGTAGTTCAACACTGCGATAACTTTATCATCATTTAAAGTAAAAATTTTTCCATTTCCAGCAAAACCTATCGCGTCTGAAGGAGTTGGTATCGTTACTATTCCGTTGTTGCCGTAGGTAACATCCCTGCTGCCATCACTATTCAAACGTATCACATTTAAATCACTATTAAAGTTAGACGATATAATAATTTTGTCGTCATTTTGGATCGCATAGTCATATACAGTAGAAATGAAAAAACCTGAATCATCTTGAACACCGTTTATTCCAAAATCGGAACATCTAGTACCATCTTGATTGACACAAATAAGCAAAAAGTCATTCATAATGTTTGCGTTGGATCCGCTACGACCACCTAGAATAAGGGATCCATCTGTTCTTTTTAAAACACGCATTCCTTTTTGCATCTCATTATTATAATCAATATTTTGACGTCCTGTAGGGTTTTGGAAATTTACTGTGTCATAAGTCTGCGCAGTTGCAAATGCGGTGAATAATAACATAAATAGTAATTTCACAATATTATAATTTAAAAACATGACGTATATTTTATTTTTGTAACAAACTTAAGGAATGTAAATCATGGTAACAACAATTATTCCTAAATTGATTTCATCCTTTTGATGCGATCGGTTAGTTTTTCACTGCTTAATTTTTCGCGCAAGAGGTCAGTGAAGATAGGGAAAGAAAAAGAAAAAGGTATAGGTTGTTTGCAGGCTTTCCAGACGATGGTTTGATTTTCTATACGTTCAAAAGCTTCTCGCAATCGGTATTTCTCAATTTCTTGTTCGTAGGTTTCTATATAGGCCTGTCTAAAAAGCAGAATATCTGGTTCATTATCTCTAAAGACCTCAAATAATAACTCACTGCTGCTTTGTAGGTGTTTTATCTGGATCGCTTTGTTGGCATAACCTCCAAAGACCAGTCCTGCGATAATAGAGATATCCCTAAATTTTATTTTGGCGAGCTCTGTAGCCTTGACACTGGTTTCTAGATCTTCCAAAATCATATCTGCAGTAATGAGGTTATTGTCCAGCACATTTTGCATGTCAAATTCTTAATTGCTTAAAATCTCAAAATCATAATTGTTATAGGCCAGTGAGAAGCGTATAGGTTGCAATAAACTAATGCGGTAAGCAATTAGTCCAGCCATTGCCATGTGGACCAATCTTCCTTTAAAAGGATAAAATACCAAATGATATCCTCGGGTTTCGAAAGTCTCTATTAAGAATTCATGATTTTGAGGTACGATATTTTCTTGATGTTGCCTTGCTTTAACATCTTTTAAGGACTTGACTTCAGGCAGCAACTCACCTCATTGAGAAGTAAGCGGCATGCGGCTTCCCATCCAGCTTGTTACCCTATTTTTTCTGGAAGAGTTGCCTACTTGTGTGATCATTCCTTTAAGACGCACAAATTCTAAAGTCCTACAAAACAAACACATCATCTTGCGACAGCTGACTGATAAAATCTTATTTCTAACGATGTTTATAGCAAGCTTTTTTGGTTTTCCCCCTGCTTTTTTTTATTTTAAACATCAATAATTCAAATAATTTTATATATTTGTATATGTACAGTATATACACTATTAACTGTATTAACAATTATATTGATAAAGTAACAGTAGATAAATGAAAATAATAATTTCAAATGCATCATCTCAACCGATTTATCAACAGATAGGTCAGCAGATAAAAGCCCAAATAATAGCAGGTGATTTGAAAGAGGGAGATGGTTTACCGTCCATTCGAAAGTTGGCTAAAGAACTTCATATAAGCGTAATTACGACCAAGCGCACTTACGAAGAGTTGGAAAAAGAAGGGTTTATAGATGTGGTAGGCGGAAAAGGAACTTTTGTCGCCATCCAAAACAAAGAATTACTGAGAGAGAAGAAAATGAAATCCATTGAAGATATGATGGAAGAAACAGTTACAGAAGCACTGAAATTGGGGATTACCTTTGCAGAACTTCAGGAAATGTTATCCATCCTTTATCATGATAATAATGAATAATAGAACACAATTACAATGAGTAATATATTAGAAGTATCGGGAGTATCTAAAGATTATGGCGATTTCTGCTTAGATGACGTGTCCTTTTCATTACCTACAGGATATATAATGGGCCTAATCGGACCAAATGGTGCTGGGAAAACCACCATCATAAAGATGATTATGAATCTTGTAATGAAGGAACATGGTGAGATTAAAATTTTTGAGAAAGACCATCAAAAATTTGAAGTAGAAATAAAGAAAAGAATAGGTTTCGTCTATGATACTCCTATTCATTATGAACACCTCAATTTAAAGCAATTCAAAAATACAGTGGCCCCTTTTTATGAAAACTGGGACGAGGCAGCATTCAAAGATCTTGTGCATCGTTTCAACCTACCTCTAAACAAAAAATTAAAGAAATTTTCAAAAGGAATGGCGATGAAAAGCTCCATAGCAATTGCATTATCCCATAACGCCGACTTTATTATAATGGATGAGCCTACTTCTAGTTTGGATCCTGTGGTGAGGAGAGAGCTACTTGATTTTTTAAGGGAACTAATGCAAGATGAAAATAAGTCGATTTTATTTTCATCGCATATTACAACAGATATAGAACAAGTGGCCGATTTTATAACCTATATCCATGACGGAAAGCTAGTTTTTTCTAAAACGAAGGATGATGTCTTTGAGCAGTATGTTATTGTAAAAGGCGACAATGATTTGTTAGACGATGAAACTAGAAAGAGTTTTGTTGGCATTAGAACAGGAGCATATGGCTTTGAAGCGCTTAGCCGAAATAGAGTGCTTACAGAGCGCATATTTGAAAAGAAGGTACTCTATGAGAAAGCTAGTTTAGAAGATATTATGTTTTATACCAATTTAGAACTAAAAAAGAATTCATAAAATGCTACAGCTAATCCTTAAAGATTTTCGGGCAAATTGGTTATATCAATTAGTTAGTTTAGCAATCCTTTTTTGCATAAGCCTGTTGTTTATATACCATATGATTGAAGAAAATGGTAGCGCAGATCCTGAGCTGGTCATTTATTTTGTTGTAGTACTATTGAGCAGTAGTGCTGTATCCTTAGTGTTTATGATGATTGATGAAATGTACAAAATGAATGAATTTTGTATCAGTCTGCCAGTCACAAGAAATCAGATTGTAGTAGCCAAGTATACAAGCTCTATTGTGCAATTGGCACTTGCATTAGTTCTACATTTTCTTGGCGTCCAAGTTGTGGTGTATTTCCATGGAGGATTAGGAAATCCTGAATTGGAAATCATCAATAACCCAATCATATGGATATCTGCATTTATGATACTATTACTGTTCAAAAGCTACTCGTACCCGATTTACTTTAAGTTTGGTTTGATGAAAGGAGTTGCTATTCATAGTGTATTACAGTTTATTCTATTCGTGATTTTTGTAGTATTAATGGCCAACTACAACCATTCATGGAATGGGTATCCAGAAGGAATATCTTGGATATTAAATCAAAATAAGTGGGCCTTATTAATTGTAGTTACAGCTTTCACTATCTTGATGATGAAAGGGTCAACAGTTTTATCTACCAAAATTTTTAAAAAGAAAGATATATGAACCTTCAAATAATTTTAAAGCTGGTTTCAAGAGATTTTAGGGTATACCGTACACGTATATTAGGAGTTTCTCTTATGGCATTGACCATGGGAATGTTTATGATTTTCATCAATACCAACTTGTCACGAATGTTTACCTCAGGGGTTACCTCCTTTATCATTCTTACGGTAATTGTACCGTTTTTGCCTGAACTTAAAAATAAGGCAGTAAGAAATCATACAGCTAGTTTACCCCTTACAAGAAAAGAGATGGTGATCGCTCGATTTCTAATTTCTATAGCTATTATAACGATCAATTTATTGATATATATTATTGTTTATCATCTGTTATTGACTAGTCTAGATGCCGACCCAAAGTATGCATTGAGCATAGACATAATTGTTTTTGCTTGGATGAATCTGTTGATTGGCCTGGCTCTTTTTTACTTTGCCTATTTTCGTTTCAGCTTTATGGTAGCTATGGGGTTTTATCTCTTTTCGATATTATTTCCCCAGCTTCTTCAAACGATATTACAACGTACTATGGGTTTTGTCATTGAAGATTTTAACCAGCCTCTTGGCCTATCTATAATAGCGCTGACTCTATTTTCATTTTCATTTTTCCATTCAATAGCACATTTCCGAAAGAAGGATCTATAAAAGGTGATTAAACACAAAAAATTGGTCTGCTATTGGCGAAGCCTTGTCTAAAAATTTAAACCTATACATTTAAAATTATGATTATTTCAACAACAGATAAAATATCAAATAAAGAGATTACTACAATACTAGGTATTGCAAAAAGGAGTACCGTAAGAGCGAAACACCTTGGGCAGGACATTTTCTCAGGACTAAAAAGTATAGTGGGAGGAGAACTTGAAGCCTATACATCTTTGCTAAATGAAGCGCGCGAACAAGCTATAGATAGAATGATCATATATGCGCAAAGAAAAGGAGCCGATGCCATTGTCAATGTACGATTGACAACGTCATCTGTAATGGACACAGCATCGGAAATTCTTGCTTATGGAACTGCGGTGAAACTAACTACTCTAAAGTAGTAATTATTAGCGCCTTCTCTATTTATAATAGTCATCAATATAAAAACGAATACTCATGGAATTAGTCATTAATAACTTATCAAAAACCTATAAAAATGGAGTAAAAGCCATTGACGATATAAACCTTAAAATTGGTTCGGGAATGTTTGGACTTTTAGGGCCAAATGGTGCGGGAAAATCATCCCTAATGAGAACCATTGCAACCTTGCAAAGCCCTGATGCTGGATCAATAACTTTTGGAGATATTAATGTTTTAAAAGAGCATCTATCTCTACGGAAAATATTAGGCTATTTGCCCCAATCATTTGGTGTCTATCCAAAAATGTCTGCGGAAGCTTTACTGGATTATTTTGCAACTTTAAAAGGAGTCAGTTCGAAATTAGACAGGCAAAAATTAGTAAAAGAAGTACTAGAAATCACCAATCTGTATGACGTGCGTAAAAAGTATGTTGCAGGCTATTCAGGAGGGATGAAACAACGTTTTGGTATCGCACAGCTGCTATTAAACAATCCAAAGTTAATAATTGTAGATGAACCTACAGCCGGATTAGACCCTGCGGAAAGACATCGGTTTTTAAACATATTGCGTGAAATTGGCACCAATAGCACCGTTATTTTCTCTACGCATATTGTTGAAGATGTTAAAGAGCTGTGCAATGAAATGGCCATTTTAAATGGTGGAAGAATTCTAAAACATACGACTCCTGAAAAAGCTACTGATGAAATTAGAGGTCAGATTTGGACAAAAATTATTGAACGTGATGAATTAGAGAAAATAGAAACGATGTACAATGTCTTATCCTCAAATTATAATCAAGATAATACCCTCAATGTAAGAGTATATGCTTCAGAAAAACCGGGTGACGATTTTAAAGAATCTGAGCCACAGTTAGATGACGTATATTTTATGGCATTGAAGCAAGATGAACTCATTCTTGATTAATCCAACTATTTTTTCTTAATACTTTAAAATAAGACCATGTTCTCTACAATTTTCAAATACGAATTAAACTACTGGTTTAAAAAGCCTTCATTTTATATTTACTTAACTATATTTTTTATTGCTTCAATAGGAATAGCCTCAGGTATTGCTGGGTTTTTCAATAATCTTGATGTCACTAGCAGTCTACCAAAATTGGTAAATTCTCCACTAGGTGTTTATAACATATACAACACATTAACAGTATTAATATTCTTTTTATTCCCTTCTATAATCGGTGTAACCATTTATAAGGATTTTAAGAGTGAAATGCATGAACTTTTATATTCGTATCCATTTACGAAGGCTAATTATTTATTTGCGAAATTTTTTAGTGGTATCGCCATTGTTACAAGCATCGTTTTCATAATTGGTATTGGAATAATCATAGGGTTTAATCTACCTGGCATTGATCCAGATCTAGTTGGGGCTTTTAATTTTATGACCTATTTGAAAACCTATCTAGTGTATTTACTTCCTAATATTTTATTGTATGGTGCTATTGTATTTGCGGTTGTATCGTACACAAGAAATATTACAGCAGGTTTTATTGCCTTTATAGTGCTTTTAATATTGCAAATTATAATGGCGACCTTGCTAACAAATCCAAATTATGAATCCTTTTCTGCATTGTTAAACCCAACTGGAGCATCTGCAGTTAATTATTATACAAAATATTGGACAGTGGCAGAGCAAAATAATTTGGATTTGCCATTTGAAGGATTCATTATTTATAACAGACTGCTATGGTTAATGGTTGCTACTTTAGTTTTTGGGATATCTTTCAGGTTTTTTTCTTTTAGTCAGCAACCTGTATTCTTTTCATTTAAAAGAAAACTAAAAGGAAAGAGGTCAACTAAAAGTAATTTCGGCAGTCTTACCAAAGTGGAATTATCAGAAGTAAAACTAAATTTTTCTTTTATTCATAACCTTAAAACAACATGGAAGCTATCTAATGTCAATTTTAAAAAAATAAGGCTCTAGTTTAATACAGCTATTATATGTATATTTAGATTATGAACATAGATAATCTAAAAGAGGAAATACTATCACTATCCACTCTAGATCGTGATAATCTGTTAAAGGATATTACAGATTCACTTGAGCATAATCAATTGGTTGAGCGGGCTTCCCGTCGCCATATTTTAGATAATAAAATGGGCGGATGCCCACATTGTTTACATGAAAAATATGTTCGTTTTGGAGTTGACAAAGGCTCGCAGCGCTATAAGTGCAAGTCTTGCAATAGAAGCTTTACTGAATATACTGGCACTTGGATGGCGGGACTTCAAAGAAAGGATATGATTTCATCTTATTTAAGTCTTATGGTTCAAGAAAAAAGTTTAGATAAAATAAGTTCAGAATTAGGCATCAATAAAAAGACAGCCTTTGATTGGCGTCATAAGATATTAGCTTCATTCGATACTAAAAATGACGATGACCAAGACAACTTTACAGGTATTACAGAGAGTGACGAAACCTTTTTCCTAAGATCAGAAAAAGGTATGGAGGTAAAAGATAGGGAATCAAGAAAAAGAGGCGGTAAGTCTAAAAAGAGAGGTATAAGTAAAGATCAAGTTGCGGTAATTGTAACACAGGATAGAAAATCAACATTAGACCTTAGCGTGGCTAAACTCGGTCGAATAGGAAAAGTAGATATAGAAAATGCTATCGGTAAACGTGTTATAAAGGATATAACCATATTGTGTAGCGATGCCCATCACAGTTATAAAGGGTTTGCCAAAGATAGCGAAACAGAGTTCCACATCGTAAATGCATCAAAAGGAGAAAGAGTAAAAGGAAAGTATCACATACAACACGTTAATTCTACTCACAATAGAGTTAAAAAATGGATTGAAAATACCTTTTGGGGAGTATCAACAAAATATCTACAACAATATATGAATTGGTATCGAATAAAGGAAAATATAAAGTCTAGAAGCGATAGAGCCAACGCCTTTGTGGAAGAAACAATTGCTCTAGGTACATTGAAACGGTATAATCAAATCGAATCTAGATATGAAAACTTAATATCAACGCAGACCTAAACTAGAGCCATACATTACTAAAAGTATTTCTTTTAGCGCTATCCTAATTATCGGAATAATTGTTTTGTTGATGGAATATATAGGCTCTGGGAGTTTTCGCGGTACTTTTAGATATCCAACGACTTGGAAAATGCTGGAATATAGCGAGGGGTACATGTTAGCCATCATAATCTGTACATTCTTATATGCAGGAATACTTAATCATAGAACTAAAACCGCTACTATTAATGAACTTGTTGACTCAACACCAGTTCCAAAATGGACTTTGTTGGTATCTAAGTTATTGGCCTTATTAAAAATGCAATTAGTAATGCTAGCAGTTATTATGATTGTGGGGATTTCTTATCAAATGTACAAGGGTTACACTCATTTCGAATTGTTACATTATGTTTTTGACTTATTTGTCTTAAATTTCAGTTACTATATGTTGTGGGCATTTTTAGCCATGTTCGTGCAAACATTAGTAAGAAACCTTTACATCGGATTATTTTTATTAATCATATCCTTTCTAATCCTAAGCACACCATTAACAAACTTAATAGGTATTGAACAATCTGTTTTTAAGTATACTGCAGGATCTTGGTATAGTTATTCAGATATGAATGGATATGGGGATTATCTATCGCGTTATTTTATATATAGAGTCTATTGGCTATTGGCAGGCATGCTTCTTTTAATTATAACAGGGTTATTTTTGGTGAGAGGATTACCACATTCTTTTCGTCAAAGGGTATCCATTGCAAAATTTCGCTTTAAGCGAAAAACTATGATAGGGTTTGGGTTACTTCTCATAGGATTTTTAAGTATGGGATCTCGCATTTATTATGAGAACAATACGCTTAACACAACGGGTTCAGAAATAGAGCAATTTGAACACAATGTACAATGGGAGAAAAGGTATCAAAAGTATCAAGCCTATAAACAGCCAAGAATTGTTTCTGTAAATGTAAATTTCAATATTTTTCCTAAGACATTAAATTTTGACCTTGTTGGTACATATACTCTGGTAAACAAGTCGGAAGTAGCAATAGATAGTGTCTTCTTGAAATATAAAGATTACCCAAGTACTTTTAAGTTTAATAGACCGCATACCCTTGTTTCTAAAGATACAGAGCATAGGTTTGATATTTATCAATTAAAAGAATCTCTACAGCCTGGGGATAGTTTGGAATTACGTTTTACAATTAAAAACAAGCCAAACACTATGTTGCATGGTAATCCTCTTGTTCTTGGAAATGGCACATACATTTCCAAATCAAAATTATTGCCAACGATTGGTTATCGTCATTCAAGTATAAAAGATTCCACTATTAGAAGACAAAAAGGATTGACTCCTATCGACATTATGAGACACCCTTCAGATACAACTGCATTAGGAAACAATATGATTTCCAACGATGCAGATTGGATAGATTTTGAAGCGACTATAAGTACAGCGAAAGATCAAATAGCCATTGCCCCAGGATATTTGCAAAAAGAATGGTTTGAAGGTGAACGTCGTTATTTTCATTATAAAATGGACAGTAAGATACTAAACATCTATTCCTTTAATTCAGGAAGATATGAGATCAAAAAAGATACTTGGAATGGAGTTAACTTAGAAATATACTATCATAAAGGCCATGAATATAACTTGGATCGAATGATGGCTGGAATGAAAGCTTCACTAGAGTACAATTCTACAAATTTTGGTACCTACCAACATAAGCAAGTTCGAATCATTGAATATCCAGCTACAATAGCTGGTGGCGCCAGTGCATTTGCCAATACCATTCCATTTTCCGAAAGCCATGGATTTATAGCTGATGTGGTTGATACTGAGGAAGGAGGAATCGATTACCCTTTTGCAGTGACAGTACATGAAGTGGCACACCAATGGTGGGCACATCAAGTGATGGGAGCCTATGTGTTAGGAGCGAGAGTGCTTACGGAAAGTATATCTGATTATGTGAGACTAAAGGCGTTGGAGCAACGATATGGAAAATCGGAGATGCGCCAATTCTTAAAGTATGCCCTGGATCATTATTTGTCTGAAAGAGGTGATGAAATTTCTGGTGAATCTCCGTTGATGTATAACACAGGTCAGCATTATATAAACTATTCCAAAGGAGCCTTAGTTTTTTATGCTTTGAGTGATTATATAGGGGAAGAAAACGTGAATAGCGCATTACGTAAGTTAGTAGAAAAAAATAAGTTTCAAGGCCCTCCTTATACCACTTCAATAGAATTGGTTGACTATATAAGAGAAGTTACGCCAGACTCGCTACAGTACGTTATTAAAGACATGTTCGAGACCATTACCCTTTATGAAAACAATGTAGTTGATTATAAAACTACAAAATTAGACAATGGAACCTATCGAGTAGATATAGAATTCAATGTTAGTAAGTATAGAAGTGATGCAAAAGGAAAGAAAACTTTTAGTGATGACAGCATCCAATCTTTAACGTATCAAACTAATTCTGGCGGCCAGATAAGTTCACTCCCATTAGCCGATTATATTGATATCGGTATTTTTGGAGAAGAAGAAATTGATGGTGAAAAGAAGGATGTCGAATTGTATTTACAAAAGCACAAAATTACGGCGATACACAATACAGTTACCATTATTGTAAATCAGAAACCAACCGAAGTAGGAGTAGACCCTTATAGTAAGTTAATCGATACGGATTCTGATAATAATAGAAAGAATAGTGATGAGGTTAAAAATATTTTTTGATAAATACATGTAAAAGAATAGGATATAAAGGATGATAATACATTGATTATGTAGGAATCACACTTTTGTATTTAAATAAAAACCGAGTAATTACTAAATATGTGATTCTGCTAAATTGCTTTTAATGATGAATCATCCACTGGATAATCCCTAATTGAAAATATACTATACTGCGTGGTGCCCGTCACGCATTTTTAATGCGGGATTACTTTGCTTTACTCATGCTTTACTATTTTGGGTATTTATGAAACTCGATTTGGTTAAAAGTGAAAGCTGTTAGTGCAGTTTTTTTAATTTATTCTAAAAGTTTCTTCTACTCTGTTGAAGAAACCGCTTGCGGTTCACGAACTCCTATTCTATTAAATAGAAGTGGTGCGAGTAAACACGATTTTTACGAAGCGACAATGTGTATGGCTTGAATTTAAATGGATTCATATATAAAAAATTAGGATTTTCCTTCAAAACAATTCCTACAAAATTTACTCTAAAATATTGATACATATAATTGAACTCAAAATATAATTAACCAACCTAGTGCTATAACAGCTAATAATAGTATGATTCAAACAAATTATACGCTAGCTTTATACTTTATAAATAAATAGCAACTTTATGATTTCTAAAGAAAAGTCAGTTTTATTACGCAGCAAATTGTTTCGTCATCTTGATGGCATTGTTATTACCCCAACTGCTTATTCCTTAAAAAAACACGGTATTATAGAGTATCTATTATTGCATAAAAAGGTAGACCTTACAACATTAGCTGCAAAATTCAATGCAAATGAAGGGTATTTAAATGTTGCTTTAAGAGGTTTGTGCTCACAAGGCTGGTTAAATCAACATGTGGATAATCAGAAAAACAACATCACTTTTGAAATAAATGATACATCAGAAATCGCTTTTAATCATTTTTTCCTCTACGAAGAAGCTCTAGATCTTTTGCATCTGTCTGAAAATTATCATCCTATAAAATTTATGATGGCTCCTTTTTTGAAGCTGGAAAGTATTTATAAAAAACATAAAAAAAACTTCGGATTTGAGTTGTCAGAGAACAAATTAAAGAGAACGATACAAGAACAGATTCTTACTCACATCGAAGGAATTATTGTGGGGCCAACCATTGTTCATTTAGGAATCAGCGGGATGTTTCACAAGTATTTTATGGAAACTAGGTTTAAACCTGAAGAATTTCATCAGAATCACATAAACTTTGAACGATTTCTCGATATTTTAGCTGATTTTGGTTGGTTTAATATTATCAATGACTCTTATGAATTTACTGAATATGGATTGTTTTTTGCGAAAAGAGCAAGTGCTTATGGCGTGACCGTTTCTTACATTCCAACACTCAGAAAATTGGACGATCTTATCTTTGGAAACCCATTAGTGCTTAAAAAATCTGTCAATGAAAAAGAAGAAAAACACGTTGATAGAGAAATGAATGTTTGGGGAAGTGGCGGTGCACATGCCGCCTACTTTAAAGTGGTTGATGAAATTGTTATTGATCTTTTCAATAAACCAATTCAAGAACAACCTAATGGAATTCTAGATTTAGGATGTGGAAATGGCGCCTTTCTAAAGCATTTATTTACTGTTATCGAAAATCAAACCTATCGAGGTACTGTCTTAGAAGAACACCCCTTAAAAATAATTGGTGTAGATTATAATGAAGCTGCTTTAAAGGCATCTAGAGCAAATTTAATTCAGGCGGACATATGGGCAAAGATTATTTGGGGAGATATTGGAGACCCCGATCTTTTGGCTCAAGATTTACAGGAAAAATATGATATTGATTTAAAAAATTTACTTAATGTACGTACTTTTTTAGATCATAATAGAATTTGGAAAACCCCTGCTGAAAACAAAAACTTAAGAGTGAGTTCTTCATCCGGCGCCTATACTTTTGAAGGCAAAAGATTAGACAATAATTTAGTTTCAGAATCTTTAAAACAACATATTAAAAAATGGACTCCGTATGTTCAAAAATTTGGTTTATTGCTGATTGAGCTGCACACGGTAAACCCCGAGCTTATTGCGAAAAATATTGGCAAAACAGCGGCAACAGCTTATGATTTAACACATGGGTATTCAGACCAGTATATCCTTGAAGTTGATGAGTTTGAAAAAGTGATTCGAGAAGCTGGGTTAAGCTCAGAAGAATACGGAATTAGAAAATTTCCAAACTCAGATTTGGCCACTGTTTCAATAGGCTTATTTAAATCGAATCCATAGACACACAACTTGTGAATACCTAAATTTTGGTTACATCCACAGTAACAATATATTCCCTGATTAAAATATACTATACTAGTTTGAGTGGCGACTTTCCCGCATTTATACTGCAGGATTACTTGAGCCTTACTCAGGCGTTATAATTTTTGGGTATCTATGAATCTCGGAATTCGATTTGGTAAAAGCGAAAGTTGTTATTACAGTTTCTCTGAAAAATTTATTTTAAAAGTTTCTTTTTATAATGTGAATGAAAACCCCCAAGGAGCTCATGATCTTTTATTTTTCAAAGAAATGAGTGTAGGCAAATACGTTTTGCCTGAAGCTAGCCTGTCCTGAGTTAATCCAAGGTATAGGAGGGAAGCGTAATGTATGTGGAATGGTAACACAAAGGATGAGATGGAATGTCTTCAAATCACCAGAGCACTATCTGTATATACAAAGCAGAGCACCATGTTAAAAAACAAATTACATGGAGAAGCTGTTTTGGGAGAGCCAAGTAAAGCAGTTGTAAGGTCCTTAAAACGGAGTTTAACACAACTTAAAAAAGAGATGAAAACCTTAGAGGATAAGTTGTTAGTTTTAGTAAAACAATCACATCAAGACCTATTAACTCGTTTAAAAACTAGTCCAGGTGTTATACCTAAAACATCAATTATGTTAGTGGTTTTAACAGGTGGTTTTGATCGGTTTACAAGTGCAGCAGAACTATGCAGTTATGCTGGTCTAACACCAGTGATTAGGCAAAGTGGTAGCAGTGTAAAAGACCAACCTCGAATTAGTAAAATGGGCAATCAAAAACTTCGTAATTTATTATTTATGTGCAGGTACAACAAGGCTTGTAGAGATCTTTACGAGCGGATAGTAGCCAAAGGAAAGAGTAGAAACTAGCATTAATTGCGGTCTGCAATACCCTCTTAAAATAAGCCTTTGCCATTGCAAAATCAGGGTTGATTTATGATAAAGAATATAAAAACAAGTGAAAAATTAATAAGTTTTTACTTGTTTTTAGCCACAGTACTTTGTTGTGTGTTGTTTTTTTTGAATGTTTAACTTTTATAGGGAGTGTTTTGGAAATCATTTGCTTTAATTTATTGAAATTTACACTTTCTCTATTATTCTCGGACAATAACACTCCAAAGAAAATAAAATTTGGGTATTCAATGGCACATGCATATTCAGGAGATATGTAATTTTCAATTATGGTCTTACGTGTTGTTAATTTCTTTCCATTAACTTCCACATTCTCAATATTAGACTCTAAAACATTTGAACTTTCTGAAAGCAATTCTATTTGATTTTCAAATAATTTTACAACTGTTAACTTATCTTCTTTGGTATTCCATATGTTAAAGTAGATTAATTCTTTTTCGGCAAACGCTTTGTCGAAATCAAACCCTTTTCTGTAACTTAAAGCTAAACTTCCAAACATCTGTCTTCCATCAATCACCCAACCAAAAGCAGGAGATAATAATACTGCGTGATTTCCAGCATAAGGAATAGCGCAATATCCTTGATAGTTTTTTAATTGCTCTAATGTCAATATGTCAAGTAAAATTTGACTTGGGTCATTTTCGGCTCGATAATATGCAAGTTTAGTATATCCGTGTGGTGTTACGAGAATACCCTCATCTGCGTTTACGTCATTTGACATTCCAATAAAATCTTCTACACTTTTTACATCAATTTTTTTTGAATAATATTTAGCGTCAATTAAAATTAGATGTTCTTTACCTTTTATATTTTGTTTTACAAGGACGTCACATTGTCTAGTGCCTTTGGAATACTTTCCTAATATTTTACTATTAAATATGCAAACAGCATTTGGAAAACTGTCTTTTATATTTTCAAATACATATTTTTCATATTCTTGCCAATTCATTTTCTGCAGAAATTTTTTAATAACCCATAACGGCAAGCCTATGCTTTATGAGCTATTGTTAGCAAATGTTGTTTAGCCATGCTTTAATATAAAAGGATACTTATTGAAAAATTCAACTAGAAAATTCATATGTTTCATACTGTAAACAGCCATATTCATATCTTCAAATTTAAAATAGCGATCAACTATTCCAGTGGAATAATGCTGAATCCAATATGCTAACATTGTTTTTTCGCCTGAAGACAACCAGTTAATATCAAATTTCTTTTTGTTCTCAAAAATGAACGAGCTACTTTCATTCCAATAGTCATCATATTTTAAAAGTTCTGAGTCAAAAACATAGCCCCAGACACTCCTCAATAACTGAGACCTATTGTATTGAGAATATTTTATCGAAAGTTCATTTTTAAATTGACTCAAAATACCTTGAATTAACTCAATAGTTTCAATAATGTAATCGTTACTAATTTCAAGTTGTTTTCTTATTCTGTTGGGTTCACATTTAGTAATTCGGATATACTTCTTGTCTATTTTCAAATTATTGTGAACAAGTATATTACGACGTTCTTTCTTTTCAATTAAACCTTTATTATCAAACTTAATTTTATTCGAATCGATTCCTAATAATTTAAATGTCCGAGACATTATTTCATTAACACTTTCATAAGTGTATTTTTGAATAAAATCATCAATAATAAATTCTATAACATCGGATGCAAAAACAGTGTCTATCACATATTTACTTTCCAGTTACTTGACCATCTGTTATCTCACTTGGGAAGGCTATTAAATATCGTTTTAAACATTCTGTAATTGATGATTCAAAAAGAGATATTAAATAAACAAACGTTCCTTTTAATATATATTCCTCTTTATCAAAAGAATTAAGCTTAGAATAAATTGAACCAAGTTCTTTTAATGCAATTTCAATTGTTTCAATTAAATCATCAAATAGTAAAAGTGTAGGTTTAGTTTCTCGCATGTGTTCTTTTCAATGTTTACTAACGGTTTAGCTATGAGCAATAGCGACCCGTAGGGCGATATTGCTTATAGGTTTTGTTGTGCAACGTTTTTTCATTTTATGTCCTTTTAGGTTTTTACAAAATTGTCAGTTTGTCAACGGTGTCTCCGTTGATGATTGTCGTGTGTTTTGGGTCATTGTCACTGTCCCTGTATGCCACAGAGTAGTTTTTTTCAATGAACCGCCATTGATTTTTTCGTCTTAGGTCGTCAAAGTCACCAACGAGATTCTCGAAGAACCCAACTTTGAAAGAGCTGTCAACAAAGTCCACCCGAACAGAATCGTATGTGATTGGATGTTCAAGTAAAAACTGGTCGATGTCTTGTTGTTTCATAATTGTCTGCTTTTAATTTTGCCAACGTCTCGGTTATGGTTAATTCGGGAATTAAAAATAATAAACTTCCGATTAAGCAATTAGCCAAAACTTTTTATTTTGTTTTATCTTTTTATTTTAAAGCCAAATTTAAAAATTTGGCGGTTTTTGTAAAGATAAATAAATCTTTACTATCTGTGTTTTATGCACGTTATTGGAAGTAGGCCTTTTTATGAGTCAAATAATGTACTTATAGAACCAAATTTTGGAAAATAATTACCATTTTGATCATAATAAGTTAAAAACGCTAATGGTACATAACTTAGTGGCAGATCAGGTGAATTTGTTTTAAAATATTCGTGGTAAATTTCAAGTTGTTCATTTCCTCCCCAGATTACAGGAACCAAATGAATATTCCAGTTGTCAATTAAATTCTTTTTTTTGTCAGTTATTTTTTTTTCTAATCTGCCGTTGATGAATCTTCTAATACTATTTGCATTATTTTCAACCTTTTTAGGATTTATTTGAATGTTTATAACCTCAATCAACACTCTCATTTTCGGATCTTGAATCGTCATATCAAAGTCAATCGATTTACCATTTGGCAAATTTTTTTCAACTTCTAACAAAATAAAATTGTTGGTTCTTTTTAATTGATATAATGCTGAAAGTTCACCTAAATAATTTAGATATTTTGAGTCGAATGAAACGAGTAAATTCTTAATTGTTCTAAGTATTAACTTCTTTTCTTCTTGATTTAATAGCAATTTTAATTGATAGAATAATTTGTTATAAAAGTCAATCATTCCTATATAATCGGAATCACCTTTTTTTATAGATATAATTTGGTCAAAAATTGAAGCTTCGATTACAATTGAATCTCCATTTTTCTTAGAAACTCTTTGATTAATTTTTCGATTAAACTTTTTCTCAACATCGTCCCATGGAAATTTTTCTTCTCCGATAAAGTTAATGAGCTCTGGGATATAATTTAAAAGATTGTATTTGACTAAATTCATTTTTAGGGCTTACTGCCAACGTTAAGAGTATGAAATGGCTTTTTTGCTGTTTTATATTCAGTGTTAGGTGTTTCTTTATTCTTTATAAATTTCAAGTTCAATTGGACTACGAGTTCTAATCACATTGACACCCCAAGTTGTGGAGTCTTTTGTGATGATATAAAATTTAGCTCCTTTGTTAAATTCGATTGATTTTTTCATAAAATTAGGAACTATTCTATTTTCAGAAACGCTCAAAACTCCATCGAATTGAATATTCCACCCATCTTTTTGAATCAAGACTTTCCCATTAAATATTGATGCAGGTCTTTGAGAATCAAACTTTACATTCATTAAAGTGGAATCATCGTTAAAAGTCAGCTCATAAAAACCACTATCCATTGAATTTGATGAAGGAACAATATCAGAATTGAATTTTATTAGTAGAACAACTATTACGAACGAAGCAATTCCATAAATAAAACCTGCTGGGGCACTTATTTTAAAGCCCTTAATATCAAGGCTTGAGTCAGATTTGTCGTTCCCAAGTTTTTGAATGCTATGAATGATCGCATATCCGCCTGTTGCAGCAAAAAAAAGACCAATGAATATGATGAAAACTGTCATTCTAATTTAATTACATGTAACATCTATATAAACCCTATTCAAATCTTTATTATAGGTATATATCTATTTAGGATGTTATTTTATTTTCATCTAAGCTAACACTTTCATATATATTATCCAACGGTCTTTGTATTCATCACTAAAACTCTAGTATAAATTTCTGCCGCTTTGGAGCTATTATGACCTAAAGCAGTCCAGATATGTCTTAAGCTTGTTCCCCGTTCCATAAAAGCGTGATCTCCATAAAAAGTACCTTATTTAGATAAGCAACTGAATAAAAAGGGATGCAAAGCATTCTAAAAACAACCTTCTCCTCGTGTAAGGATCTTGCCAACTCATCGAATTCCCCTCTTACCAGCAATCCCAGATCAGTCAACAAATCATATAGCTTTGGCCTATCGGCAAGCCATATGCTTAGTTATTATGCCTCGTATTTCATTTAATAATTTCAAAGTATAAATCATTTATGTCTTCTGTTACTTGAATTGGAATATTTTTATTCCCATTTAAATCTGCAATTACAGTTGTTGAAGGATGACCATAAGTATTATTCAGTCCTACTGATATTGGACAAAAATAATTTTTATCAGATATATCAGTCGATTTCCCAAAGCCCTGCTCGTTCTACAATGAGCGATGGCAATAAAAAGCGTGACTGGCAGGTGTTTGAGAGCTTGTATTATCGTTTATTAAGTCACTATAAATCGGTGCTAAAACAGCATCATAACACCCATATTATAGAAGAGATTAAGGGCAAGGTAGTTAAACTAATAGATAGCTCAACGATTTCCTTGTGTCTGGCTATGTTTGATTGGGCAGAGTTTCGGACAGCTAAAGGAGGTATTAAATTGCACACTAGCTGGGATTATAATTTAATGATACCTGATGTAGTAAATATAACAGAAGCAAAGGTTCATGACAGATATGGATTAAAGCAACTGATTTTCCCTAAAGACACTATTATAGTTGAAGACAGAGCTTATTTCGATTTTGAATTAATGCTCAATAGAATAAAAGCAGAAAATGTATTTGTTACTAGAATTAAGTCCAACACTTTGTATGAAACGATAGAGGAGCTGGAGCTTGCTGATGATGTTGACCAACATATTCTTAAAGATGAAATAATACAACTTACATCAGGTAGGGCGATAGAAACGGGTATTTCAAAGCATAAACTAAGATTGGTACATGTTTATAAAGAAGATGAAAACAAAGTAATTGCCATTATTACCAACCAACTTGATTGGGAATACAATACCATTGCAGCATTATATAAGAAACGTTGGGATATTGAATTGTTTTTTAAAGCTTTAAAACAAAACCTACAAGTAAAAACCTTCTGGGGAACCAGTGAGAATGCAGTAAAATCGCAAATATATGTAGCGCTGATAAATTATCTACTTTTAGAGCTTATAAAGCGAACTATTTCCAAAAAAGCAGTTGCTTTTTCTAATTTGTCAGAAAAAGTGAGATTTTGCTTATATCACTACTTATCACTAGACTATGTGTGCAATGAAGTCAGAGAAGGTGTTCGTAAAGTGACAATTTCACCACAAAAAGTATTAGTGTTAGAGAGGGACTTATTTTCTGGGTAAAGTGAGCTTTTTAATGTAAACATTGGGGTAGAAACATGTTTCTTACTTCTTTCTAAAAACTTTCGGATGCTAGTGAGTCGATTTATAAGTTTTTATATCTCCGTGATGAGGAATTTGAATTGTACCAACTAAATTCCAATATTTTCTATAAACAATGTTTATTCTAACCTTATTTAAGTCGCCATCTCCAGTATAAACACAAGAAACTCTATTGTTATGTTCTCTCAAAATTGAAAATGGAAAAGGAATTGGACAAAAAGGTTTTATATGTCTTTGAATAGATAAGTTATTGTTTTTTTGTTCTAATGGTCCAGAATATAAAAACATTGAATTTTGGTTTATTTTACCACTTAATTTGTTATGAATTAAACGTAATTTTGTTCTATTTGCAATTGAATATGATAAATCCTTTTTTAATTTGGATACATCGATTGAATGCTCTTTTAATAGGTCTAATAATTCTTGGTTCCTTGTTTTATATTCATAATTATATGGAATAAAAATCCAATTAGAACCTTTGCTAATTTTAGTTCCGCTTTCTATGGATTGATTATTTTCAAGAGTTTCTTGTTCTAAATTTAAATCATTGTTTGTTTCTTCGTTTTCTGAAGGCTGTACATAAATTATTTTGGTGTTTTCTCCAAAAAACTGATTAGGTTCGGTAATTAACGGAACAATGCTATTGTCTATATTTCTATAGAAATTCGATAACAAGAGTATTTCCTCCGGATTTAATAGAGGTAAGACTACCATTTTTATGTTAGCACAATGATTTTTGAGAACTTCAATTCTATTAACGTGGTCGCTGTCAAAATGTGAAATGAATAGAATGTCTATTACATCTTCTTTTTTGAAACTTTGCTTTACTAACATTTCAGATTGTTTGGTTTTTTTCCAATTTCCACAGTCAAAAACGACATTAAAATTTTCGTGTCTTTCAGAGTAAAATGCTCCTTGTCCAATAGGATGAAATATTCTTTTAATCATTTATTTGGGTTGTTTTTGTATATATTGCACAACGTTAAGTATATGGTTTTTTGGCGGTTTTTGGAGCACCAAACTTTCAATTTTAGATGAATTTACTTAATGCTATAAACTTGATTATTGACACTTACTAGCCATAAACTACATACATTGTTATATGCAGATATTAGTTTTCACCTGCTTTTATTAATTCGTTATATATATCTTCTATCCATTTAGTTTTATATCCCCTCTTTTGCCTTACTTCAATAATTAATTTGATATTGTTAGCAGTAGTTTTTGGTTCCCATTTTTCTCTTATAAATGTAACAGCATTTTCAAGAGAATTTATTGCATTCTCAGAGTCATTGGATAAAATATTCAGTTCTAGTAATGTAGCATGATCCCAATAATCTGAGTGTTTTGTTGAAATTCTTCTTTCAACAGAATATAGTACAACAGGTAATAATTTAGATTGACGTTTATCTAAAGGCTCTGTCATTTCCATAAGCGTTACAGCATTAATTCCTGGGTAAGCATCACGCCAGTCGGATTGGAAGCCCTCCAAGTAACATTTAATTGATTTTTTTAAAAAGCCTCTTGCCCTGACATTTTCTCCTTTTTCTTCGTGTTTTTTCCATAAATCCTTATAAACTCTACCAAGAATGCCATTTGTTTCACTACTTATACCGTATTTTTTAATTACCTCACTAAGAATAGATTCTGCCTTTTCGTGATTTCCAAGACGATTATAAGCAAATCCTATTTGTTCTTGAACTAAAACCACTTGAGCCAAAATAGGGGTCATTTTATTAGCTAAATTTATCATTGAAGTCCAATCTTCTACTGACCGATATGAAAGAAATAAATCAATAATAATTGCAGGGTCAACATCAATTATACTACCCAACTCAGCTTCAATAGAAGATATCGCTTTTTTATCAATTTTTCGAGCACTTTCTAGTTTCTCCTTATATAAATTAGAATATTCGATTGAATCTCTAAAAGTATCCGTCTTTAAACTAGCGATTTCCATTCTTGGCATATCAGAAATTAATTGATAGACCGGACTATCGTCAATTGGTGTTCTACAATCATCCAATCGTTTCGTAATGTTTGCAATAGCATCATCAATATCCAATGGCAATCCATTCTCATCAATTTTATAGGGTAATCCTCTTAAAGGGGCGACATCAAAAGGTAGCCGCATACCTTCCGCAAACGTGAGTATTGTGCTATGCGGACGGATTCCATGACGTACACCTAACTCATAAAAGACATTAGCGTTAGCAGTCGTTAAATCTGCAATTGCATAGTCACATAGCATCAATCGCTCGAACATTGGTTTATGGATTATTCCACCCACAATCTCTTCATCTGCTCTTATCGGAGTTAAACCAGCATTGACTACAGCAGGGTTTATTATCTTCTTATATATTTCATCAAACTCTACCGTCTTTCCACCTTCATCCGTTTTAGTTCCAAACGGCATTAATATAAAACAGTAAGGTTTCATTTTGTCGCCAATTCTTGTAAACGTTCTTCACTCCATGAATAGAGAAAAATACCATTATCCTCTAGAACTTTGGGAGTCTTACCATTTGTTTCTTTTAATCTAATCGCATAAACAGGTTTGTTATTTTCTAATGTCATGTTGACTTCTTTTTTCACCCATTTACTTCTATGCGTCTTTTCTCCAACAAATACAATAGTTCTAGAAGTTCCTGTCATTGCTTTAGTGATTGCTTGTTTAATAACTGCATCATCTTCAGTGTCCCATCTTTTTAAAAGATCTTTCACTCTGAAATTTAAATTTGTATACTTCGAATTGACGGCTCTCCCTTTAATTGTTAGAACTACTCCTCTATCAGGTTCTGTAAAACTGAAAAATACTACGTTTGGCATAATTTAAAAGTTAATACTCGTCTTTATGTGCCCCAACATCCGTATAAACCCTATTCAAAACTTCATTATAGGGTATATATCTATTTAGGACATTATTTTATTTCATGTAAGCTAACACTTTCATATATATTATCCAACAGACATTGTATTCATCGCTAAAACTCTAGTTTAAATTTCTGCCGCTTTGGAGCTATATAACATAAAGCAGCACGGATATGTCTTAAGATTGTTCCCCGTTCCATAGGGTATAATGTGTGTGGGATGCTCCAAGGCTTAGTCTTGGTGTTTTTAAAGCTTTGCGAGATACCTTGATCTTTAGATGCTTTGTTATTTTAAGCTATAAATTAATTATGTCTTGGTCACCTAAATTAGTTAAAACAGACATTTTAAAACTATTTTTTAATCATTTAAAGGCATTTAACCGTTAAGAACGGATAGCCTAAAGTTATGTCCTCGTAGAGCTGTTGTAAAAATAAATGTAAACTTTGCTTAGTAGTCCGTCGACTGATGATTGCTGTAAGATTATTAAAAAAACCACACTAACACTCTCCACTAAAGAGTTTATACAGCATTTTCCAACTTCATATTCTTTCCAAAGGCATTACGGGTCTTGAGTAGCAGTTGGAAAAAAGAGAAGTTACCGTTATTACAATTGCAATTAAGAGATAAAAACTTGGCACACATCATAACCTTTGCCGCTCAAGAGAAATCCTTACATCGCTGTTGTCCTGTCTGTAAAAGCAAACCTTGATCACACTTTTCACCTTTAACAGTCGCGTTCCACCAAAGGGTTACAAACAAATTATAAAGGATACATTAGAATGCAAAAATTAAAAATAGTTCTAAAAAGAGCCTTAGCAGAATATTGTCTAAACTGAAGGAAAATGATAAAAAACAGCAGATTCTCACACAAAAAAAGCATGATCTCACTAAAAAACACCTTATTTAAATAAGCAACTGAATAAAAAGGGATGCAAAGCACTCTAAAAACCACCTTCTCCTCTTGTAAGGTCTATACTTAATCGACGAATTCCCCTTACCAGCAATTCCGGGTCAGTCAACAAATCATATAGCTTTGGCCTATCGGCAAGCCATATGCTTAGTTATTCTAAGCAGTTTTTTTAAATGTTATAAACAGGACTTCCAGTTGTTATTATGTTTCCCCATTCAGTTCCATCATTATTAGTTATTCTTTCTTTCAAGTTAATTAATTCTAATGGAAGTTTTTCCAATTCATCAAGGATAGAGGTTTTATTGCTTAATACTTTTAATAGCGAATATTGAAATGCGTCAAAAAAGTTTTTTTGTAAATGTGTTATACCTAAAGCAAAGAATACTCCGAAGACATATGCAAAGCGAGGTTCAGCCATCCATAAATGTGATATTACATCTTGATTATCAGAAGTTAATAAATTTGGGAATCCTAAATTTTTAAATTCTCCTGTTTGAGAGTGAACTCCTCCTTCACAAATATTTAAAAATAACAGACGTCTTTTGTCACTATTATTGACTAGCAATTCGAAATCTCTAATGGCAATTGATTCTTTTTCAGATAGTTTAATTTCAGAAACATTTGGTTCATAATGTTTATATTCTCCATGTGAGGAAATCCAAATTATTTCTGGATCGAGTTCATCTATTCTGCTTTGGAATCTTATTAAATCGCTGTTTTCTTCATTGTGAATTTCAAATGTTACTTTTTTAGAATCAAATATCTCTTTAAGTGCTTCCATCTCGATTTCGGATGTTTGACTAAAACCAGACCAAAATAATATTTTTTGTACTCTAGAGAACTCTAATTTTTCTGATAAACTTAGGTTAATAGGCAAAGTTTTTTCAATAGACCTAATCATAAGAGCTTGCAGAGGGAATGAATTAAAATCAAATTGACTTAATGAGTTTAGGTGTTGCAATTCATTATTTAACTTACTGAAATCATAAAGTTCAAAAAGCTTAGTTTCATATTCTTTTGCTAGTTTAGGAACTGGTAATCCAATAGGTTGATTGGTTGGCGTTATTTTTTGTTTAATACCTCCTTTAAGCAATCTAAATGTGTTAAAAGCCTTATTTTCAATATCGACTATTTGTATTAATAATTTCTGTGATTCTTTTTCGTCAAAAATTGTTTGTTTTGCTAAACAATAAGCGACATTATTTTTTTGATTAGGTACAATATAAGCGTTGGATCCTTTTATTTGAGGATTTTTAATGTCGTAATATGTTATAAGTAAGTCATCAATTAATTCGCCTTTTCCTATTTCTATAGCAATTGATATTGTGGCGTTTAGCAGATTTTTAAATACTCTTGCTCTTTGATAGATGTAGTCAAAAGTATTGAGGTTTTGTTTGTTCAAAAACGTATTATAAGTCTTAATGGAATCTATTAGAAAGTCATAGTTGTTATTTAAGTTTTCTTCATCAATGCATAATGCAATTAAGCCTTGCATTCTTGATAATGGATGGAAATTAAAATTGCTATCTAACTCAGTAAACAATTTTTTTTTCTCATTGTTTTTGTAATTCTGACACAGAAGCAATTGAAGACCTAATGAGCTTTTCATAGTCACTTTTTCTACTGTATCAGACCATCTAATTTGCTGATATTCCCTTTCTATGATATTCCTTATTACTCTGCTGCCTTTAGAATTAAAATTCACTTCACACCAAGAAAGTAAGTTAGATAATAATTGTGGGTGATATGATTCAATTTGAAAATCTTCGTTTAAATAATAATAGACCTCTTCAAAAAAGTATTCACACCATTCGTTTAAACCAGAAAATGATTTTGAATAATAATATAGCTGACTAAACCATTGTTCAATAATATCCTTCGATTGTGAAAGATATTTGTTTTTTGATTCAAGGTATTTATAAACTGACACTTCCTTTAAGTCATAAGTTTCTCCATTTTTGAAGACTTTATCAAAAACGGATTTCATAAATATTTCATAGCAATAAACAAATTCTCCATCCCAATTTAATTGAGTTGTTGCTGATATTCCCCAAGTTAATTGCAAGTATGAAAATATTTCTTTATGTTTATATGATTTGCTATTATTCTTTCGTTTAATGATTTGGTCGAAGTGACGATGTATAACTGGAATTACTTTTTCAGAAGCTTTCCTTGTTTGGAATAAATCCATTAATTCTGATTGAAAAAGAGTTTCAACTAGTTGTATTGTAGTTTTATCCTCACAATTACATTCTAATTCCCAAGTAGGATTTTTAGTTGTTACAGATTCATTATAAAGTTCACTAAAGACTTCTTTGACTAACATATTTTAATTTGTAATTACTATTTTTAGGTTTTAGCCTTACATTGTTGCTAACGTTGTTGTGTATGATTAGCTGCGTGTTTTAAGCACTAAAGTTAGTAAATAAACCACAGATAGAAAGTGCGCGAGGACTTTAGTAAATTGGCTAAAACCAGCAATTAATTATATACGGTGTTGACAACTGGGTTTTTCTTTCCGATGTTAAAATATATTGAATTCATTTAGCCTCTCACAAAGCCGAATGTGTTTATGTAATAAATCTTCATAGGTTACTAAATTTACTTCTGTAAAATTAAAATCAGTTTTTAACTCTTCAATTAGATTTTCATTATATCTTTTTTCTTCAGACGAACCCATCAAGAGCGTATATTCATATTGATTATAAACCTTGTCTAAATATTTTTTAATAAAATATTCGTTTGCTTCATTTTTGGATTCCATATATTTTTTATAGCGAACAACTTGTTCAAATCCTTTTTTAGCTTTTGATAAAAGTTTGTCTTTATTTTTCCAAAAGAGTCTTTGGGATTGTCGTTTGACCTCAAAAATTTCAGGATATCTAATCGCATAATCAAAAGGTTTATTAATAAAATCTGGTTCGTTATATCTTCGAGTATTATTTATATAAAGATGCTTTTCGTAAAGTAATTTATTGAAGTTTTCGCCTTTAACAAAAGTCGGATTATCTCGAAGAAAATCGTGAAACTCTTTTTCCAGATATTTTGTTGGCTTAATTAAAGTTTGTTTCATCTTTTTTTCAAAGCGCTCATTTGAGTCCACAAGATTTGTGTAGTCAAAATCTGTCCAAATATAATTTAGAGAATTAGATTTTTTATCTACAAATGTTTTAGATAAAACTTTAAGCTTATAATAAGCAATAAAAGTTTTACGATGATTGGAATAGTTTGTCTTATTTTTTGGGTCAAGTCCTATGAGTTCTAAATCATCCGCAAATGAAGTTCTCCATTTTCTAATTGAACTCGTAATGTTGTGTTTTAAATTTATATAGTTATTCGGAAAATTTTCGATAACAGCATCAAATCCGTCTGATATTGTAGCAGATTGATTTTCTCGGTCTTCTATAAGTAAAAAAGGTATAGATTTTAATTGAAAATTATTAGAAGAATAGTTTTCTAACGAATTTCTAATCCAATTTAAAATAGTTTTAGAATTATCATTCTGAAATTTCCAATCAGATATTATAAAATCAAGGTGCTTGTCTTTTTCAATTAGTTTGTTCGTCAGGAAGTCTTTTGCCTTTGATAAAGATTTAAAATAGTGAAAGTCCTTTTCTTCTGTGTAGGGTTGAAATATTTTTAAGGCTTCCTCTTTCGTTAAATTAGATTGATTAGAAATAAAAAGAATTGTCATTGATTATTTCAGAGGTTTGTTGTTTTACTTGTTGCCAACGTTTGGTATAATGTTAGTTGCGTATTTTAAGCCACTAATTTAGTAAATAAAACAAGAACCAAGAAAGTCCGTTTGGACTTTCGTAAGTTGGCTAAAACCAGCAATTAATTTTATACAGTGTTACCTGCAGGCTTTTTTCAACACGGCGACCAATATTCAAATTGAGCTAACTTTCCATTTTTTATCCAAATTCGTATTCCGTCGTCGGATTTTTCTTGATAAATGACTATTGCTCCGCTTAATTTATTTTCAAAATGTTCAGAAAATACCTTTCCAAATATTTCTTTTAATTCAAATAAACTAGTTTCACAAGTTAAATTCCGATTTCCATACTTTACAACAATTGAATTGTCGTTTTCAAAATCAACCTGTTCTAAAACATACAATTCTTTATTATTTCCAGTGAATTTTATTTTTCCATAATCAAGAGTTAAATATTCTCCGTCTTGAGATTCTGTTGATAAAAATCCACATTCATAGTTTGGGTCAAATGTCTTTTTCGGTTTGCCAAGTTTTCTTATTATTTCCGATTTAGTAGAATAGAAATTCAGTCCGTTATATTTGATTAAATCAAAGTCCACAGTTTGAGCGAAACTCAATTTGGCTATAAGTATTACTAATATGTTTAGATTCAGTATTCTCATTTTTTGCGCTTGCAGGTAACATCCGTATAAACCCTATTCAAAACTTTAGTAAAGGGTATATATCTATTTTGGACGTTGTTTTATTTTCATCTAAGCTAACACTTTTATATATAGTATCCAACAGACTTTGTATTCATCAATAAAACTCTAGTATAAATTTCTGCCGCTTTGGAGCAATTATGACCTAAAGCAGCCCGGATATGTCTTAAGCTTGTTCCCCGTTTCATAAAAGGGTGATCTCCCTAAAAAGTACCTTATTTAGATAAGCAACTGAATAAAAAGGGATACAAAGCACTCTAAAAACACCCTTCTCCTGTTGTAAGGGTCTTGCCAACTCATCGAATTCCCCCTTACCAGCAATCCTGGATCAGTCATCAAATCCTATAGCTTTGGCCTATCGGCACGCCATATGCTTAGTTATCTCCTTTTGGTCAAATAGTATTTTACCGGTTCTTTGCCAAATTCATATAAGTAACCTATAAGTTTACGGTTTTCACTGGTGCTTAGTATTAGTGTCCCACCATTTGCGTCGCTAGATTGACTAACAATACTAACCTCAAATTTCAAATCTTTTATACTTATTAAGTTTCCAGATCCCGATATTCTACCATTAAGTTTTCGATCCTTTATTAAATCCAGCGTTATATAGCCACCCATATTATTGGTGGAGATGTAAGCCTTTCCATTTTTCTTGTCACTTGAATAAAAAGAATATACCCCTGCTAGGTTGTTGGTTACTAATATTTCGTTATAGTAGTTATAAGTCTCTATCAGTCGATTCATTATAACTACTTTACTCGTATTCAAGTCTTGAAATTTTTGAACATACAATTTTGAGCTGTCAATAAGCCTATTCCCTTCTTGTTTATTTTTAAAAAAGTAATATTCATCTATAGCCCAAAGCTCATATGATCGAGATAGATAATCATTTTTTAATTCTCCAGAAAATCTTTTTGCGAGTTGTACTGTTTTCCATCTATAATCTCGACTTTTTAATGAATCAAAATTTTCATAAGATGGATTGGCAATAATGTTTGCTAAATATCTATAGCAAAGCAACATAGTCATAGTGTTAGTCGTTGCTTTAAGAGAATTTTCAAAAGCCCAATGAGCTTTAGAGAAATCTCCTTGACCAGTGAGGAATCTTCCATAATTAATAAGAAGACTAGGTTCAATTTTATCTATTCTTTTATCGTTTAGTGAAATAGATATTTTATCAATTAATGGGCCGGATTTTGCCTGAAAAATCATATACGCGCTATTCTTGGCGTTAAGTTCAGTATATTGGTTTGACTGGGCAGCAATAAGTTTTTCTTCTTCAATTAAGAGATTAGTTATCGACTGCTTAATTGATTGGATTATTGCAGACTCTGTTTGCTGCTGCTTTGTGTCTTTATTCTCAATGATTGATTTAGTAGTAAAATATAATGAGCTTGATAGGGCTATGATGCTTAAAATAAGCGATGGGCTCTTATACCATTTTGATTTTTGTTCACTAAAAACCTTCAATTGAATTTGGTCAATTTGTTTTTGAAGTAAGTTAATTTGCTCAACTTGATCAGAATTGGATTTTTCTTGTTTACTATCTTCCATAGTTTTTACTATTACTCACAACATCCGTATAAACCCTATTCAAATCTTCAGTATAGAGCATATATCTATTAAGTGTTATTTCATATTACAAACTAAATTAACACTTTTTTGTATAATATCTAATATAATTTTTGCGTTTTGTTATTAATCGCTAAAACTCAAGCATAAATTTCTGTCGCTTTGGAGCTATTATGACCTAAATCAGCCCGGATATGTCTATAAGCTTGTTCCCCGTTCCATAGGGTAAAGTGAGTGGGATGCTCCAAGGCTTAGTCTTGGTGTTTTTAAAGCTTTAGATGCTTTGTTATTTTAAGCTATAAATTAATTATGCCTTGGTCTCCTAAATTAGTTAAAACAGACTTTTAAAAACTACTTTTTTAATCATTTAAAGGTATTTAACCGTTAAGAACGGATAGCTTAAAGTTATGTCCTCGTTGAGATGTTGTAAAAATAAATGCAAAATTTGCTTAGTAATCCGTCGACTGATGATTGCTGTAAGATTATTAAAAAAACCACACTAACACTCTCCACTAAAGAGTTTATACAGCGTTTTCAATTTCATATTCTTTCCAAAGGCTTTACTCGAATAAGGCATTACGGGTTTTTGAGTAGCAGTTGGAAAAAAGAGAAGTTACCGCTATTACAATTGCAATTAAGAGATAAAAACTTGGCACACATATTAACCTTTGCCACTCAAGAGAAGTCCTTACATCGCTGTTGTCCGAGTTGTAAAAAGGAAACCTTAATCACACTTTTTACCTATGACAGTCGCTGGTCGCCCAAGGATTACAAACAAATTATAAAGGATAAACTAGAATACAAACATTAAAAACGGTTCTAAAAAGAACCTTAGCTGAGTATTGCCTAAATTAAAGGAAAATGATAAAAAACAGCAGATTCTCACACAAAAAAAGCAACTGAATAAAAAGGGATACAAAGCAAAGAATTCTTTACTTAGGACAAACAACTATACAAAAATCGTACAAATCAGTAAATAAGAAATCCCTGAAGTCTTTGTCCAAAGGCTTCAGGGATTTTAAGAGTGGAGAATATCGGACTCGAACCGATGGCCTCCACGCTGCCAGCGTGGCGCTCTAGCCAACTGAGCTAATCCCCCTCTTTATAATTACGTGCAAATATAATTGAAAAAAATTCGTACCAATTTTATTTTCATACTATGTGTTGAAAAATATATTTTGATAAGTGGAAGATGGAGAATATCGTCCCGATGCTTTGGGAGAACCGATGGCCTCCACGCTGCCAGCTTGGCGCTCTTTCCAACTGGACTAATTCCGCCTTACAAAACAAAAATGGGCCTTGGTAAAATCATACTTCAACTATTTTTGTGTTTATAGGGGTAAACCTCTTTTTAAAAGCAATATTTAGTTAAATTTGTCAATTAAGACAAACAGGGTAGCGTATGGAAGATTTTTGGTTATATCTCAAGCTTGGTTTCGATCATGTCTTAGATTGGAATGCTTATGATCATGTTCTTTTTCTGACGGCTTTAGTGGCTTCGTATACATTTCAGCAGAGCAAAAAAGTAATTTGGCTAGTCACTTTATTTACCATTGGACATTTAGTATCCTTAGCCGTTTCTGCTTTCGGTCTAATTCGAGTCGAAAGTTCAATTATTGAATTCCTGATTCCTGTAAGTATTATTTTTACTGCAGTTTACAGTATTTTCACGTCAGGAAAACCCAAGGGCAAAATTAATCTACTGTATTTTATAACTTTTTTCTTTGGACTAGTGCATGGGTTTGGCTTTTCTAACTATTTTAATATGCTTGCCCAAGGAAATGACAACCCCCTGTTTATGCTGGTTGAGTTTGCTTTAGGAATTGAACTAGCTCAAATAATAGTTGTTTTTATAGTGTTACTCCTAGGCCTTATTGTGCAAAATATTTTTAGATTTTCAAAAAGAGATTGGATTTTAGTAATCTCCTCGTTAGTGCTGGGAATGACT
This sequence comes from Psychroflexus torquis ATCC 700755, assembly GCF_000153485.2. Lineage (NCBI taxonomy): Bacteria > Pseudomonadati > Bacteroidota > Flavobacteriia > Flavobacteriales > Flavobacteriaceae > Psychroflexus > Psychroflexus torquis. Next base: position 1,448,339 of record NC_018721.1, on the reverse strand, counting down.
ATCCCCATTCTTGTTGGAAATTGGATATTTTAAATGTAAACAGAATCAGGTTTACTAGAGTTTTAGTAAATTTAGGCAGGTTCTTAACGCTTGTAAAAGCGCATTAGTTTTATATTCGAATTTATTTTGAAGATGACCATAGAAAAGCAATTAAAATTTGACAAAGCCTATCTGAGAATGGCGAGAGAGTGGGGTAAGTTATCGCACTGCCAGCGCAAGCAAGTTGGAGCTATTATCGTGAAAGATAGAATGATTATTTCGGATGGGTTTAATGGGACTCCCAGCGGCTTTAATAATGCCTGTGAAGATAAAGAAGGCTTAACGAAGTGGTATGTACTCCATGCTGAGGCTAATGCGATCTTAAAAGTTGCGGCTTCCACACAATCTTCAAAAAATGCAACGCTTTACATCAATTTATCCCCTTGTAAGGAATGCAGTAAGTTAATTCACCAAGCAGGAATTATACGTGTGGTTTACCAACATCGCTACAAAGATAATGCTGGGTTGGATTTTTTAGAAAAAGCTGGAGTAGATCTCCAACATATTGAAAATTTAGAAGAATGAAGAGATGGATGAAAATTTTATTGCCTTTACTCCTTGCGGTTGTCTTCGTAACAGGCATTTTATTGGGTAATCTTTTAGATTTTCAAGATAGCTCTTTAGCTAATTCCTCTTCCAAACGTCAAAAACTCAATAGACTCATCAACTATATAGATAAAGAATATGTAGATGATGTGAATACAGATAGCATTGTAGATGTCACTGTAAATTCAATTTTGGATAATCTAGACCCACATTCTGTGTATATCTCCAATAAAGAATATGACTTTGTACAAGATAATATGCGTGGAGATTTTGTAGGTATTGGTATAAGCTTTTACAATATTAAAGACACTATTGCTGTGATTCGTACCCTCTCGAAGGGTCCTGGAGAACAAGCCGGCTTGGAGGCTGGAGACCGCATTCTATATGCAGATGCAATACCACTTTTCGGGAACAGTATGACCAATGATTCTCTGACTAAAATCTTGAAAGGGCCAGCTAATTCTAAAGTAAACTTGAAGGTGAAACGCTTTGGAGAAAACAATTTATTGGATTTTGAAATCAATAGGGACGTGGTTCCCTTAATAAGTGTCGACACCGGATATATGGTTAATGATACCTTGGGCTATATCAAGATAAACCGATTTGCTGAATCCACTTATGAGGAGTTTAAACTAAAGATGAGAGAGTTTGCCACACCACAACTCAATAGTGTTGTGCTTGACTTGAGAAATAATGGAGGAGGATTTTTAAAACAGGCCACTACAATTTTAGATGAATTTATTGCAGACGGGAAACTCTTGTTATTTACCAAAAACAAAAATGGAGACATTAACGAGACGTATTCCACCAATCTTGGAGACTATGAAGACAAGAAGCTTTACGTGCTCATCGACGAGAAATCTGCTTCTGCAAGTGAAATAGTCGCTGGAGCAATACAAGATAATGATAGAGGAACAATTATTGGACGTCGATCTTTCGGGAAAGGTCTTGTTCAAAGAGAAATGAATCTAGGGGATGGAAGTGCTGTAAGGTTAACGGTGGCTAGATATTACACGCCAACAGGTCGGTCTATCCAACGGCCTTATGAAAATGGAAATAGCGATGCGTATTATTCAGATTATATGGAGCGCTACACCAATGGTGAGCTCTTAAGCAAAGATAGCATCAATGTAGATGATGCCCTAAAATATAAAACTCCAGAGGGTAAAATCGTTTATGGTGGAGGTGGTATTATACCCGACATATTTGTACCTAGAGACGCTTCTCAAGCCATACAAGACATCCAATTTATGTATGAAGGCGGAGTTATGGATAGATTTATATTCGACTTATTGGATGAAAAAAGGAAATTTTATAATTCCTTGTCCAAAGATGATTTTTTAGCAAGGACATTAATTACGGAAGAGGTTGTGAAAAAATTCACGAGATACCTCGGTGATTTTAATATGAATTACAACTTTGGAAGTACAAGTCTTATTTTAGAAAAATACCTCAAAGCAACAATAGCAAAACAGCTATTTGACATCGATCTTGCTGAAAAAATCGCCCATGAGAACGATCCCTATATTACCAAAGTTCTTAATCTTTCTTCTAAAGAAAAGCTAAAAGAATAGGCCATCATGAAGGATTTTGCTCACTTGGTAAAAACCATCGATAGCACCAACAAAACCAATCAAAAGGTTGAAGCTTTATCCAACTATTTCAAAATCGCTTCCAACCCAGACAAAGTTTGGACCATTGCTATTCTTTCCCATAGACGACCACCAAGACCAGTTAATAGTACATTAATAAGAGGGTATGCTTCAGAATTAGCAGAAATTCCGCTATGGCTTTTTGAAGAATCCTATCATATAGTTGGAGATTTGGCAGAAACCATAGCGCTTGTAGTTCCTAATAAAACTAAAACTACTGAAAAGAGCCTCACTCAATTCTTACAAGAAATCCTCCAACTGAAACCAAAATCAGAAGAAGAAAAAAAAGAATACCTCATCAAAAACTGGAGCCAACTCGATTATTATGAACGGTTTGTGTTTACAAAATTAATGACAGGAGGATTCAGAATTGGCGTTAGTCAGAAATTAATGACCAGAGCTCTATCTAAAGCAACAGGTATAGATGAAGATATTTTGGCCTTTAAACTTATGGGGAACTGGGATCCAAATAAAATATCCTATTCTGAATTAATTCTCGAAAAAAATGAAGCGGATTACCTCTCTAAGCCTTATCCTTTTTACTTAGCCTATGCCATCGCAGAGGATGCTTCTGAACTTGGGCAGCCTAAAGATTGGCTAGCAGAACATAAATGGGATGGTATACGAGCTCAACTTATTGTAAGGAAAGGACAGCTCTTTGTCTGGAGCCGTGGTGAAGAATTAGTCACCGATAAATATCCAGAATTTGAGATATTCACTGAAATTCTTCCAGATGGAACGGTGTTGGACGGGGAGATATTGCCTTATCCTAACGATAGCATTGGAGATTTTAAAGACTTACAAACTAGAATAGGGCGAAAAAATGTAAGCAAGGCACTACTGAAAAAACTTCCTGTTATCTTAAAAGCTTATGATATTTTGGAATACAAAGGAGAGGATATTCGTTCCACACCTTTTGAAAAAAGACGTGAGGTCTTAGAGGATCTTTTTAGAAAATATTCCAAAGACATTATACCCTTTCACCTATCTGAAACTATGCGTTTTACATCTTGGGAAGATATGGCTAAAGAGCGTGAAAAAGCTAGAGATATTAAATCTGAAGGACTCATGATAAAACGTGCAGATTCTACCTATGGGGTTGGGAGAAAGAAAGGAGATTGGTGGAAATGGAAGTCAGATCCGTTTAGTATTGATGCGGTACTAACTTATGCTATGAGAGGCCATGGAAGGCGTAGCAATTTATTTACAGATTATACTTTTGCATTATGGAATGACGATAGATCTGAGTTGATCACTTTTGCAAAAGCCTATTCGGGACTTACAGATAAAGAGTTTAAAAAAGTAGATGCGTGGATAAAGAAAAACACCATTGAGCGTTTTGGTCCCGTAAGAAGTGTAGAATATGAGCATGTTTTCGAAATTGCCTTTGAAGGCATTGCGGAATCCAAACGCCACAAAAGTGGGATGGCAACAAGATTCCCTAGAATATTACGCTGGAGACAGGACAAAAAGATTGAAGATGCCAATACCTTAAGTGACTTAAAAGCTATGATTCCAGATTAGAGGCTATCCTTCTTTTAGTTTTTTACGGTAAATAAAATCATTTAAAAACCAAGAAAATGCTCCGTAAATGCCTCCGCCAACAACAATGGAGATAAAGAGTTGTACAAAAAAGTCTGCATTTGACATTTGTCCCCAGTTTCCCCAATAAGTTAATACCGTATTTAAAGCAAATACAATAACTCCAAAACCAACTCCGTGCTTGGTAATATATTTTCCTTTTCCTTGCGTTTTTATTCGTTCCCAGTTTTCAACAAATTTCTTGTCAGACTCTTTCATGTATCATCAATTGGATAAGAAGATCTTATCGATTTCTAATTTAAATTCTTCTATAACTTTGTTCCCTATTAAAAAGGTGACTTCTTCTATGGACGTAGCTTCAAAGTTGGGTAAATCTAAGCTTCTTCCTCTATAAGTTGGATAAAATTCTGAAATTTCTAACTTCATTGTTTTCCAAGTGGGAGTCACTTCAAAAGTGTTCACATAGGAGTAGTAATCCCCCCTTTTTTTCTTTAATCTGAATTGGTAAGTTGAAGGATTTCCCCTCACCTTTAAATTGATGTACTTATAACGTCCTACTTCACTAATGTTGGTGAAATGCCTTACGGAGGAAAAGCCTCCATTGTTTTTTAAAGAGATATTACCTGTAAAAACAGCATGGCCTTCTGCATTTAAATTCATTGAACTTGAAGATAATCCTCCCATGACTCCATCATTCACAATGGTCCAATCCTTTGAATTTTCACTGGATTTAAAATCGTAAATCAGTTGTTCTTGTGCCATACAGGTTGAAATTATCAAACATAAAATTAAAGTTTTCATAGAAAAATTAAGTTTGACCCTAAATTTAACTATTTTGAGATAAAATGCAGCATAATGAATCAACCTCTTTCAAAAAATTATTTTGAAAATCCTGATGTAGTAGCTCTTGCTAAAGACTTAATTGGAAAAGAGCTAACCACCACTATTGATGGAGTATTAACTTCAGGTATTATTACAGAGACAGAAGCTTATGCTGGGCAAGGTGATAAAGCATGCCACGCGCATTTGGGTAGATTTACAAAGCGAACTCAAGTGATGTACGAGTCCGGAGGTATTGCTTATGTTTATTTATGCTATGGTATTCATCATCTTTTTAATATTGTAACCAACACGAGCGGTAATGCCGATGCTATTTTAATTAGAGCGATTGAACCTAAACAAGGCCTCCAAAAAATGCTAGAGCGCAGGAATAAAAAAAAACTTGAAAAAAGCTTAACCTCCGGCCCTGGTAATGTGACAAAAGCTTTAGGGATTACAAAATCTCATAATGCTAAAAGTGTCCTTGGCCAAGACATCTGGATAGACAACCCTGGAGTTAAAGTAGAATCTATTGTCGAGACCACAAGAATTGGCATTGATTATGCAGAAGAGGATGCAAGCCTCCCTTGGAGATTTTATAAACAAGATTCAAAATATATTTCAGTTAAATAAGACTCATGAAGCTTTTTAAAATATTCGTTGTAATTCTATTTCTGTTTGCTGTTGATTCTTTATATAGTCAAGATAAGTTCTTTTTTAATAGACTACATCAGTTTGAACATCTAGAATGTCAACATGCTATTGGGACCATTATTGAAGATAAAGTCTTCTACAGCAATAATACTGACAATACTATATTTATGAATTTTTACAATTCTGAAAGTGATATTTTATATGTGGACTTTACAAAATATGGTAGTTATATCGCTTTCAATGAGTTTAAAAAAACCGCTTTTATAGAAGCAAATGTTGTCCTAATGGGATCCATGAACGGAGTTCCCCTTGATGCTGTATCAGTTTTAGAAGCTAGAATGAAATTTCGTTTAGACAAAGTAAAAGATACTATGGTTGAGGGTAAAAAGCTTAAGCATATTAGAATCCAACCAAGAAACACGAAAAAGCACAACTTCAAATCTTACAATATATTCATCAATACAAAAGCTGAAACTGAAATTCCACTATATACCTCCCCAACCATTTATTTTCTTTTGCAGGGAAGTTTAAAAGACCTTAGAGGAACTGTTGTGGAGACTTACTTTATTGATCTGGAAGGATATCGGTATTGTCATGATATATTAATTGGGTTTCAAATCATCAACAAACGAGTCATCCTTAGATAAAAGTTAACCTTGTATATACTTCTTTGGTGTAGTTCCAAACTTCTTTTTGAAAGCCGCTATAAAATGACTTGCCGTGCTATAACCAATATGCAACCCGACTTCATTAACGTTATGCTGTCCTTTTTCAAGTAACTTCCTAGCGTAGTCCATTTTATAATCGAACAAGAAAGAAAAAACACTATCACCGTATATTTCTTTGAACCCCTCTTTAAGTTTTTTCAAACTTAGACCAACCTCATCGGCAAGTTCTCGAAGTGTTGGAGGTTCTGCCATTCGCTGAAGAATAATTTTTTTGGCTAGTTTTATTTTTTTCACATTGTCTTCATCATCTAAGAATGGACATTGTTCTATATCTGCTTCTGCAGGGCGGTTAAAATAAAGCCCTATAAGTTCATAGGCTTTTCCCTTTAAGTAAATCTTTCTTACTGAGGGATGTAAATTAAAATTCAAAATCTGAGTTAGAATTACAGCCATAGCCGGAGAAACACTCACCTCCTTGTAATACTTTTTGTCGCGATTATCTTCGGTTAGAAAGTCGATATAGTTAGCCTCGGTAGAGAATAACGTGTGGAGTTTCTGGATGGAAATTAAAATAGATACCGACCAAGATTCTGGAAAAGCCACTAAGTTGATGGGAAGATCTCGCTCTGGATTATATAATAGCAAAGAACAGTCTTCCTTAATATTCAAAACATAATTACCCTCGTTGAAATTGAATTTTATTTCCCCTTTTACGCAAAAGTGAAACTGAATAAAATCCGCACCAATATAATGGGTGATACACTCTTCAACTTCAGATTCATTTTTGATGGATAAGATAGATATTCCCTCTTCAATCTCTATAAACTGTTCTGAACCTCTAGCGTTATTTTTTTCTGACGTCAATGCCATAATCTCCTGTTTTCTATTTAGAATCGTTCTAATTAAAACCTCTCCAATTCATCATATTCATTACAAAAATACTGAATAAAGCTGATAATTATCAGTTTTCAAAGAAAAATACATTAAACGACAAAAAAGGAACTTTGAGCGTTATTTTTAACTAGACTTATGCCATAATTTTGTATTCCATAATTTTGGAACAAAGAATGCAAAAATACAACGTTTCTAAGCATATAAGTTTTTATGTCATAGGCATCAGCTATAAGAAAGCGGATGCTAAGACTAGAGGAAAATTTAATCTCAATATAGATCAAAGAAAGGCTTTATTACACAAAGCTAAATCGCTTGGTCTTGAATCTATAGTCACCTCATCCACCTGTAATAGAACCGAGATCTACGCCTTTGCAAATCAAGAAAAAATCTTGATCGATCTGCTTTGTGAATTTAGCCTTGGGGATCAAGAAACATTTTCTGAAAATGGGTATGTGCTCGAAAACGAATTGGCGATAGACCATATGTTTAAAGTCGGAAGTGGTTTAGATAGTCAAATTCTTGGTGATTTTGAAATTATAAGTCAGATAAAATCTTCTTTTATTTTATCGAAAAAGCAAGGAATGGTCAACCATTTTATGGAGCGTCTTGTAAATTCAGTCATACAAGCAAGTCGAAGAATCAAAAATGAAACAAAAATATCCTCTGGAGCAACTTCTGTATCCTTTGCTTCAGTACAGTATATTTTAGACAATATTGGTCGTGTTTCAGACAAAAAGATATTGCTGTTCGGGACTGGTAAAATCGGTAGAAATACGTGTGAAAACCTAGTTAAACATACCAGCAATAAGAATATCACCTTAATTAATAGGACGAAAGATAAGGCTGAAGAAATCGCAGGTAAATTCAACCTTATTGTTAAAGATTTTTCAGAATTACAGTCAGAAATAAGATCTACAGATATCCTTATTGTTGCCACAGGTGCTCAAACTCCAACAATTACAAAGGAATTGATCTACCCCAAAAAAGAACTTCTTGTTCTAGATCTTTCTATTCCTAAAAATGTTGCTGAAGACGTTAAAGGCATGGACAATGTAAAATTACTCCACTTGGATTATCTGTCTCAAATTACGGATGAAACACTTTCTAAAAGGAAACAATATATTCCAGAAGCTGAAGCGATTATAAAAGAAGTGAGATTTGAATTTGATGAATGGCTCGACACTCGAAAGTTTGCACCTACCATCAAAGCACTGAAAGAAAAATTTAATAATTTTAAGGAAGAAGAACTAGATTACCAAAGTAAAAAGAATTTAAAATTCGATAAAGAGCAGGCTGAAATTATCAGTGATCGTGTTATACACAAGATTACTCGAAGTTTTGCAAGTCATCTCAGAAATGCTAACGGTTCCACGGAAGACAGTATCGCTTTACTTAAAAAAGTATTTGAATTGGATTCCGACTAACTCTTTATTGCTTTCGTATTCAAAATAACTCAACTCTACCATGTCAAAAACTATATCTATAGGTACTCGCGACAGTGAGTTAGCCATGTGGCAAGCCCATAAAGTTAAAACACTGTTAGAAAATCAAGGATATTCCACTATTCTTAAGCCCGTAAAATCTACTGGAGATCTCAATCTTGATCAACCGCTTTACGAAATGGGCATTACTGGAATCTTTACAAAAACACTTGATGTAGCGCTTGTAAAAGGAGAAATCGACATAGCAGTCCACTCGATGAAAGATGTACCGACAGCCCTTCCAAAAGGCGTTGTACAGGGGGCTGTTTTGCCAAGAGCCAATACAAGTGATATTCTTCTTCACAAAGGCTTATCGTTTTTGGAAAATAAAGGAACTATTGCTACCGGAAGTTTACGAAGAAAAGCACAATGGCTGAGGAAATATCCTCAACACAAAGTAGAAAATTTACGAGGTAATGTAAATACTCGCCTTCAAAAGCTTCAAAATCACGATTGGAATGGAGCCATATTTGCAGCTGCAGGTTTGGAGCGTATTAATCTAAAGCCAGATAATCACATAGAATTAGATTGGATGATTCCTGCCCCTGCTCAAGGGGCTATGCTTGTCGTTACTATGGAACATAATACGGTGTGTAGAAAAGCTTTAGAAAAACTCAATCATACAGATACGGCCCTAGCTGTAAGAGTAGAACGCGAATTTTTAAAAACACTCGAGGGAGGTTGTACAGCTCCTATTGGTGCTCTAGCCACTATAAAAGATAGAGAAATTAATTTTCGAGCCGGGCTGTTTAGCTTAGACGGCAAGCAGACGTTTACTATTCATGAAGTGATCTCTATAGACGATGTTGAAGGTTTTGGTAAACGTTGTGCAGAACATGTTTTAAAACAAGGCGGGGGAAAACTTATGAAAAGCCTTCGTGAAATCTTATAATATGCCTTCTGTTCTTTCTACTAAAATATTAACTCCACCCCAAAAGAATTTATTAATTAATGCCGGCCTAAGTCTTATTGAGTATAACGCTATCCAAATAGAAGTATTGGAACTTCCTCAGGAGAGGTATAAATATCACTATCCTCATGCTGTTGTTACTAGCCAAAAAGCGGTAGAATTGATAAAACACTTTTCCATCGAGAAATGCTATTGTGTAGGAGATAAAACAGCCTTAAGCCTTAAAAATTATGGCTTTTTAGTTGAAGCCAAAGCCAACAACACCAAAGAACTTGCCGAGAAAATCCTCACTAATTATCACAAGAACTCTTTCACTTTTTTTGGAAGTCAACAGCGCAGACCAGAACTCTCAGACATGTTTCGAGAATCGGGTATCGATCTCAAGGAATTTTTCGTGTATAAGACACACTTAATTCCTAAGCAGTTCAATAGATCCTTTGATGCTGTTTTATGTTTTAGTCCCTCTGGTGTAGACAGCCTATTTAAGTTGAATGCCTCATTAGACTCTAATCTAATTTGTATTGGTAATACGACAGCAACTCAGGCTAGAGAACATTCCAAACGTGTTTATGTTTCGAGTAAAACCTCTGTAGAAAGCCTTATCGTAAAAGCTGTTCAGCTTTTACGATCTTAACTAAAAAATCCCGCTGTTTGGCGGGATTTTAATTTTAAAAGATAAGAGGTTATTCGAAATCAGAAGCTGTAACTCCATCATTAAATTTCACCTCTTCTATTTTAATGTCAATAGTTTGTGGTCCTAAATCTTGACTTAACATCATAGGAACCATAACTCCGTTTTTATCTGTATAATCGCTATACATAAGTTTAGACGTCATTTTTTGACCCATCTGTTCTGCTGTAGTTTCTGTAGCTAGTTTTAGCCCAGAATCTACGCTGTAAAACTCTCTTACGTTTTCAGTTAATCTGATTACATAAGCATCTTCACCATTTAAAGACTCTATGCCAGTAAGCTCTGCAGACTCTGAAACTTTTTGTTCAGAAAATAAGCCAGACATGATTTTAGCATCTTTTACTTGTTGCTCTGTATAGTCTGTTTTTTGACCTTGAGCAGCAGTAAAGCCTTTTTTACCATCAAAAACTTGTTTTGATAATGTATTTCCATTCATTTGAACAAGCTCTAGCATCTTTCCATCCTTGGTCAGTTTTCGGGTAAAAGAGATACTCATCCCTTGCACAGAGGCATTCCCTTTCATCATCATGTCATTAAATTTAGAAACAACATCATTTCCTCCTATAGCTTTTATATAGCTGTCGTAAACTGAACTTACAGTGACGCCTTCAGGCAATTCTTTCTTAAATTCAGGTTTTTCAACCCTTTCAGTTTCTTTATTGAAGTAAAGGACAGGAATAATTTTACCCTTATATTCTATTTTTTCCAGATTTTCAACCACCTCAGATCCTTTTCCAGCGATAACGACTTGCATTTGATCAGTTTTCAGATACTTGTTAGCCACTCTTTTGATGTCTTCTTGAGTCACTGCGTTGATTTTTTCTAAGTAGGTCTCATAAAAATCTTTGCTCAAGTTATCTGTTTCAATATCCAAAGCATAACTAGCAACCGTAGAGGGCTGCTCTAGTCTCATAACGAAAGAACCTGCAAATTTTTTCTTTGTATCCTCAAGCTTTCCTGCATCAACTTCTTCATTTCTGATTCTGTCTACTTCTTTAAAGATTTCTACAACTGCAGAATCTGTTACAGCATTTCTGACCCCTACAGAGGCTACGAATCTTGAAGCATAACGACTAGCGCCTACGCTTGATCTTGCGCCATAAGTATAGCCTTTGTCTTCTCTTAAATTCATGTTGAGGTAACTTCCAAAACTTCCTCCTAAAATTTGATTCATAACTAATACTGGGAAATAGTCTGGATCCGACTTTTTTAGGTCTACTGTATTTTGAGCTATAATCTCACTTTGTACAGCATTGGGCATGTCTACAAAGTCAATTTGAGTATACTGTGCTGGTTTTACTGGAGGAATAGAAGTACTAGGTGGTTTAGCTTTTTTCCAATCACCAAACGTTTTCTTTACTATTTTTTTAGCATCCTTTTTGGTAATATCCCCAACGATGACTAAATAAGCATTTTCTGGCACAAAATAATTCCTATAGACGTTTTTGACATCTTTAAGAACAATTCCCTCCACAGACTCTACAGAAACATATTGTCCATAAGGATGATCAGAACCATAAGATAAACTAGTACTTAGTCTATTCGCTATTGTTCCCACATCCTTTTGGCCAGATTTTAATCCTTCCATGAGTTTATTTTTTTCACTTTCGAATTCTTCTTCAGTGAAGTTTGGAATTAAAGCACCTTCAGCCATTAATTCCATTACTCGTGGAAAAAATTTGGATAATGAGCTTGCTGTTGCACTTTCTGAACCAAAGCTTATGTTGGCTCCCAAAAAGTCAATTTCTTCATTAAACTCTTCCTTGCTAGTTTTCTCTGTTCCTGTTCCTAGCAAACTGGCTACCATAGCCTGAGTTCCTGGTTTCATTTCAGTGAAAGGAGTATTATCTATAATAAGGCTTGCGGAAACCCGAGGTAACTTATCGTTTTCAACGACTAGAACTTTTAAGCCATTGCTTAAACTGAAAGTTTCTGGCTCACCAATATTTACTGTTGGTGCAGGTCCAGATTTAGGCATTTGTGATCTGTCAATTTGAGCAGTTATACTGGTGCTTACTAAGCATATTATTAATAATGCAAATATCTTTTTCATTTGTTTGTGTTTTATTCGGTTGGTTCTGGTAAATAATCCAATTCAAGTCTTTGGTTTTCTTGCAAGTATTTATTTGCCACTTCTTTTATTTCCTCTCTGGTAATACTTCTATAAATTTCAATTTCTTCGTTGATCAAATTAGTATTTCCATAAAGCATTTGATAAGTTGCTAACGAAGAAGCTATACCTTGGATACTAGAATTAGAATTGACAAATCTATTTTCAAATTTATTCTGAAGTTTTTGATACTCTCTTTTAGAAATTAATTCAGTTTGTAATTTCTCAATCTCTTCGTCCATTACATCCCTAAGTTTAGATAAATCTACTTCACCTAGAGGTAAAGCTCCTATTAGGTAAGTTCCATAATCTTCTTGGCTTCTAGCAAAAGCAAGAACTTGGAGAGCAATTTTGTCCTCATCTACCATTCTTTTGTACATCCTTGAGCTTTTTCCGTCTGTTAAAACAGATGAAATCATATCTAGCACATATGCCTCTCTATTTTTCATAGAAGGAGTTCTATAAACCAAAGCGGTTAAAGGAATCTGAATGTTGCTATCGTACTCTGTAGCTATTATTTTCTCTTCAATAAAATCTTCTGTTATGTTCACTCTCTCTACCTCATCTCCAGAAGGAATAGTTTGAAAGTAATCTTCGATCATTTTTTTAGTTTTAGGAACATCTATGTCTCCTGCGACTACTAAAGTAGCATTATTTGGATTATAATATTTGTTGAAAAAGGCTTTGAATTCGTCAAGCTCGGCTGCATCAAGATCTTCCATCGTTCCAATAACTGAATTTTTATAAGGGTGCTTATCGAACATGTAAGGATTGATTCCCGTAGAGTAAATAACTCTTCCATAAGGTGAGTTATCAATTCTTGATCTTTTTTCCTCTTTTACAACTTCATTTTGAGTATCTACACCTATTTTATTAATGACAGGGTGAAGCATGCGTTCAGATTCCATCCATAACCCAAGCTCCAAAGCATTAGAAGGAAAGGTTTCGTAGTAATAAGTTCTGTCTTGAGTAGTGTTGGCATTATTACTGCCTCCATTGGCAGAAACTACATTAAACCATTCTCCTCTCTCAATATTTTCTGTACCCTCAAAAAGTAAATGTTCAAAAAAGTGAGCGAATCCTGTTCGACCTGGTTGCTCATCTTTTGCACCCACATGGTACATAACTCCTACGGTTACTACTGGGGCGGTATTATCTTGATGTAAGATAACATTTAAACCGTTGTCTAAATCATATTCTGTAAATTCAACCTTTTGTGCGTGGGCTAAAGTGATGAAAAATACAAAAAAAGATAACATAATAGTTTTAGTCATTTTTTTATTGTTTTGGTTATAAATAGTTGGTATAAAAATAGACAAAAAGTTACAACATTGAGGATTTATGAACTAATTAATAAATCCTTAAGACTTTATCAATTTAACAGTAAATTCCTATCTACAAGTAATTTTAATATATTAGCAGATAAAACATATTCATGAATCGATTTGTATTATCCGTAAGATTTGGCATAGCGTTGACTTCGTCATTAATTGCTTATTTCTTAGTGCTGTCATTGTTCAACCTCCATATTAATCCTTTATTTAGTATATTTAATGGAGTTATTACTGGTTTTGCTATTTTTGAGTCCATCCGTTATAAAAGAATAGAGAAGAAATCCGAATACAATTACACCACTGGTTTTCAAGCTGGGATTGTCACTGGGTTTTTGGCGACTATTATTTTTACGTTTTTTATGGCTGTTTATGCTACTGAAGTTGACCCTGACTTTATAAGTAAAATTGCAGAGAATTTTTTTAATTCTTACAATACCGGTGTTGGTGTTTTTGCTTTTACAGTACTTTTATCAGGCTTAGCAACTACTATAGTCTTAACTCTTTCCTTTATGCAACTCTTTAAAAACAAGATTAAAGAGTAATTAAGGCTTCGGTTATTTTTATTGCTCGTTTATTTTTAAAGTACTATATTTGCAAACTATTTTTAGTAAAACTAAACAAATAAACACTATGTATGCAATTGTAGAGATAGCAGGGCAGCAATTTAAAGTTGCGAAAGATCAGAAAGTGTTTGTCCACCGTTTAAAAGAAGATGAAGGTACTAACGTATCTTTCGATAAAGTTCTTTTACATTCAGACGGAGACAACATTACTCTTGGCGCCCCAGCTATAGATGGTGCTTCTGTTGACGCTAAAGTCGTCAAGCACTTGAAAGGAGACAAAGTTATTGTCTTTAAAAAGAAAAGAAGAAAAGGATACCGTAAGAAAAATGGCCATCGCCAGTATCTTACTGAAATTCACATCGAAGGTATTTCTGTTTCTGGAGGAAAAAAGAATGTCACTGCTTCACCTAAAAAAGAGGAGAAGAAAGTTGAGGCCAATGAAGCTAATCCAGACTTTAGTGAGCACACTGTTGCTGAACTAAAAGAAATGGCTAAAGAAAAAGGCTTAGAAGGATACTCTGCTTTGAAAAAAGCAGAACTCATTGAGTTATTAAGTAAAAAGTAAATTAAACTTAAAAATTAAACATCATGGCACATAAGAAAGGTGTTGGAAGTTCAAAAAACGGAAGAGAATCACAATCAAAACGTCTAGGCGTCAAGATTTTTGGTGGACAGCCTGCTATCTCAGGTAATATTATCTTGAGACAAAGAGGTACTGCTCATAATCCTGGTGATAATGTATATGCTGGAAAAGACCATACATTACATGCTAGAGTTGATGGAATCGTACATTTCAAGAAAACAAAAAATGATAAATCTTTTGTTCATATTCAACCGTTTGAAGCATAACTAAGTAATCATTTCATTAAAAAAAGCCCTTTAAATCATATTTAAAGGGCTTTTTTTATAATGTATATATCAGCATTAACTTATACCAAATTAGACCTATAATGACGCAATAAATCGTTTCTTTTTCGCCTGCTTTTCATCAAAAATAATTACCGTAGCTAAGGCTATGCTAGTTATTTTTGATTTCAATCAATCAAAAAATAATTCAATTTATTCATACGGCATTATAAATATAATTTGGTATTATTTAAAAACATTAATTTAAATTGTACTTATAATTCTTTTTTTTTAAAATAGCCTTCTAACTTTTGCTAGTAAAAGTTCAATTGTATAAAACACTGATGCTTAATTTAATAGATTATAATTATAAGAAAATCAGCAAGCCCTATTTAATAAAACATACGACTTATACCAATTTAGTTTTTAAAGGATGCATTAAAGATTTGAATTATACTACGACGTAGCTCAGCACAGGTTTTTTACTTAGTTGAGGGAAAAAATATAAGCATAGCAATAGTTACGGTTCTATTTTATGACGATTAGTAAGTGAAAAAGAAACTAATTTTATACGACATTTGAATTATAAATTGGTATTAACTAGTAAAGTTTAGAACCAAGCATTCCAGGGTATCCTAGAAAGTATCAACAATAGGGCTAAGGCATAAAAAATTGCAATCGTCCTAAATTTCTTATTGGAAGCTAATTTCTTTTTGTGTTTGCTATAGCCTGCTGTTATAAGAATAATAGCAATTATCATAGTTAAAGGGTGCTCAATGAGATACAATCTCAACACACTATCTGCCATAACCCCTTTCATACCTACTTCAGAAAAAGCGGAGAAGTAAGGACTTACAAAATAAATTATAAGACCTATAAGCAGTTGAATGTGAGACACAATCAATGTAAAAAGTGAAATTCTAAAATCTGGAGGCCCAAAATATTTTTTCCCTAACGTCTTAATAATAGCGTTGAAGGTAGCGAGGGTAAGTACTAAAAGGACTAGATAAGCCCAGTATGAATGAACAGTTTGTAAAGCTTGGTACATATTATTTATTTATCGTTTTCAAATAAGGCTTTTAATTCGGTAGCGTCTTTTGGTTTCATTTTACCAGCTAGGACTAAGCTAAGTTGTTTACGCCTAAGGGCGGCATCATATCTCTCTTTTTCGAGTTCTGTTTGCGGCTCCAGCCTTGGGACTTGAACTGGGTTGCCAGTATCATCCACAGCAACAAAGGTATAAATGGCTTCGTTAGCTTTAGAGCGCTTACCGCTTTCTCTATCTTCTATCCATACATCTAGAAAAATCTCCATAGACGTTTTGAAACTTCTAGTGACTTTAGCTTCAACAGTCACAACACTACCTAAAGGAATGGCTTTGTTAAATGCAACGTGATTAACAGATGCTGTCACCACTATACGCCTAGAATGCCTCCTTGCCGCAATACTTGCTGCTCGATCCATCCTAGCTAACAACTCTCCACCAAACAAGTTGTTGAGTGGATTGGTTTCACTAGGTAAAACCAAATCGGTTAGTATAGTCTTTGAATCTTCAGGATATTTAACTTCCATTACTACTTTTTTGCAAAGATAAGGTTTGTAGTGTAAATGGAATCTTAAAGTTGCTTAACAAATAGCCAAGCATTTGGATTCTCTATGGATTTTATCTTTTCAAGAGAATTTAAAGCCGATTCCTGATCGGAATAACTCGCAAAGGCCACTTGATGTAATCCATAAGCGTTCTTACCAATCAATGTAGCAGAATAGCCTTCTTGTTGTAAAAGCTTAACTTTCCGTTCAGCATTAGCTTTAACTCTAAACGCTCCGGCTATGATATGGTATTTGGGTAAGATAGTTTCTACCCTATTGGTTTCTAGGTCTAAATTGGAAAGCGTAAAATTAAATTCAGCGGCTTGTATTCTTTCCTGTAAGAGAGTTTCAGCCTTTTGAGATTCGGTATAGTTATGCGAAATCACATAGTCGTTGTATTGGTACAAACCAATAAAACTCGCCAAGCCTATAGCTAGAATTCCTATGGCTGCATACTTAAAATATAGTTTTGTTTTTGAAATGTGTTTTTCTTCTGAAGTTAACTCTGCTAGCGTGAGTTCAGAAGGATCCTCTTTTTCAGCTTTATCTAAACTTAATTCAGATTTT
Source organism: Psychroflexus torquis ATCC 700755 (assembly GCF_000153485.2). Classification (NCBI taxonomy): domain Bacteria; kingdom Pseudomonadati; phylum Bacteroidota; class Flavobacteriia; order Flavobacteriales; family Flavobacteriaceae; genus Psychroflexus; species Psychroflexus torquis. The sequence goes on along the minus strand of NC_018721.1, from coordinate 1,431,433 downwards.
GCCAAGCCTATTAAACCGAAAGCCTCCAACCCAAAAGAGTCTACAAAATAATTTTCAGTTTCCTCAGGTTCGAAGGAAATCTTAAATTCTGTGTCTAAGGAAAATATCCCTAATTTAGATAGCTTAAGGGTTTTGTCTTGGTACAAAGCAGTTAAAAAATCATCCACAAAAAGCTTAATTTTAAACTTTGCACTCTCAAAGTCCATAGATTCAGCTTTAGCAATTGTTTCTGCTAAAAGCCCATCTTGGTTCTGTATAGCTTTATTAAAAGTAACATGATTGGAAGGAGGCGTAAATCTATGCCCTTCGTCATCGTAAACCGATGATCTCTTTTGAGTTACAAACGCCCCGAAACCAGGAACAATAACGCATTCGTACCTGTAAAGTAATTGCTTTATATAGTTTTCAACCTTCATATAAACAAAGTTAATTTTTTTACTAACATAATTAACATTGCTCTAAAAAGTTTTCCAATAAGACTGCTTTATTAACTTAAAACTTCAGTTTTATGCCTGAATATACTCCGAAAAAATAAGGCTGAAAATCTGTTGTATTACTTTGGAAGGTGTTGATCTGATACATAAGTTTTGGTTCTAAATTGAGAGATAATTTTTTTGAAATAGAATAGTCAAACCCAATTCCAAAATTAGCACTAAAACTAAAGTCGTTAAGATTATCTGCTTCACCGATGTTTGAGGATGTTCCACCTTCTTCAAAAAAGATTTCATTGTTATTGAGCAGAAATGTACTACCACCTCCTAAAATATGAATCCCAAGTTTTGAATCTAATAAGGCGTATTCTATTTCTAAGGGAACCTCTAAAAACCCTAACTCATGGCTTAGTCTTCCAGTCGAACTGAATCCAGAAGAAGGTCTTGGGAAGTTAGAGGACGCTTGGTTTGAGGGATTAGTTCTTGAATTTCCATTGATAAACGAAACATTCCCTATAGAAGCTTTAGAGACAAAGTTATCCGACTGAACCCCTTGATCTCTAAAGGAAGAGGAAGTAGTAGATAAAATAACATTCTGAGTATTATACCCCATGGCAACTTGGTTAACTCCCGCTCTTATTTTAACCTTTCTGTTAATAGCATAAGCTACGTTTATACCATAAGATACATTTGCATTGCTGCTGGTTTTTCCTTGTAACTCCTCATTTATAGCATTTCCTCCATTAAATGAATTCATGAATACTGGAGCAATATTTGGTTGAATCTCCCATTGATGAGGGAGTTTTGTTTCTTCTATAACAATGTTTTTATTTTGCTCTTTTATGACATCAAATATGGACTTTTTCTTTCTATTTTCAGACTTTAACGTCTCATTTGCTATGGTTTTAGAGACTTCAAAATTTGACATTGAATTAGATACTAACGATGTAAAAGGCATACTATTAGCATTAACTGAAGTTTGAGCCAACCTTGAAGAATTCAATTTGTTTTGCTCAACCTCTTTTACCGTTTCTTCAATTTCTATAATGGTTTGGAAAGTAAAAAGTGATTCTAAATTATTCTCATATTTTGTTAACCGATTGTTGACCGAGCTAAAACCATACTCCTGTTTTGTGAGAGTTTCCAACAAACCTGTTCCTCCTATCTTTAGATTTTCGAGCGATCTAGTCGTCAAAATAGGTTTTTGCGTATTAATTTTATTCTGATAGAAAAACCCTATCGAAAAAAACAAAGTAAGCATTGCTGCAATGGAAGCCGCTCTCCACCAAAATGGAATAATTTTATTTCTGCGTTTTTTTTCAGACAGTTTTTTCTCAATACCCTTCCAAACTTTTGGAGAAGGAGATTCTTGAAAGTCTTTAAAACTTTCTTGAAACAGTCGGTCGATATGTTTTGAAGGTCTCATAACTTAATTATCAATTTTATAAGAATACATTCCTTCTTCGTTGATTGCGTTTATTTTTTTACGTAAAATATCTTTGGCTCTAGAAAGGTTAGATTTTGAGGTGCCTTCCGATATCTTGAGTTTTAATGCAATTTCATTATGCGAAAATCCATCAAGGACATATAGGTTAAATACAAGTCTATATCGGTTTGGTAAATTTTGGATACAGTTCAACAGAAAAGATAGAGAGTAGTCTTCATCAACTATATAAGCGTCATCTGCTTGTAAAGCATCCTCATTTACAAGTTCAAAAACCTTCTGACTTCTATAGCGTTGCAAGCAAATATTAACCGTAATCCGTTTTAACCACCCTTCAAAGGATCCCTTATGTTCAAACTGATGTATCTTTTCGAAAATTTGAATAAAGGCATCTTGAAGATTATCTTCTGCCTCTGCATAATTTCTTGAATATTTTAATGAAATACTAAATAGCACACTTGAGAACATCTCATACAAAAGTTTTTGTGACGAGATATCCTGTTCTTTACAGCGCTTTATTAGTTTTTTTAACTCCATTTATTCTATAACAATAACTTCTTTATCTATATAAACAGGATCACCCTCATTATCAACATCCTTTAAAAATTTAAAAATGAAATTAGTTTCAAATGTATTGTCAAATTCCAGTCCTTTTAATTCAGCTAACGCATCTTGGCTACAATTTGAGGCTTGTGTAAATAATGTAATCGCTCTAACGAAAACCAAACTATCCCCTTGTGGTTGAACTTCAAAGTTTGAAAAGATGTGGCAGTCAGAGTCCTTTTGGTAAGTAACCTCTAGAGAATAAGATTCCCCAATAACCATCGTGTCGGGTACATTAACACTTAAAACAGGAGAGACTTGAGTACTTTGAAAAAAACTATTACCTTCTACATCACAGCCCATCAATACAACCGTGCTAAAAATTAAGACAATAAGAATTATGCTTTGTAATTTCATTAATAATTGTTTATTAATAGACGATCTATTTACATAAAGGTTGCGTGGTTAAATATAATAAACTTATAGCACAAAAAAAACCGAGGCTTAAAACCCGGTTTTTTCACAAATCTTTTTATCAAAGCTTGAATTTAATTAACTTCTTTGGCCACCTTAATGGCTTTTATAATCTTCACTTCTAATTCTTCCATAAGCTCAGGGTTATCGAGAAGTAATGTTTTTACTGCATCTCTACCTTGCCCTAGCTTTGTCTCTTCATAGCTAAACCAAGACCCCGCTTTCTTGATAATTTCATAATCAACACCAATGTCTATGATCTCACCTATCTTTGAAACCCCAGTTCCATACATGATATCAAATTCTGCCATTTTGAAAGGTGGAGCCACTTTGTTTTTTACCACCTTCACACGGGTTTTGTTTCCCAAAACATCACTATTGGAATTTTTAATTTGAGTAGATCGTCTTATATCCAACCTTACAGAAGCATAAAATTTAAGTGCATTACCCCCTGTAGTTGTTTCTGGATTCCCAAACATTACCCCAATTTTCTCCCTCAATTGGTTAATGAAGATCACCGTACAATTGGTTTTGCTAATTGTAGAGGTCATTTTCCTTAATGCCTGAGACATCAATCTTGCATGAAGGCCCATTTTGGAATCTCCCATCTCTCCTTCTATTTCACTTTTTGGAGTCAAAGCTGCAACAGAGTCAATAACAATAATATCTATCGCTCCTGAACGGATTAAGTTTTCAGTAATCTCTAAAGCTTGCTCACCGTGGTCTGGTTGAGAGATAATTAGGTTATCAATATCAATGTTTAAATTCTTTGCATAGGTTCTGTCAAAGGCATGTTCTGCATCAATAAATGCAGCAATACCTCCTGCTTTTTGAGCTTCTGCAATGGCGTGCAGTGCCAAAGTTGTTTTTCCTGATGATTCTGGTCCATATATTTCAACAACTCTTCCCCTAGGATAACCTCCAACACCCAAAGCCAAATTCAGACCTAAAGAGCCGGAAGAAATCGCCTCTATATCTTGAACAGCTTGGTCACTCATCTTCATCACTGTTCCCTTACCGTAAGTCTTGTCTAGCTTGTCTAAAGTCAATTGAAGGGCTTTCAACTTTGCATCTTTCTCGCTATTCTCTTTTGCCATGTTTTTTATTTGAATTCGTTTTTGTAAAAATAGTATTTCTTTTTAATATTGTTGTTATTCACGCAACCATTCGTTTATTGTGTATCTAAATGGTAAAGATAGAATTTGAAATTTCTAATTAAAACATCTATAACTAATGTACACGGGGTATCATTCTCATTTACCACCGTGTGTAGTTGTAAAATCGATGGGGGCTGACGTTGTTATATTTTGACTATTATAAAAATGTATAACAACGAATTAGCCAAACTTTGTTGTTTTTGACAACATTTTAAAAAAGCCCTGAAATTCAGGGCTTTTTTCATTGAAGAAACCCCCGCAATATTATTAACTTATTTTTAACGTATTAGGCTTTTTTTGAATAGGTAGAACAAAAATCCTATTTTATATTTGCTATATCATTGACCACTAACTGGTGTGTGATTTATAAAGAAGAGGCGAGAGACAGGCTCCGCGACCCTCGGCAACCTCAACAAAGTGTTGAAAGGTGCTAATTCCTGCCCGACAAGGGACATATAAATTAAAAAAAATGAATTACTCTTTTCCCAAAACAACTTTACATTTTCTATTCAATTTGAATAGTACGTCGCACTGCATTTTATCAGGTATTTTAAGCTTGCTTTATATGCGAATGCTTAAGCCTATGCCATGTATTGTTTCTATGTGCGCATAGGCTTTCTACGATTCCTAATCAAGCTCAGTGCTTTCAATTCTGGAGGCCAAATGAGCATTCCCATTTTAAAAATTATAAACGTTTATTTATGTCTACATCATTAAAATTTGAAAGTTTACAACTTCATGCAGGTCAACAAGCAGATCCAACTACAGGTTCTATAGCCGTGCCAATTCATCAAACTTCCTCTTATCAATTTCAAAATTCAAAGCACGCTGCAAGGCTTTTTGGGTTAAAGGAATTTGGGAATATTTACACAAGGATTATGAATCCCACTACAGACGTTTTTGAAAAACGCGTAGCCGCATTGGAAGGTGGCGTGTCTGCAGTAGCGACTTCATCTGGAATTGCCGCTCAATTTCTAGCACTGATTACCATCTTACAAACCGGTGAAAATTTCGTCTCTACTTCTTATGTTTATGGAGGAACTTTCAATCAATTCAATGTCACCTTTAAGAAGCTAGGTATCGATGCTCGGTTTGCCAATGGTGATGAGCCTAGCTCGTTTGAAGCCCTTATCGATGATAAAACAAAAGCGATCTATCTTGAAACTATAGGCAATCCAGAATTCAACATTCCAGATTTTGAAGCTATAGCTCAGATCGCACAGAAACACCAAATCCCTCTTATTGTTGATAATACCTTTGGAGCTGGAGGCGCTATTGCACAGCCTATAAAACACGGTGCTAATATCGTGACTAGTTCAGCAACCAAATGGATTGGTGGGCATGGAAACAGTATTGGAGGAATACTTGTTGATGCAGGTAACTTCAATTGGGCCAATGGAAAATTTCTTGGGTTTACAGAGCCTTCTGAAAGTTACCACGGACTTAAATTTTGGGAAGTTTTTGGTGAAGGTAATGAACTTGGTCTGCCAAATGTTGCTTTTGCCATCAAAGCGAGAGTGGAAAGCCTACGGGATTTTGGACAAGCAATAAGTCCTTTCAACTCCTTTCTTCTGCTTCAAGGCTTAGAAACTTTATCTCTAAGAATCGAGCGACATTCTGATAATGCCTTAAAACTTGCTCATTATCTCAATGAACATCCAAAAGTGGATTATGTCAATTATCCTGGTTTAGAAAGTTCTCCCTATCATGAAAATGCCAAAAAATATTTACAAAGAGGTTTTGGAGCTGTTTTGTCTTTCAAACTTAAAGGCACTTTAGAAGAAGCAGACCAACTGGTAGATTCTCTTCAGTTGATTATCCATACTGCCAACGTTGGAGATGCTAAAACATTAATAATTCATCCGGCATCTACCACACACCAACAGCTAGATGAAGAAGAGCAAAAAGCATCTGGTGTCTTTCCAGGACTCCTCCGAATATCTGTAGGCATAGAACATATAGACGATATCATTAACGACTTAGACCAAGCCTTGTCTAACCTATAACATCTAAAACTATGAGTATTTCAAATTTTTCAATCAACGGGTCTAGTATCAACGCAACACTATACCAAGGACGTTCAAGACAGTTCAACTTTCTTGTAGATGAACCTCATGAACTAGGCGGGCAAGATTTAGCTTCAAACCCTGTAGAATATTTATTAGCAGGCTACGCAGGATGCCTCAATGTTGTTATAAATCTAGTCGCCAAAGAACTTGGTGTAAAGATTTATGACATGAAAATCAACATCAACGGAAATATAGATGCTGCAAAATTTTTAGGTCATAGCGACGAGACCAGAGCAGGTTTCCAATCTTTGGATGTAGATATAAACTTTGTGACCAATGCAACTCAAGAGAGTATCGACTTCCTTTTGAAAAACGTAAAGAAAAGATGCCCTATCAACGATAACTTGAGTAACGAAACGCCTATTCATTACCATATCCATAAATCATCTTATAAGGAAGAAGTTCATGCCTGAAATTTTTAAATACCAAGACCCCTTTCAATTGGAAAACGGTGAAGTCCTTCCGGAACTTGAAGTCTCTTACAGCACCCTCGGGAAACTAAACAAAGAAAAGTCCAACGTTATTTGGGTCTGTCATGCGTTAACGGCAAATGCGCAACCAGAAGACTGGTGGAGGGGTCTTATTGGAAATGAAAAAGGAATTGATACGGAAAAGTATTTTATAGTGTGCGCCAATATTATCGGTTCTTGCTATGGAAGTACCAACCCTAAAAGTATTAATCCAGAAACAGGAGAAGTCTATGGATTAAATTTTCCTCTATTTAGCATAAGAGACGTCACTAAAAGTCTGGAGCTATTGAGTGAAGCCTTGGAAATTGAACACATACAATTTCTGATTGGAGGTTCCATGGGTGGAATGCAGGCTATGGAATGGGCCATCGAAAAGCCAGATAAAATTAAAAATCTAATTCTATTAGCAACTAATGCAAAGCATTCCTCTTGGGGAATCGCCTTAAATGAAACTCAACGTATGGCTATAGAAGCTGATTCTACTTTTTATAAAAAGGAAACAAATTCTGGTAAAAAAGGTCTTGAGGCTGCAAGAGCTATAGCCTTATTAAGTTATAGAAATTATAACACCTATAGACATACTCAAGTAGACCAAGAACATACAGCAGATCATTTTAGAGCTTCCACTTATCAGAAATATCAAGGAGAAAAACTTTCGAAGCGATTTAATGCTAAGTGTTATTGGTATTTATCCAAAGCTATGGACAGCCATAATGTTGGGAGAAACAGAGGTGATTGTAAAAAAGCTCTAGCAAAAATTAAAGCTGAAACTTTGGTCATAGCTGTCCAAAGTGATCTTTTATTTCCTGTGGAAGAGCAAAGATTCTTGGCTCAATATATCCCGAAAGGAAAACTAGAAATTATTGACTCTATCTACGGCCATGACGGATTTTTGATTGAAGTAGAAAAGATAAAATCATTAGTACACAAACATTTTAAACTATAACCAATGCCACAACAAATAACTATTGGACTTTTTGGGTTTGGGAGTGTAGGTTCAGGAATTTACCACGTCTTAAAGAGAAAGTCCATTTCGAAGATTCATCTTAAAACCATCGTCGTTAAAAACCCAAATAAACCTAGGTCTATAGACTCTTCATTATTGAGCTATAAGGCTGAAGACATTTTGAAAGATGATTCAATCAATGTCGTGCTTGAGCTAATTGACGATGCTGAAGCAGCCTACCATATCGTAAAAGAGGCCTTAAAGAGTAAAAAACATGTGGTCACTGCCAACAAGAAAATGCTGGCTAATCATTTTAAAGAGCTCGTTAGTCTTGCTCAAAACCAAGGTGTAAGTTTACTTTACGAAGCTTCAGTTTGTGGGAGTATTCCTGTTTTAAGGACTTTGGAAACGTCTTTTGCTTACGACAATTTAAAATCCTTAAAAGTCATAAGCAATGGTACGAGTAATTATGTGCTTACCCGCTTATTTCAGAAACCGCAACCTTTTAAAAACATTATCACAGATGCTCAAAAACATGGTTTTGCAGAATCGGACCCTACCTTGGATATAGACGGATGGGATTCCAAGTTTAAGCTTATCATAAGTAATTACCATGCTTTTGGAGTGTTGAATACACCTGAAGAAATTTTAAACCTTGGTATAAGATATGTAAAACCAGAGGACATTGAATTTGCAAAAGAGAAGAATTTCAGCATAAAATTAATTGGCCATTCTAACCTAGATGATAAAGGATTAACGACATACGTTGCACCGCAATTTATACCAACAACCGAAGCATTAACTTCTGTAGACTTTGAAAATAATGCAGTCCAAGTCAATGCTGAATTTGCTCATGAACACCTTTTAAAGGGGAAGGGTGCAGGTAGTATTCCAACAGCAAGCGCTGTCCTTTCCGACTTAGTTTCACTATTTGAAGATTACTCCTATGGCTATTCTAAAGCCAGTCAAAACCCTGCTGAATTTAATAGTGAAAAGCTTGTTAAGGTTTATCTGTCTTCATACCATCGCGAAGACCTACAGCCTATAAAATTTAAAACAGAAATTCTTTGTGGAACCCAAAAGAACCTTCAGTATAAAATTGGAAAAATATCAGTTAAAAGCCTACAACAACAGGTTGCTGAACTTTCCTCTGAACTCTTTATAGCTGTATTTCCAGATTAAACTCACTTTTTTAGCCTAGGATATTTAGCTTTGAGAAGCCGCCAAGTGTCCTTTTGAACCTTACTGAATGCTTCAATCAGACAGGTTTATTTCAGAATTAAAAATAATTTGGAAGTCAATTTAATTTTAGACTCCTAAACAAGTAATACCAAATTATATTTATAATGCCGTATGAATAAATTGAATTATACTACGGCGTAGCTCAGCACAGGTTTTTTGATGGATTGAAATTAAAACTAATTAGCATAGCCACAGCTAAGGTAATTCGTTTTGATAAAAAGCAGGCGAAAAAGCCTGTGCCGAATTCGTATCGGTAAAACGATTTATGGCGATATTATAGGTCTAATTTGGTATAAGGGAGACAAGACTTAGTTTCAAGACTGCTTCTTTTGTAAATCCAAAACAATTACTTTTGCATTCACAATTATTTTTTTAACCAAAACATCAGTTTAGCATGCAACTGTATAATAAACTAAGTTCAAAAGAAAGGGAGGAGCTTATTGAACAAGCTGGCGAAGAACGTTTCACCCTTTCTTTCTACAAGTATCATCATCTTGAAAACCCTAAGGAATTTCGAGACCACCTATTTATTAATTGGAATGCATTGGATGTTTTAGGTAGAATTAATATCGCAAAGGAGGGTATAAATGCTCAACTTTCTGTGCCTGCTAAGAATTTTGATCAATTTAAACACTTACTAGACGGCATCGATTTCTTAAAAGATGTTCGTCTGAATATTGCTATAGAGCACTACGATAAATCATTCCTAAAACTTAAAATCAAGGTTAGGCCTAAAATAGTAACAGATGGGCTTAACGACTCAACCTTTGATGTCACTGACAAAGGAATTCACGTAGATGCCAAAAAATTCAATGAATTGATTGAAGATCCAAACACTGTTTTGGTAGACATGAGAAATCATTACGAAAGTGAAATCGGCCATTTTAAAAATGCAGTGACTCCAGATGTGGATACCTTTAGACAATCTCTTGATATTATAGAGGAAGATTTAAAAGATCATAAAGAAGATAAGAACCTAGTTATGTACTGTACAGGAGGTATTCGCTGCGAGAAAGCTAGTGCTTATTACAAGCACAAAGGCTTTAAAAAAGTCTATCAATTAGAAGGTGGAATTATAGAGTATGCAAGGCAGGTAAAAGACAATAGCCTAGACAATAAATTCTTTGGAAAAAATTTTGTGTTCGACGATCGCCGAAGTGAGAAAATCTCTGAAGATGTGATTTCAAAGTGCCATCAATGTGGAAAAACATGTGATATCCATGTGAATTGTGCTAATGATGGTTGCCATCTTTTATTTATTCAATGCGAGGAATGTGCGAAGAAAAGGGATGGGTGTTGTTCTGATGTATGCCAAGATATTGTTCACTTACCCTATGAAGAGCAAAAGAAATTGAGATCTGGTAGACTCGCTTGGAAGAAAGAGTTTAAGAAAGGGCGATCGCCAGTTTTAAAGTTTAAATAATATCAATTTAAACCTATAATGCGGTATAACATCAGTTTCTTTTTCACTTAATAATCGTCATATAAATAGAACTGTAACTAGTGCTATGCCTATATTTTTTTCCTCAACAAAGTAAAAAATATGTGCTGAGTTACGTCGTAGTATAATTCAAATTTTTGATATAACACATAAAAACTAAATTGGTATAAAAGCGAAATAAACTAAGCTTCTACAGATTTAGCTTTATCCTTTTTCGGCTTTTTCTTGCGATTGGAAATATAAACTCCAAACAAGATAACGACTCCCGCTGCTAACTGATAAAGGTTGAATTTCTCTCCATCCAAAAATCCCCAAAACAAAGCAACGACTGGAATAAGATACGTCACTGATGTAGAAAATACAGGATCTGAAAGCTGAATTAACCTATTGAAAAGTATCTTGGCTAGCGCTGTTCCAAATAAAGCTAATAAAACAATATAGCCTAAGGAAGTCTGTACTGTCTCTTGAGTTAAAAACTCTACATCGAAAAAATTGGTAAAGATCAGAATTACAAACGCTGGCGGAATCAATACTAAAAAGGATCCAGTTGCTATACCTAATGCAGAAATGTCATCTAAGTAAGTTTTTAAAATGTTAGCATTGAAGGCATACATCAAAGAAGCAATCACAGGTAAGACGCCAAACCAGTAATTTTGATTAGGGTTTAAAGAGGCCCCTGCCAAAATAAGAAGAACGGATCCTGCCAAGCCTACTATCACTCCAGTGAATTGTTTTTTAAAAAATTGCTTGCTGAAAAATAAAACACCTGTAATAAGAGCTAGCAAAGGAACTGTAGAATTCAAAATAGAAGCGATAGTACTATCAATCTCAGTTTCAGCATAAGAAAATAATAAGGTCGGAAACATAGTGCCGATAAACCCTGAAATAATAATCCATTTCCACTGACTTTTCTTGATTTGCTTAACTTTTTTGAAACCGATAATTGCAAGAAATATCCCCGTAATTAAAACCCTTAAAGCCGTTAGCTGAAGTGGAGAAAAACCGTCTAGACCTTTCTTTATGAGTATAAACGAACTTCCCCAAAGTAAGGCTAAAGAGAAAAGAAAAATCCACTTTAAATAATTTGAATTCAAATCTTATATTTTTTGCAAAAGTGTATTTTATATATGAATCCAATTAATAAATTCGGGTTAAAAAAATGAGGGTATTTTAAGTGGAAACAAAAAACCAGCTTTTTAAAAGCTGGTTTTTTGTAAATTTCTAAAGACTATTAATCCATTTGTGGATACCAGTCCAATAGCTCTACGTTAATAGATGGATTTTTTGCATTGACCAAAGCCTTAAACCTTTCAACATCAGAAAGTCCACCTTGGCCACGATAATGGTAAGGGTAGACTTCTTTAGGCTCAAAAGCTAGGACACCTTCTGAAGCTGACTCTACATCCATAGTGTAAGGTAAATTCATACAAATAAAAGCTTTGTCGATCTCTTTTAAATTGCGCATTTCGTCCACATCTTCAGTATCTCCAGAAAAATAGACTCTAAAGCCGTCTTTTTCGACCACGTATCCATTTCCTCTCCCCTTTACATGGTAAACTTCACTTGCATCCCCTTGATTATACATCGCTATTCCTTCAATAGTAAATCCATTCACGTCTATTGACTCTTCGTTACCTAAAATAACCAATTGACCAGAAAGCTCTCCACCAATCCTATCTGCAACTGCTTTTGGAAGAACTATTTTTGTTGCTGAAGTTGAAACAGCTTTTAAAGTCTCTAGATTGAAGTGGTCCCCATGAATATCGGTCACCAAAATAATACTGGGCTCTGGCTGATTCTCAAAAGCCTCTTTTCCACCCACAGGGTCTATATAAAAAATTGTAGAGTTCAGTGTAAATACTGCTGTTGCATGTGAGATTGGCGTAATACTAAAATCAGGTATTTCCTTTTCTATGGAAATAGCTTGCTCTTCGTTCTTAGCAGTATTCTCCTTTTGGGCTGTATCCTTTTTACATCCGATTAGGGTTACTAAAGTTAATACAACTAGTACTATTGATTTCATCATAAATTTAAATTTTTGCTGTGCACTTCATATAAGTAAATTTATACAAAAGAAGCTTTGTATTTTTTTTACTGAATAGAAAAAGCCTGAAAAGCGGTGAAACTTCTTATTTCCATTTCAAGGTTTCCATTAAATGCCTTATATCTCTTTTAAGATAATGCGCTGCAGGAAGAATAGAGTCATAATTGGGTTTAGCCTCAAAGTATATGGCTCCCGTAAGAAAATGAGACGTACTATCTGTTAAATAAAACTGAGCTTGTGAAGCAGCATCGCCTTCTACTTCATAAAAGTTACCCGAGGTTTTGTTTTTCTCATTTTGATAAATACTTGCTTTGATGAGATCTGCTTTTATGGTGTGTTTTTCTGGTAATTTTTGTGCGTCTATAAGTAACTCTCTTAAATTATTATCGACAGGGGAGTACGTCAAATAGATTTTTGCGTTCATTTTTGGATAGTTCAAGTTTATCCAACAAGGCCGGTTTGGATTTTTTATGTCAACTTCTGCTGCTGAATTTTTTTCAAAAGAGAAAGGGCAATCAAATTCTACTTGTTTAAAACTTGAAGTCTCGTAAGTTAAGGCTAAAAATCCAGAGGGTTTTGGTTGTGGCGATTCCCTACAAGATGCGATAAAGACAAGGAGTAAAACTAAAACTGACTTGCTCATCTTATTCGGTTTCTTCTGGGTTAATTTTCACTTTAAGTTGAACAATTCGCTTACTATCTAAAGCTTCTACAGTAAAGTCGAAGTTATTGAACTTGATTAGCTGTTCTTTCTTTGGAAAGCCTTTTGACGATTCCAGTACAAACCCAGCAAGTGTTTCTGCTTCGCCTTTATTATGTTCGAATTCATCAATTTTAACATCGCTTAACTTCAATATTTTATAAAGGTCTTTTAGTTGTATTTTACCTTCAAAAACATAGGTTGAATCGTTTATTTTAGAATAAATAACATCATCATCATCAAACTCATCGCTGATGTCTCCAACAATTTCCTCTATAATATCTTCCAAAGAAATCAATCCACTAGTTCCTCCATATTCATCTACGACGATGGCTAAATGATTTTTTTGCTCTTGGAAGTCTGTTAATAAATCATCTAGTTTTTTATTCTCTGGGACAAAATAAGGTTCTCTAACCAAGGACTGCCAGTTGAAATCTTTTTGCTGAAGATGAGGCAACAAGTCTTTGATATAAAGTATTCCTGTAATATTATCTACATTGTCCTCATACACTGGAATTCTAGAGTAACCATGTTCTATAATTTCAGCGATAACTTCAGAGAAATGCTGCTCTACATTCAATGCAAAAATGTCTAGTCTTGGTTTCATGACTTGCTTTGTATCCGTGTTTCCAAAAGAAACAATACCCTGCAAGATTTTCTTTTCATCTTTGGAGGTATCTTCCTCATTCGTCAATTCTAGAGCTTGAGATAATTGATCTACGCTTAGGTTGGTCCTTTGCTTACCAAACTTGCTTTGTATGGTATTGGTAATTGACCGCATTGGAAGACTAAGTGGAGTAAGTAAGCGGTCTAGAATACTTAGCGGCAAAGCCATGAAATGCGCAAATTCTATGTTATTTCGATTGGCATATACCTTAGGTAAGATTTCTCCAAACATCAAAATAAGGAAAGTCACTACGCCTACATCTATGATGAATCTGAGGCTAATCCCAAAAAACAAAGTAGTTGATTCTCCATAAAACGCATCACTTACAGAAGCATATAGCAAGACTATAGAGATGTTTATAAAATTATTAGCAATAAGAATTGTAGCCAATAACTTTTTGGGTCTATCCAACAAATCGATAATAATTTGTTCTTGTTTAGACACATTGCCTTCTTTCACATCAAAATCTGATGGCTTTAATGAAAATAAAGCCACTTCTGACCCAGAAATAAGGGCGGATGCAATGAGGAGTATAAAGAAAAGTATGATTTTGACTACATCAATAATTTCTATTGCTGAAAAAAAGATGAGACACGAGGGGCCGGGTTCCAAAATTGAATTGATTTTTGTTTAAAAGGGTAGATCATCTTCCTCCTCTTCTATAGCCTGAGGCTTTGTAGATGGTTTTGAAGCAGTTTGTTGTTGCGGAGCTGAGGGGACTTGAGTTGGTGGTTGAGGAGTAACTGGATCCTTTGGTGTTAAAAATGTAAATTCTAAACACTGTATCTCTGTAGAATATCTATCCATTCCTTTATCATCCTGCCATTTTTTGGTTTTAATACGTCCTTCAATATATACTTTATCCCCTTTTTTGAGGTATTTTTCACAAACTTCAGCAGCCTTATTTCTCACAACTATAGTGTGCCATTCTGTATTGCTTACTTTTTCGTTGGTAGCTTTATTAATGTACTCTTCATTTGTGGCCAAAGGAAAGCGCCCAATACAATTCCCACCTTCAAAATAATGCATCTTTACCTCATCACCAGTATGGCCTATGAGCATAACTTTATTGAGTGTTCCTGCCATGATCTCTAATTTAATGTAAATGTAAGAAAAAGAATTATGCTAAAGAAAATTCAGATTCTATAAAATTTTGAATAAGAACAGGAACTGGAAGTTTCTGTAACTCCTTTAAATTATAGGTTTCTATTCCTTTTGAAAGTTTTAGTTTAGATAGGCTATCAACACAAGAAACTTGAATAAACGTCGCCATAATTTTTCGATGAGAAAGCAAATGAACTACAGGGGTCTCATTCAATTTTTCAATACGATCTATATGGAAATCACCTGTATCTAGGAGAGACTTTATGTCTTCTGAAGAAGGTGTTTCTGAGGGCTCTTCAGATTCTAATAAAGGAAATTGATAAAGACCTCTCCATATTCCTGCTCCTCGTCTCTTCTGAACAAGGGTTACGTTATCTTGATCTTTAAAAATCAAATAATTAAAGTAGCGTTTCTTAACGATTGTCTTCTTGAGTTTTACGGGAAGTTCTTCGACTTTCCCAAGTTGATAGGCGGCACAGTCCTGCTGAAATACACAAAACATACATTTTGGAGATTTGGGTCGACAATGTAAAGCCCCAAACTCCATGATAGCTTGATTGTAGGTTGCAGGGTTGGAGGTATCCATAAGTTGCTGAGCTTTGGTTTTGAATTCCTTGATGCCTTCAGAAGAATTAATGGGCGTGTGAATTCCTAGAAATCTTGAAACAACGCGTTGTACATTCCCGTCGACTACCGCCACAGATTCATCAAAAGCAAAAGAAGCAATGGCTGCAGCGGTATAATCGCCAACTCCCTTTAAGGTTTTAAGGTCTTTAAAATTATCCGGGAACTTCCCTTTTAAGGTTTCGCTAACATACTTTGCGGTAAAGTGAAGATTTCTTGCTCTGGAATAATACCCTAAACCTTGCCATAATTTCATCACTTCATCCTCTTTAGCTTTGGCAAGATTGTGAACTGTAGGGAAACGTTCTATAAATTTTTCAAAGTAAGGCAGGCCTTGCTTAACCTGGGTTTGTTGCAGAATAATTTCACTCAACCATATCACATAAGGATCTTTTGTATGTCGCCAAGGCAAATCCCTTTTTTCGGTTTCATACCAATCTAGTAAACGCTTAGAGAAATCCATTATTTACTTTTTTGCAAGTATAATTCATATCCGCCTACTATTTAGGGCATTGTGTTTAATTATTGCAGATTAATTAGTTATATTTGCAGGCTCAAAAAAATCTAGGATTAATCCTAAATAAATAATTTTGAATTATGACGAAAGCAGATATTGTAGCTAACATTTCAGACAAACTCGGTTTGGAAAAAGGTGAGGTCCAAGCTACTGTAGAAACCTTTATGGATGAAGTTAAGAATTCTTTAGAAGGTGGAGATAATGTGTATCTCAGGGGTTTTGGAAGTTTTATCGTAAAGACTAGAGCAGAAAAGACAGGTAGGAATATCTCGAAAAACACAACAATTAAGATTCCTGCGCACAATATTCCAGCATTTAAGCCTGCCAAAATATTTGTAGAAGGAGTCAAACAGAATGTTGAAGTAAAATAAATTTTAATAATCAATAAAAAATAAAGCTTATGCCAAGCGGTAAAAAGAGAAAAAGACATAAGGTAGCTACTCACAAAAGAAAGAAAAGAAGTAGAGCTAACCGTCACAAGAAAAAGTAGTTAAAAACTACTTTTTCTCATTAAAAACGTTCTTTGACTTCGAAATTTATAATTTAAATTTTTGTACCCTAAAATTGTAACCCTAACCTCAGCAAGGCTACGGTTACTTATGTATAATTTTGTCTGTAATAAAATTACAGACTCTTAAATCTAATACGCGTGGATAAGGAATTAATAGTACGTTCTAGTTCCGACGCTGTAGATTTTGCCTTATTAAAAGATGGAAGACTCATAGAGCTTCATAAAGAAACAGAAGGATTTGATTTTTCTGTTGGGGATATTTTTCTAGCTAAAATTAGAAAAGCTTTACCTGGACTCAACGCCGCATTTGTAAATGTTGGCTACGAGAAAGATGGTTTTTTACACTATCATGACCTAGGACCAAACGTCAAAACCATGTTGAAGTTTGTTAAAAAAGCAACATCCAATCAAATGAAAAATTTCTCATTAAGAGATTATCCATTTGAACAAGAGATAGATAAAAATGGATCCATAGCAGATACGCTACACTCCAACCAATCTATTCTTGTACAAGTTGTAAAAGAACCCATCTCTACAAAAGGCCCAAGATTGAGCAGTGAGCTTTCTCTTGCAGGCCGCTATATTGTTTTAGTCCCATTTTCGGATAGAGTTTCAGTTTCACAGAAAATTGAAAGTAAAGAAGAAAAAAGCAGACTAAAGCGACTGGTAAAAAGTATTAAACCCAAAGGTTTTAGTGTCATCATCAGAACAGTTGCCGAAGGCAAAAAAGTAGCTGATATTGACAAAGACCTTCAAAATTTGATGAAACGATGGGAGAATATGTGCAGAAAACTTAGTAAAGCACATCAACCCTCGAAAGTTTTGGGTGAGCTTAATAAAGCTTCATCAATATTAAGAGATATTTTCAACGATTCGTTTACCTCAATTTGTATAGACGATGATGTTATTTACACACAGATAAAAGATTATGTCGGAAAAATTTCTCCAGATAAAGAATCTATAGTTTCCAATTATGACTCTAAAGTTCCAATTTTTGAAAAATACGGCATCGAAAGACAAATAAAAACGTCTTTTGGGAAAACCGTAACTATGAAAAAAGGAGCTTATCTAGTCATTGAGCATACAGAAGCTATGCACGTTATAGACGTTAACAGTGGAAACAGAAGTAATAAGGCCAAAAATCAAGAAGATACAGCGCTCGAAGTCAACATGATAAGTGCTACAGAGATAGCACGTCAGTTGAGATTAAGAGACATGGGAGGAATCATAGTCGTGGATTTTATCGACATGAACAACCCAGATAACAGAAGAAAACTTTACGAACATCTCAAAGATGAGATGAGTGACGATAGAGCCAAACATAAAATTTTACCCCCAAGTAAATTCGGATTAATCCAAATCACGAGGCAACGAGTTCGACCAGAAATGAACATCAAAACTCGAGAAAAAGATCCCAATGCTGATGGTGAAATAGAGGCTCCTATTGTAATTGTAAATAAAATTAATATAGATCTGCAAAAGATCTTAAAGAAAGGCACTAAAAAAATTACGCTTACTGCGCATCCTTTTATTGCTGCCTATCTCATGAAGGGCTTCCCTTCTCCGAGAAGCAAGTGGTTTTTTGATTCCAAAAAGTGGGTTAAAATCCAACCACGAGATGCTTACAATTACTTAGAGTATCATTTTTATGATCATGATGGCACTCTTATCAAAGTTTAGTTATTATCAAAAATTTTAAAACCCCGTACTCTATTATAGAGTACGGGGTTTTTTGTTTTTATACTTTTGCAGTCTCAATTCTCTTTTTAAACCATGGCTAATAACACTTTTCATTCCAAAAAATCGCTTACAGTAGATGAAGCTTTACTGAAGATGATGAACTATTGTGTGTATCAAGACCGTTGCCACCAAGAAGTTGAGAAAAAACTGGAGGCCTTAGACATGTATGAGGATGCAAAAAGCCACATTATTATAAAGCTACTTGAAGAAGATTTTCTTAATGAAGAACGCTTTGCTAGAAGCTATGCTAGAGGTAAATTCAGAATAAAAAAATACGGCCGTATACGAATTACTCGAGAGTTAAAATCTAGAGCTATTTCTGCTTACAATTTAAAAGCTGGACTTTCTGAAATTGATGAGGATGATTATGTAAAGACTTTGCGAGACCTTGCCCACCATAAATTAAGCATTACCAAAGAAAGCAATGCTTATAAAAAACGACAAAAAATCTTTCAGCATCTTGCCTATAAAGGCTATGAAACAGAATTGATTTACGATGTCATCAATGACCTACTTCCTGTGTAATTCTTTCTCCATATACCTGTTTTGTCGCTTATAGGCAAACTCATTTTTATAGTTAATCCACCTATCACCTTTTAATCTGCGCATGAGATTTTCGACCCCACGCATGATTGCAAGGTTGTAAAGAGCTTTGCTTATATTTTTGGTTCCTCTAGGTAAGGTTCTTAAACTCATAGAAAATCCGGGGGTGAGATACGTCATATTGTGCCAATAGCCTCCAGGCATATATAGAGCTTCACCATGCTCCAAATAAGCCTCATAACCTTGGGCTAAAGTAAGCGCTGGGAATTTATCTAAATCTGGGTTATTAAAATCGATTTCATTGAGACTTATAAGAGCGTTAGGAACTTTATATAAGTATTTTGTTTGAGAAGGAGGATAGATAATACAGCGCTTTTTCCCTTCAAAATGAATATGAAGGATGTTTGCAAGGTCTATATCGTAATGCATAAACACAGAAGTATTTTGGGCTCCAAAGAATAAAAAGGGAAGTCGGTCTAGAAACTTCAATCCTAGATCTGGCATTGTAAAATGACGCTTAAGCTCAGGAACTTCTTTAATTAAATTGAAAAGAAAAATTCTAAAATCTGTTGGCCCTTTTTGCAAAAGATCTACATAATCTTTGAGTTTCATTTTAGCATGTGCCTGATTGAATTTATCTTTGGCAGAAGCAGGCCTGCTATCGTATAGAGGGACATCTACCTCACCCGCTACACTGCTTAGGTAGGTTAGTGACCACTTGTGATAGGCCTTCCAGTCGTGAGTAAGTTGTTCTATAACTAAAGGCTTTTGAGGCTTAACATAGTTCTCGACAAAGTCTTTTGGTGAAATTGTTTTGATCCTTTCAACCTGTTCTAAGTTTAGATTTTTTGTGGAGTCTATCATAAATAAAAATAAGCTTCATTCTGGAATGATACCAAAATGAAGCTTTTGCTTTGTCATTTTACAATAAAAAGTGAAGTCCTTATACCTTAGTTTTTGATTTAGCTTTGGCTTCTACGTTACGCTCTATGGTGTGTCCTGGACGAGACCATTTTGGCTTTTCACCTAAGTGTTTGTATTTAGACTCTTCGGCAGAAACAGATTGAGGTTGAGACTTTTTCTCGAAAGCTTTCTGCGGTTTTAGACCCAATAACTTAAACATCTCCATGTCGTCATCCACATTTGGATTTGGAGTAGTTAATAATTTATCTCCTGCAAAAATAGAATTAGCCCCTGCAAAAAAGCACATGGCTTGTCCTTCTCTACTCATGTCTGTTCGTCCAGCAGATAACCTTACCTGAGTTTCTGGCATCACAATTCTTGTAGTAGCTATCATACGCAACATTTCCCAAATAGATATTTTCTGTTGTTCTTCCAGAGGAGTTCCTTCTACAGGCACTAAGGCATTGATAGGTGTAGATTCTGGTTGCGGATTTAATGTTGCTAGAGCTACAAGCATGCCAGCCCTGTCTTCAAGAGATTCTCCCATTCCTATAATCCCACCACTACATACCGTAACCTTGCTTTTACGAACATTGCTTATGGTGTCTAATCTGTCTTGGTAACCGCGTGTAGAAATCACCTCTTTATAATATTCTTCAGATGAATCCAGATTATGGTTGTAGGCATAAAGTCCTGCTTCAGCTAAACGTTTGGCTTGGTTTTCTGTCACCATACCTAAGGTACAGCAAACTTCCATATCCAGTTTATTGATGGTTCTTACCATTTCCAAAACGTTATCAAACTCTTTACCATCTTTTACATTTCTCCAAGCTGCTCCCATACAAACTCTAGAGCTTCCTGAAGACTTTGCTCTTAGAGCTTGAGCTTTCACTTGAGAAACACTCATTAAATCATTCCCTTCAATATCGGTGTGGTATCTAGCCGCTTGAGGACAATATCCGCAATCTTCTGGGCAACCCCCAGTTTTAATAGAAAGCAAAGTAGAAACTTGAACCTTGTTAGGATCATGATGTATTCTATGTACAGTTGCTGCTTCGTAAAGCAATTCCATCAAAGGCTTATTGTAAATTGCTAATATTTCTTCTTTGGTCCAATCGTTTCTTGTCATGGTAGTAAATTTGATGATTCAAAAATAGAAAAAACTCTGAGCATATTCTATTTTGAATGAAGTTTGAGTCAAATTTATTTCTGATGTTTAGGCTTCTCCAATAAAATGCTCACCGCATTTCCACCAAAACCAACAGCGTTTACCAAAACAGATTTAACAAGTTTGGAGGAGTTTTGTTGCTTATAAAAGGGATTTTCATAGAACTTTCCGTGGCTAAGCATTTGTAGGGCCATTTCAATACTAAGCATACCAGAGGCACCAAACGTATGGCCTAGCTTCCATTTATTGGTCGTTAATAAAGGCGTTTCAGTAAAGCTTTTTTCGATAGCAGCTAATTCTGCTTGGTCTCCCTTTACAGTTCCAGGCGCATGAAGAACGATAGCATCAACTTCTAAACGCTCTGCTTCATTTAAAGCCATTTTCATAGACTTCTGAAAGCATTGAGCGTCAGAAGAAATAGAAATATTATGTCTAATTTGTTCTGTAGCATATCCAAATCCAGTGATTTCAGCAATGGCTTTTTCACTAGATCGAGACATAACAGCGGAGGCCGATCCTTCCCCGAGGACTAGAGAGTTTTGGATTTTATCCATTTTTAAACTTTCACAAGGCTTTGATGTATCTAGTCTGGAGTATAATTTTAAAGCTTGCATTTGGGCAATTGTAAATTCTGTAAGTGGAGCTTCCGCTCCTCCTACAAGAAACAAGTCGCTCATCCCTGCTTCCAACCATGCTTTCGCATTAAGCATCGCATGCAAGGCTGTAGAACAGGTAATCGAATGGCTTATGTTTGGGCCATCGACGCCCAAATCCTGAGCTACCCATGAGGAGATATTTCCTAAAGTAGTAGTAGGCGAAGACAGTGGAGACAAGGGCTCACCTTGAAGGAATGCTTTGTGATATTTTTCAAATAAGCTTGTTGCTCCTCTTGAAGAGCCAATATTGATTCCTGTAGATTCAGCTTTGAAGTCAAGACCAGACATAGCTCGTCTAGCTGTATATAGTGCCATTAACACCGACTTATCTAAGTCTTTATATTTTGGATTTTCTTGAGATAGTTTGATCAATTCCTCAAGTGAATCTGAGGGAAGAGCTGCAGCCATCACGGAAGATGAATTCAATTTAAGTGTTGAAAAATGAGTAGATGCATTTTCATATTTTTTATTAATTGTATGCTGATCGTGGCCTAAAGCAGATATTGCGCTAAAACCATTGATGTATATAGGGTATTTCAAGTCTATAGTTTTTTTGCAAAGATCGAAAAAACTTAAGTTTGGTACTATCAAATTCAATATTATAACTCCAAAGAGTTAATAGAAGAGCTCTAGTAATTATTTGGTATATTTGTTTCTAAATACGAAATTTTAATCTTCAGCGTTCTAACTTAAGAACGCTTCAATATATATAATTTATGGGATGTACCAGTTGCTCGACCGGAAAAGATGGCCAACCTAAAGGCTGTCAAAACAACGGAACTTGCGGAACAGATGGATGTAATAAACTTACAGTTTTTGATTGGTTATCGGATGTAGAACTTCCTAGAGGTCAAGAAGCTTTCGATTGCGCAGAGGTAAGATTTAAAAATAGCAGAAAAGAGTTTTTTAGAAACACTAAAAAGTTAACGTTTTCCATAGGAGATATTGTAGCTACTGAATCTTCCCCAGGTCATGATATAGGTATCGTTACCCTTACAGGTGAACTTGTAAGAGTGCAGATGAAAAAGAAAAAAATAGACTCTGAGTCCGACGAAATCCCTAAAATTTATAGGAAAGCTTCTCAAAAGGATATTGATGTTTGGCAAATTGCAAGAGAGCGGGAAGATGCCATGAAGGTAAAAGCCAGGCAAATTGCAATTCGATTGAAGCTTAAAATGAAAATAAGCGATATTGAATTTCAAGGAGATGGCTCCAAAGCCGTGTTTTACTATACAGCAGAGGAACGTGTAGATTTTAGACAACTCATCAAGGAATTTGCTTACGAGTTCAAGACAAGAATAGAAATGCGCCAAATTGGCTTTAGACAAGAGGCTGCTAGGCTTGGAGGTATAGGTTCTTGTGGTCGTGAGTTGTGTTGTTCAACTTGGTTAACAGATTTTAGAACTGTAAAAACTTCCGCAGCTAGGTATCAACAACTCTCTCTTAATCCCTTAAAGCTAGCTGGGCAGTGTGGGAAATTGAAATGTTGTCTTAACTACGAATTGGATACTTATCTTGAAGCGTTGAAGGACTTCCCAAGACAAGATCAAAAATTAACCACTCAAAAGGGCGATGCCGTTTGTCAAAAAATAGATATTTTTAAAGGGAAGCTTTGGTATGCTTATGAGAAAGAGTACAACAACTGGATAGAGCTAGATACTGATGCGATAAAGATTATTTTGAAAGCTCAACGCGATAAAAGCCCGGTAGCTAGTTTAGAAGAATTTACCAGCGAAATTGTTCCAGAAAAGACAGCATTTGAGAATACTGTAGGTCAAGATAGTTTAACTCGTTTTGATAAACCAAAACAACAAAATCCTCGCAACAAAAGAAAATCTAGTAAACACAAGAAGTCTAAAAGAAATAATGCTAACTCGTAATTTATTACTTCTTTTTATTCTTTGTTTTAGCTTTTTAGGGTGTGATGACCAGCTGGCGTTTTCAGACTACAGGAGTTTTTCTAATGGATGGAAAAACACAGATACTTTGGAATATTCATTTGAAGCGCCAGATACTGTTAATCCTTACCATTTGTTTTTTAACACAAGGGTAAACCAAGACTATGAATTTGATAATCTATTTCTCATTGCTAATATTCAATTTCCTAATGGAATGCAAATTGGAGATACGCTAGAATATAAAATGGCTTACCCAAACGGTAAGTTAATGGGTGAGGGGTTTGGAAGCGTTAAAGAAAGTAAATTGTGGTACAAAGCGGGTGTTACTTTTTCAGAGCAAGGGACTTACATCGTAAAGATTAACCAAGTCATGAGAAAATTTGGAAAGGTTGAAGCCTTAGATACCTTAAAAGGAATCATGGATTTTGGAATCCATATAGAAACCATACCAAAACAAGAAAATTAATTCTTTCAAAAAAAATATGGGAGAGAACACATCATCAAAAACAAGTTTCAAAAAGTATATTTTAGGATTCTGGATTTTATTTCTATTTGGTGTTTTAGGAATTGCTTTAATCTTTTTATTAGCCAGTTGGGGAGCTTTGGGAACCATGCCCACCTTTGAAGAGCTGGAAAATCCAGAAACCAATTTAGCTACAGAGGTTATATCCATAGATGGAGAAACTCTAGGAAAGTATTTTAAGGAAAATAGGACGCCCATCAATTATGGGGATCTTCCAGATCACCTTGTCAACGCTTTAGTCTCTACCGAAGACGAAAGATTCTACAGTCATTCAGGTATAGATGCTCGTGGAACGCTAAGAGCTGCTATTTATCTGGGCTCAAAAGGCGGGGCGAGTACCATTACCCAGCAACTGTCCAAGCTTTTGTTTACAGATCCTAATAAAAGTGGAACCTTCAATAGAATTATACAAAAGGTAAAGGAATGGGTTATTGCGGTAAGACTAGAAGAGCAGTATGCTAAAAACGAAATTATCACGATGTACCTCAATAAGTTTGATTTTTTATATCAAGCGGTGGGAATCCGTTCAGCCTCTAGAATTTATTTTTCTAAAGAGCCAATAGAGTTAACGATTGAAGAGTCTGCTACATTGGTAGCTATGCTGAAAAATCCGATCCTCTATAATCCAGTTAAAGATCAGTTTAAAAAGAATTCTATAGAACGACGAAATCAAGTTCTAAAACAAATGGAAAAAAACGGATTTTTAACCACGATAGTTAAAGATTCTTTGCAAAAACTTCCATTGGGAACATACTTTTCTCCAGAACAGCACGATGACGGGATGGCCACATACTTTAGAGCGTATGTCCAAGAGTTCATGAAAGACTGGATTGATGACAATCCAAAACCAGACGGAAGTTCTTACAGTATGTATAGAGATGGTCTGAAGATCTATACGACTTTGGATTTCAAAATGCAGGGTTATGCTGAAACTGCCGTAGAAAAGCACCTCAAGAATCTTCAAAAAGAGTTTGACGCTCAAAATAAAGAGAACAAAACAGCTCCCTTCAGAAGCATAAGTCCTTCAGAAATTGAGAGTATCCTTAATAAAGGAATCAAAAATTCTGATCGCTATAAAACCATGCGTAGAAAAGGAATTGATAAAGATTCCATCATGGCGACTTTTAATAGAAAACGAGAGATGCGTTTATTTTCTTGGGAAGGCCCTATTGATACTCTAATGACTCCCAAAGATTCCATAAGGTATTACAAATCCTTTTTGAACACGGGTATGATGTCTATGACTCCACAAACAGGAGAAATAAAAGCCTGGGTAGGAGGCGTTAACTATAAATTTTTTAAATATGAGCATGTTAAACAAGCGAAGCGTCAAGTAGGGTCTACCTTTAAACCTTTTGTCTATGCAACTGCCATAGATCAATTGCACTTATCACCCTGTGATGAATTTCCAAATACACCTTTTACAATACCAAAAGGACGACACGGTGTTACCGAAGATTGGACGCCAGACAACAGCGGTGGCGGGGAATACGGGGGGATGAAAACCCTTAAACAAGCTTTGGCGGAGTCTATAAACACCATTACGGCTCGTGTTATTAATAAAACAGGTCCTGAAAGTGTCATCAACCTCATTGATAAATTAGGTGTTGATACCTCAAATATACTTCCTGTAGCAGCTATAGCTTTGGGCACCCCAGATATAAGTGTTTATGATATGGTCTCTGCCTACAGCACTTTTGCCAATAAAGGGGTTCATGTAAAACCTTATGCCATCCAACGTATAGAGGATAAAAATGAAACTATTCTATATCAACATCAGCCACAAAGTAGTGATGTCTTAAGCGAAGAATCTGCTTTTGTGACCATTAAACTTTTGGAAGGTGTCACTCGGTTTGGTTCTGGACGAAGGTTAAGAACCAATTCAGATTATGCCAAGGGAACTGAACTTTATAAAAGAGCAGTTACTGGCTATCCTTATGCTCTAGAAAATGATATTGCTGGTAAAACGGGAACGACTCAGAATCAAAGCGATGGTTGGTTTATTGGTATGGTACCAAATTTAGCGACTGGAGTTTGGGTAGGAGGCGAAGATAGAAGTGTAAGGTTCCCGACAATTACTTATGGACAAGGGGCAACTCTAGCTTTACCTATTTGGGGAATGTACATGACAGACATCTATAATGACGGTACTTTGGACATCTCTAGAGATGAATTTGAAAGGCCTGATAACTTAAATATCCAGATCGATTGTGATGAAGATACCGATGAACTCGAAAATGGAGAGGGAGAAAATAAAGAGACTACAGAATTTGAAATTGATTTCTAAACATTATCACTGGCAAACCATTCCGCAAATGCCGTCCCTGTTTCTCTAAGTTTTAAAGAGTGTAATTTAATTGTTGGATCTAATTTACTCTGTATGCTTTTAGCAAAATCTATCACCATATTTTCACTTGTGGGTTGATAATCTACAAGAATAACATCATGACCAGAGGATTTTAAAGTTTGCGCTAGCTCTATATGTGGTGTTTCTTTATTAAGAATGATAGCATGGTCCATTTTATCGACCACTTGAGATTTTACAATGTATTTTAAATCTCCAAAGTCTATGACCATCCCGCATTTTACATTATCCATATCTGTGATAGGTTCTCCGATAACGGTTACATCCAGTTTATAACTATGACCGTGAATATTTCTGCATTTGCCATCATAGCCATACAAAGCATGAGCGGTTTCAAAAGTAAATTGCTTGGTAATTCTGATTTTTGCCATGGTCTAATAAATTACCGCAAATATAATAGATTTAAGAAATTTACTAGGGGAATTGGGTCTAAAAATATAAACAACAAGTGACCCCCTTTTCTGCTAATTTTACACCGATAGACTAATACCAATTTAAACCTATAATGTCGCCATAAATCGTTTCTTTTTTGCCTGCTTTTTATCAAAAATAATTACCGTAACTTAGGATATGCTAATTATTTTTAATTTCAATCAATCAAAAAAATAATTCAATTTAGTCGTACGACATTATAAATTTAATTTGGTCTAACTCCTTTTTAATGGCTCATACTCTTCTTACTGAAGATCTTTCTTTTAAAGAAAATCCTCTTTTTGAACAACTAATTTCTGACTTGATAAAGCAAAACTATTCCATATGTGATAATTTCTTTGAGCTTAAGCTTGTCGATAGCTTGAGGGAGCGACTTAAAACGCTGCATAACCATAGTGAACTAAAAAAAGCAGCGATTGGAAATAAAGTAAATGAATCCATCAGCAAAGCTATTCGAGGAGATTATATTCAATGGATCGATGAGCAACAAGCCGATTCTGCAGAACATCTTTTTTTTGAAGCCTTTAATACCTTCAAGAACTATTTAAATATGACGTGTTTTATGGGAATCCTGCACCAAGAGTTCCATTATGCGGTGTATCCTGTAGGCACTTTTTACAAAAGGCATTTGGATACATTTCAAAACGATGATAGACGAAAATTATCTATGGTTTGTTACCTTAATGATGACTCGTGGAACAAGACCAACGGAGGAGAGCTTGTCATTTATCCAGAGAATTCTGATGAGGTGATTATTCATCCTCTACCAGGAAGAGTAGTTATTTTTGAAAGTCAACTTTTAGAGCATGAAGTAAGACCTGTATTGAATGATTTACGCCTAAGTATTACCGGATGGTTTAAAACAAGATAGTGTCTTATAGACTTCAAAAGGTGCTTTAATAAATCTGAATCTTTTTGGTATCAGACCGATTGGCTAAAGAAAAAATCAATTCTAAAATTATTAAACAATGCTTTCAGAAGAAAATAGTCAATTTTAAAGCATCACATTAATATCCTAGTAAAGGATTCTCACTTTAATGGTGTGGTCTATTCTTTTAAATTCTTTTAAGGTGTCCAGAGAGTCGCTTTTGGAAATATCAAGAACCACATAGCCAACTTCAAGATTAGTGCTTAAATACTGTCCTAAAATGTTGACGTCTAGTTTTGAAATTTTAGAGTTTATTTCCGAAAGAACACCAGAGACATTTTTATGAATATGCAAAATCCTATGTGTATCTTCTATTTTTGGCAATGATAATTCTGGGATAGACTTGCTACCAAGACTTGCTCCATTCTCTATATACTTTATCAATTTGGATGAAACATCTAAGCCGATATTCCATTGTGCTTCTTCCGTAGATCCACCAATATGTGGCGTTAAAATGACATTAGAGATATTTTGTAAGGGAGAGGAAAACTTTTCATCTTTATTCTTAGGTTCTTCTGGGAACACATCTACTGCTGCACCGCTAATGCGTTTTTCCTCTAAAGCCTCTTTTAAAGCTGAAATATCAACGACATCGCCTCGACTCATGTTGACTAATAATTGCCCTTTTTGAAACCAATTTAGCACCTGTTTATCAAATAAATTTTGAGTCTGTTTTGTTCCAGGAACATGAAGGGTGATGATATCGCAATGTTCTATTAGAGACTTTAAGTCGCTTATTTCTTCAGCATTTCCAAGTGGCAACTTGTTTTCAACATCATAATAAAATACGCGTAATCCCATAGCTTCTGCTAAGATAGAAACTTGAGACCCAATGTGGCCATAGCCTACGACCCCTAGGCGTTTCCCTCTAATTTCATGTGCATTGGTAGAATCTTTGTCCCATTCTCCAGCATGAGCAGCTCTGTTTTTATCTGGAATTTTTCTAATAAGCATAATAGCAGATGCAATTACCAATTCTGCTACAGAGCGCGTATTGCTAAACGGAGCATTAAAGACACAAACACCAGCTTTATTGGCCGCTTCAAGGTCTACTTGGTTAGTGCCTATACAAAAACAACCTATTGCCACGAGTTTTTTGGCTTTTGTAATGACTTCCTCCGTCAATTGAGTCTTGGATCTCACACAAACCACCTTAGCCTCTTTTAAAACGGTATCCAGTTGTTCCCCAGATAAAGCACCTGTATGCTGTTCTATTTGTGTATAACCCGCTTTTTTAAAGCTATCTACAGCAGATTGACTGATGTTTTCCAAAAGAACTATTTTCATTTTGTCCTTTGGAAACGATGTTTTGAGTGGTGACATATTCTAACTTTAAAAAAATTAAGCCTCAAAAGTATGAAAATTACAGTGAAGATGGGTAAATATGCTTTTGATTTTTCTGTTATAATTAAAGTCAGTTACCCTTAAATTAATTCAGTTCCATCTGCAACTGAATCAGCTTATGGTAGAGTCCGTTTTCTTTTTCTATTAAATCCAGATGTGTTCCTTTTTCAATAATTTCTCCGTTCTCTAGGACCAAGATTTGGTCCGCATTTTTGATGGTAGAAAGTCGATGAGCGATAACAAAAGAGGTTCTACCTACCATGAGTTTTTCTAAAGCATCCTGTACAAGCCTTTCAGACTCAGAATCCAAAGAACTCGTCGCTTCGTCCAAAATCAAAATGACAGGGTTTTTAAGAACTGCCCGAGCTATGGCGACTCGTTGACGCTGTCCACCAGAAAGCTGAACACCTCTTTCTCCAACAATAGTTTCATACTGTTCGGGAAATGACATAATAAAATCATGAGCATTTGCTTTTTTGGCAGCTTCCATAATTTCTTCGTTAGTAGCCTCTGGCTTACCATAAGCTATGTTTTCCTTTATACTTCCTCCAAATAATAAAATATCTTGAGGTACAATCGCCATTTGACTTCGTAAATCGTGCAACGTAAAGTTGGAAGCTGGAATACCATCCAATAGCATTTGACCTTCTTGAGGTTCGTAGAATCTCAAAATAAGAGAAGCAATAGTCGATTTTCCTGCACCACTAGGCCCAACAATAGCTATGGACTCTCCCTGTTTGGCTTTAAAATTGATGCTTTTTAAAACTGTTATTTCTTGACGTGTAGGGTAGGAGAACTTAAGATTTTCGAAACTCAATTCACCTTTAATTAGCTTTGGTGACTGGTTTTCTTCAATTACTTCTGGTTCTTCATCTATAATATCAAATACGCGTTCTGTAGCGCCAATTGCTTTTTGAATTTGAGCATACTGTATAGGTAAACCTCCTATAGATGCTCCTACAAAAATAGTATAAAGTATAAAAGTGATCAATTCGGATTGGGTGAGTTCTCCAATGTTTTGAAGCTTTACGGCATACCAGACCAAAAGGACGATGGCTCCAAAAATGCAAAATATAATAAACGAGGAGAACGCTCCACGAGCAAGACCCCCCTTGATAGCGATTTTCTTGATATCGTTGACAGCAAATTTATACCTCAACATCTCAAAAGCTTCGTTAGTAAATGCTTTCACATTGGCAATTCCTTGCAAGCTTTCCCCAACAATTGTATTGGAGTCGGCTACTTTATCTTGAGCTTCTTTAGATAATTTTTTTATAAATTTTCCAAAAATCACAGCTACGATTGCGAAAATAGGAATGGTAGCCAACATCAATAAAGAGAGCTTTACCGAAGTAAAAAATAAGGCTGAAATACCCCCAATCACAATGATCATTTGCCTTAAAAATTCTGCGATTCCTGTAGTAAAAGTGTCTTGTATTTGGGAAATATCTGCAGCCACTCGGCTATTGAGTTCACTAACACGTCTGGAAGAAAAAAACTGCATCGGCATTTTGACCAAGGTGTTGTAGGTGTCTTGGCGTATGGCAGAAAGCATATTTTCGGTTACATCCACAAAAAGAACGACACGAAAGAAAGAAAAAATAGCCTGGGCTGTAAACAGCCCTAAAAGGATAAGTCCCATTCTATTGATATCCTCTGAAGTGAAATCTGCAGTCTCAATTAAATCTCCCATAAGCTTAGGAAACAGCAACGCCGTAACCCCAGTAAAAGCAAGGAAAATTATTCCTACAATCAACTTCCACTTGTGTGGACCGATGTAAGAAAATAAACGGAGAGATTTTTTGAGATTTTGTTTATTGAGTTTAACCTTAGGAAGGTCAGATTCTTTTTTTCTTTTCGCCATTCGTTTTTATTCTTCTTTTCAATACTTTGCAAAGTTAACTTTAAGCCTTAACTAAACCTCCTAACTTAACTTAAAAATCTTAAAATTTGTCTTATGCCAAATTATATTTATAATGCCGTATGAATAAATTGAATTATTTTTTGATTGATTGATTGAAATCAAAAATAACTAGCATAGCCTTAGCTACGGTAATTATTTTTGATGAAAAGCAGGCGAAAAAAGCCTGTGCCGAATTCGTATCGGTAAAACGATTTATTGCTTCATTATAGGTCTAATTTGGTATTAAAGCAAAAACTAGGGCAGTTACAAATTCAACAGAAAACAAACAGTACAAACTAAAAAACAAGCTTATTGAAAGTTGAGTCCTTCTTGACAAACTTTCTTACCTTACATTTTTTTGAAAATGAAAATTATGAAAAAGCTATTACTATCGGTATTTGTTTTATGTATTCAGCTCACAGCTTGGGCACAAATTGAAAGTGCTCCAGAAAGAACTGAAGGCGAAGGACCTTGGTCGCAATTGATTATTCGGGGAGTCACATTAATCAACGGAAATGGGGCGCCTCCATTAGGACCAGTAGATATTGTTGTGGAAGAGAATAAAATTGCGGAAATTAAAACAGTGGGATATCCTGGTGTAGAAATACAGGATAGCAATAGACCAAAACTTAAACCTGGCGGAAAGGAATTGGATGCTTCTGGTATGTATCTCATGCCTGGTTTTATAGATATGCACGGACATATTGGAGGAGAAGCCCAAGGTGTTACTGCAGAATATGTTTTCAAATTATGGATGGGTCATGGGGTAACGACCATACGAGATCCTTCGGCTGGTAATGGGTTGGACTGGGTGCTGGAACACAAAGCAAAATCTGCCAAAAATAAAATAACAGCTCCAAGAATTTTAGCATATACCGCTTTCGGTCAGGGCAGTAAATCAAAGATAAGTTCAGTTGAAGCAGCTAAGGAATGGGTTCAGGATAACGCTGAGAAAGGTGCTGATGGCATTAAATTTTTTGGAGCAAAGCCAGAAATCATGCAAGCCGCTTTAGAGGAAAATAAAAGTCTGGGCTTGCGTTCTGCTATGCACCATGCTCAAATGGACGTCGCCAGGTGGAATGTAATAAATTCTGCCAGAGCAGGGTTGACGAGTATGGAACATTGGTATGGACTACCAGAAGCCCTATTTACCGATAGAACCGTTCAGCATTACAAATTAGACTATAATTATAACAATGAGCAGGATCGATTTTCTGAAGCTGGAAAATTATGGGAACAGGCTGCACCACCTTATTCTGAGAGGTGGAATGAAGTGATGAACGAATTGATTGAGCTTGATTTTACCATAGATCCTACCTTTAATATTTATGAAGCGAGTCGTGACTTAATGCGAACCAGACGTGCAGAATGGCACGAAGACTATACCATGCCATCGCTTTGGGAATTCTACCAACCTAGTAAAATATCGCATGGGTCTTACTGGCATTCTTGGGGAACAGAACAAGAAACGGACTGGAGAAAAAACTATCAATTATGGATGACTTTTGTGAACGAATATAAAAACAGGGGAGGAAGAGTGACCGCTGGATCCGATTCTGGTTTTATTTTTCAACTTTATGGATTCGCTTATATCCGCGAATTGGAATTACTTAGAGAAGCTGGTTTTCATCCATTGGAAGTCATGATGTCTGCTACACTAAATGGAGCTGAAGCTTTGGGTATGGAAGATAAAATTGGATCAGTTGAAATTGGTAAATTA
The DNA here is from genome assembly GCF_000153485.2 of Psychroflexus torquis ATCC 700755. NCBI lineage: Bacteria > Pseudomonadati > Bacteroidota > Flavobacteriia > Flavobacteriales > Flavobacteriaceae > Psychroflexus > Psychroflexus torquis. The sequence goes on along the minus strand of NC_018721.1, from coordinate 1,398,926 downwards.
GCCGATTTTGTTATCGTAGAAGAAAATCCATTGGAAAACTTAAAGGTTCTCTATGGAACTGGTACCATCAAATTAACAGAAGATAACGAAGTGACTAGAGTGGGAGGTGTAAAATACACCATTAAGGATGGAATCATTTATGATGCCCAACAATTACTTAAAGATGTCAAAAAAATGGTAAAACAAAACAAAGACAAAACAGGTTATGAAATTAAACAACCCGGTATGAAATAATATTTTTGCTAAAAAGTATTAGGAAACTCTTGTTTAATTGAAACGAACACTCTAAAATCCATAAAAAAACAGAATATATTTTATATTATTAATTTTTTTTAACCTTTTAAATTGCTGTATTGTCATATTTATGATTAATTTAATATTAAATTATATATCATGGGCATTAAAAGTTTTCAAGGTCAACAAGTTGGAGAGGTTAATAAACAAGCAGAAAAAATAACAGTTAGAGACTGTATGTCTCAAAACATGATACTTTTCAATAAAGCTCAAAGTATTATCGAAGTGGTAGAGATACTCATAAAGTTTAGAGTTTCTGGTGGTCCCGTTGTTGATGACCAAAAGCGCGTTATAGGAATTATTTCTGAAGGCGATTGCGTTAAGCAAATTTCTGAAAGTCGATATTACAATATGCCGATGGAAGATGTGAGTGTTGAAAAATACATGTCTAAAGAAGTGAATACCATTTCTCCAGACGTCAGTCTGTTTGATGCTGCAAACCTCTTCTTAAAATCTAAAAGACGCCGTTTCCCTGTGGTAGAAAATGATAGAATTATAGGTATTGTAAGTCAGAAAGACATCTTAAGAGCTGCTTTGATGCTAAAAGGGTTTAGCTGGAAGCATAAAAAGTGAATCCTTTTTTATGCTTAATAAGTGTTTTCTTTTTTCATCCCAAATAGGAATCTGGGTATTTTAATAGTATAAATTGGTACAAATCGCCTCTGGTAGTAGTATGTTTTTTTGTTCAATATTATACTTTTTTATCAATCCTATTAACCGACTCAAAATCAGCTGTACTTAAAGTTTTATTTAAAATGTTTTTAAAAACAATCCAACACTACCAAAAAGAGCCTCGATTTCCGAGGCTCTTTTTATACCAAATTATATTTATAATGCCGTATGAATAAATTGAATTATTTTTTGATTGATTGAAATCAAAAATAATTAGCATAGCCTTAGCTACGGTAATTATTTTTGATGAAAAGCAGGCGAAAAAGAAACGATTTATTGCGTCATTATAGGTCTAATTTGGTATTATTGATCAAAATTATTTTATTCATTAACGTTCTTGATTTCATCACATTGATGAAGGTCTATTTTTATACACGATTCATTTTAAACTTGTTGACAGTATGGTTTAAAGTTTCACCACCATTTTCCCTTTATTTTTCCCTTCGAAAAGGTCCAAAAAGGCTTGTGGTATAGTTTCAAATCCTTCTTGAATCGTTTCGGTATACTCGAGCTTACCTTCTTGCAACCACTTCGCTAATTGCTTAATTCCAGCAGGATGTTTATCTGCATAATCGAAGATAACAAAGCCTTGCATCAAAGAGCTATTCTTAATTAGAAAAGGTTGAACACTAGTGCTTTTTGGCAACTCTGTGTTATTGTAGACAGAGATGGCTCCACAATTAACTGTTCTTGAAAATTTATTAATCTTAAAGAGGACCGCCTCCGAGATCTCACCTCCAACGTTATCAAAATAAACATCTACTCCATTAGGACAAGCTTTTGCGATGGCTTGAGTCATGTTTTCGGTGGTATTGTAATTGATGCCTTTATCAAAACCAAAGTCAGATTTAATCATATCCACCTTTTCGTCACTTCCAGCAATTCCTACGACGTGTAAGCCGAGGATTTTTCCAATTTGTCCTACGATGCTTCCAACCGCTCCTGCGGCGCCAGATACGACCAGAGTCTCTCCTTCTTTCGGTTTTCCTATCTCTGTAAGTCCAAGGTAAGCCGTCAATCCTGTCATTCCCAAAATACCTAAATAAGCAGAAAGCGGAGCTTTGCTAGGATCTACTTTTTTTAAACTATCTTCTTTGGCGACTTGAGTTTCTTTCCACTCTAAAACCCCAGAGACGAAATCACCGACACTAAAATTATCACTCTTGGAGTCTATGATTTTAGCAATAACCCCAGAAACAATCGGTTTATTGAGCTCAAAAGGTTCAATATAAGACTTGGCATCGCTCATTCTCCCTCTTAAATAGGGATCTACAGAAACATAGGTTGTCTGAAGTAACACTTCTCCTTTCTGTAGTTCTTTTACTTCTGAAGTAGTAAAATCGAAATCTGATAAGTTGGGGGTCCCTTTGGGTCTGCTTTTTAGATTAATCGTTCTAGTCGTATTCATTCTGTTTTAATTTTATAGTTAATCCAAGCTTAGAATAGCTTGGTTTGCACATAAAGTATATGTCCAAAATTTATGGATTGTTGCTCTAAAGTTCAAATTTAGCAAATACATACGGAACGGACTTCTGGAGCCTAAATAAAAGCATTTGTTTAGGCTTTTATTTTTTCTAGTCAATCGTTATAGTATATCCGTTCTTTACTTATCGCAATATTAGCTAATGCTGAAGCATCATTTAAACCATCACCTGACACAGCACCTTCTTTGCCTTGGTCTTGTAGCGCTTTAACTTTTTTCAATTTATCTTCTGGTAACATACTGGCTTTAAAGTTGGTGAGATGAATTCCAAATCCTAATGTTTGAGCAGTGTCTTGATTATCTTCTGTCTACATAACGATAGCAATGCCTTTAGCTTAAATTTATTTTATAGCCTTAACACCAGTGTCCTTAATTTTATCACCGATAACTACACCTTTTGCCTTTTTATCTTCTTTGATTGCAAATCACAAATCGTGTCTGCTAATGTAGGCTGTTTCTGTAGTTTCATATATTAAAAATAAGACTTAATGACCCTATACATATGATTAAGCTGATTTAAAACTCTATTTATTACATTTTACCTTGCAACGGTATTCATACTTCTGAAAACCAAAATATGAGATTGGCAACATAAATTATTTTATATATATTCATAAAAGACTTACAATTTTTCACATATAACCTATTATTTAATTTGATATATCTATAATTTAGGGGTTTATATGGATTTTACGAAAACCTTATCGTTATTTTTTCAAAAAGTTTTGATAAATCTGTTAAATATATTATGTTTGTTTTATAATTCTCTAAACCCTAACTAATTAATTTAATTATGAAACAAAATTTATTAACGAAAATTATTTGTGTTATGTTCCTTTTCTTAGGAGGATTACTTCACTCTCAAAGCATTTCAGGTACTGTTAACGATAAGGTCGATACATTACCGGGAGTTAATATATCGGTTAAAGGCACAAATAATGGTGTTCAAACTGACATGGATGGTAGTTACACGCTTAATGACGTGTCTATTGACGATATTATTGTATTTAGTTACTTAGGCTATAAAACACAGGAGGTGATTTATTCTGGACAACTTGTCCTCGATATAACACTACTTGAAGATGCTTCTAAATTAGATGAGATCGTAGTTATTGGCTACGGTACTACAACAGTTAAAGATGCAACAGGTGCTGTCTCCACAGTTTCAGCAAAAGATTTTAATCAAGGTGCTATTAGTTCTCCTGAACAGTTAATCCAAGGTAAATCTGCCGGTGTTCAAATTACACAGTCAAGTGGTGAGCCAGGTGCGGGAATTGTAGTGCGAATTAGAGGAACAGGCTCTGCTAGAGCAAATAACAGTCCTTTATTTGTTATTGATGGTGTACCAGTTTCAAATGAAAGTGTTTCTGCATCGGGAGCTGACATTGGTGTAGGGTCTAGTGGTTCTAGAAATCCATTGAACTTCTTGAATCCGAATGATATAGAAAGTATGAGTATTTTAAAAGATGCTTCTTCTACTGCTATTTATGGGTCTAGAGGAGCGAATGGGGTAGTAATTATTACCACCAAATCAGGAAGATCTGCAGGCACAGAAGGGCAATTTAATTTTTCCTCTAATGTAACTATGTCTGAAACTAGGAATAGGTTTGACCTTTTATCTACGGATGAGTTTGTTCAAAGAGGTGGTGCAGATCTTGGTGGTGCTATTGACTGGCAAGATTTTATATTTAGAACTGTCGTATCAACAGATACGAACTTATCGTACTCTAGGAGTTATGGAAAAGGAAATGTAAGAGCAACCGTAAACTATTCAGATCAACTAGGTATTATAGAAGACACGCAGTTGGAGCGTATTACAGCTAGAGTAAATGCAAACCATCGTTTTCTAAAGGACAAATTAAAAGTTTCTTTTCAAGGAACGTTTTCTAGAATAAATGACCAAGTACCGTTTATAAGTAGGAATTCAGGTAGTACAGGGGATTTATTGGCCGCTGCTTATTACTCAAACCCGACCTTAACTAATAATCCAGATTTTGATACGGCCCCAGATAGAAATCCGGCCAACCTTCTGGAATATTATGATGACAATACAAACACCAACAGATTTTTGGGTAATTTATCTTTAGATTATGAAATCACAAATGAGTTTTCTGCAAAATTGACTTTGGGATTAGACAATTCTACTTCTGAAAGAGGTCAAGTTTTAGGCCCACAAATTCTTGCTGTAGATAATGGTGCAATAGGCAACGGTCGCGCCGCGATTAGTAATTTAGATACACAGAGCCAACTGTTAGAATTTACAGTAAATTATAAGAAAGAGTTTGAAAATTCTAGGTTAGATGCCCTTGTGGGTTTCTCATACCAAGATTTTAATAGAAACGGGCAAAATATTCTGGGCCAAGGGTATAATTCTAGTAGCTTGAGTGATATAAGAGCTATCACTGAGACGGCATACAGTAATACTAGAAATCTCGCTAGAAATTATCAGGCCTATGGTATAGGAACTTTTGAAGGTGGTACAGCAGATGAATTTAGAATACTTAATTTGTTTCCTTCCCTTAACCAATCAACTGCAGGTTTGCCGAGTATACCTATTGATGCGCTTTCGGTTGATACTTTTGACAATACAGATGAATTACAATCCTTTTTTGGACGTGTAAACTATTCGATACAGGATAAATATTTATTTACTGCGACACTTAGAGCAGATGGATCTTCAAGGTTTGGACCTGAGAATCAATACGGGTATTTTCCTTCCGCTGCTTTTGCTTGGAAGTTAAATCAGGAAGATTTTATTAGTGAAGATATGTTTTCTACACTAAAAATGAGATTAAACTGGGGTCTTACAGGTAATCAAGATGGGCTCGGTTATGGCAGTTTTGTAAACAGAACGAGATGGAATACTTTAGGTATTACGCAAAATTCACAACTTACTGCACCAGCCAATGTTGCTGTCGCAGATGCACAACCAGATCTTAGATGGGAAGAAACGACGCAATTTGGTTTTGGAATCGATTTTGGTTTTAAAAATGACCGCTTATCAGGTAGCTTTGATTTCTACCGGAAAGAGACGAGAGATCTCTTGTTAAATTCACCGTCAATTCAACCGGCAATTCAGCCTTTTGTTTTTGACAATATTGACGCCGTACTTATCAATGAAGGTTTAGAACTTGCCATAGATTATGACATTGTGCGCTCTGACATTCTTATATGGAATGCAAACTTTAACATCGCCTACAACAGAAATGAATTGACAGAATATACGGGTCCAGATCTTCAAGCGGGTAATTTGTTTGGTCAAGGTCTAACTGGTGCTACTACGCAAGTATTAACGAATGGTCGGTCATTATTTACCTATAATTTACGTGAGGTAGATGGAACTGAAGTAGCTGCAGACCCTACCATACTCGATAAATCTGGATTACCCGATTTTAACGCTGGATTATCGACAAGTGTTCAATACAAGAATTGGGATGCTTCCGTATTTTTCGCAGGACAGTTTGGACACTACGTGTATAACAATACCGCTAATGCCCTTTTTGCAACTCCTCAGATAGGAAGTAGAAACAATTTACAAAGCGTTGTTGATGATGGTATCGTTTTATCTTCAACCAACCCTAGTACCTTCTTTTTAGAAAAAGGTGATTTTGTAAGATTGCAGTCAGCTCAGATTTCCTATAATTTTCCGCTTAGTGGTGAAGGAGACATTCAAAGTTTACGTGTAAGTGCTAGTGGTCAAAATCTATTCTTAATTACAGGTTACAGTGGATTAGATCCTGAGGTAAGCACTACTAATATTCCAGCTAATGGATTGCCATCCGCTTCTATAGATTATCTAGCTTTTCCAAGACCAAGAACCTTTTCTCTTGGCGTTAATGTTACATTTTAAAAAAAAAATTGATACTCATGAAAAAAATTAAAAAATATTTTTATTTAACGCTTTTACTTCCAGTCGCTTTTTCTTGCACAGATTTGGAAATTGAAGGCACAGATTCACTGATAACAGATGGTTTTGCAGGTGTTTCAGATATTCAAGGTGAAGTGGCTAATATTAGGAACACTATTGCTACAGGAGATTTGGGAAGTCAAAATGGGCTGTATGCTTTAAACGAGGTCTCTTCAGATGAATATGTAGTGGCTACTAGGGGAACAGATTGGGGAGATAATGGTAGATGGTTAGCGATTCATAGACACACATGGGATGCTGACTTACAGGATATAAGATTCTGCTGGGAACAACTTAACAGCGTTACCATTAATGCAACACGTGTTCTTAACGAGAAAAGCATAACTACCTCAGGTGGAGAAATCGTTCAACTTAAAGCAGAAGCTAGCTTTTACAGAGCTTGGGCAATGTCCTGGGTTTTGGATATGTGGCGACAAGTTCCTTTTAGAGATGTAGATTTACCAAATAGTACAATTCCAACGGTGTTTACAGGTCAAGAAGCAATTGATTTTATAGTAGCAGATTTAAACGATGCTATTGCAGGCCTACCAACAGTGACTGCTGGTAGTGGTATAGATTTGAAATCATCGCCTACAAAAGCATCTGCCAATCATTTATTGGCAAAGCTTCATTTGAACAAACACATTTATTTAGGAACAAACGCGGCTGATGCAGATATGCAGGTTGTCATAAGCGCAGTAGATGCAATTACGGCAGACGGCTACGCTTTAGCTGCTTCTGGTGACTTTTTTGATATATTTAGACCTAGTAATGATGTAGAAACCTTATGGTGGTCTCCAGCAGATGCAGGATGGAGAACATGGCTTACCTTACATTACAATCTTAATTCTCCTGATAATGGTGGAGGTGGATGGAATGGCTTTACAACGCTATCAGAATTTTATCAATTATTTGAAGGAGACCCTGACACAAATTATGTGGGCGATGGGCAAGAGGAACGAAGAGGTTTTGTGCCAGATGCAACTACAGCAAATGCTGATAATCTAGGAATAGGCTATGGTTTCTTAATTGGACAACAATACGAAGAAGATGGTACACCGCTAAATGCAAGAGATAATGTAGGTGGTATTCCTTTAGTCTTTACCAAAGAAGTAACCAAAGCAGAATATACGGCTCCTGCTGATAATGCGATATTAGAAACTGATGGAACTAGAATGTTAAAGTACCATCCTAATGAAGTAGGTGGAGCCAACAGAACGCATGTTATTAATTATAGATATGCAGACTCCTATTTAATGAAGGCAGAAGCGATGTTTAGAATGGGTAACGATGCCACAGTTATGATTAATGAGTTAAGAACTATAAGAGGTGCTTCCCCATTGACGACTTTTGGTGAAGCAGAATTATTAGCTGAAAGAGGTAGAGAGATGTACGCTGAATTAGTAAGAAGACAAGACTTGATAAGGTTTGGCCAATACACAAAAGCTTGGAATCTTAAAGAGGCATCAAGTCCAACGTCAATTGTTTTTCCAATACCGATATCTGATGTCCTTGCCAATCCAAATTTGGTACAGAACGAAGGCTACTAAAACTTTGTATATTTTTTTGTTTATTTGAGTCAAAGAGGGTGTTTTAAACACCCTCTTTATTATTTTTAGGAGTTAATAACACTGCTATTTATTTACTTTAAATTTGTATATGAATCTATCCTAGTTATCTATAATTAGTTATTTAAAAAATAGTATCATTGTGTATTAAGCTTTTAATTTTGATGAAGTCATCTATTTAAACAACTTCATATTAGCATATATTTTTTTGAAAACCTAAAAAATAACTTATATCGAGCATTCCAAAACCAATCTCTTTTTTTTAAATAAATCTCAATTTATTACTTGTCAATAAAGGGATTTTGACTAATTTTTCTCCAAATTTTCAAACTTGTAGAGGAGTAAAACTTTAATGTATTTAGTTCATTGTTTATATAATTTTACACGCATGCAATTTATATTAAAAAGGATTTTACCAGTATTAATGATTTCTTTTCTTCTCAACGCTTGTAAAAAAGAACAAGAAATAACGCCCACTTCAGATGAAGTTGAAACTCTATTCACCTTATTAAATTCAGAAAAAACAGGTATCGATTTCTTCAACAAGGTTAAAAACCAAAAGAACTTTAACATCTTTAAATATCGTAATTTTTATAACGGTGGTGGCGTTGCTATAGGAGATATCAATAATGATGGTTTAGCAGATATTTACTTAACTGGTAATATGGTTGCTAACAAATTGTATTTAAATAAAGGAGATTTAGAATTTGAGGATATTTCTAAAAATGCTGGTATTGAGGGTAACAAACCTTGGTCTACAGGGGTTGTGATGGTAGATATTAATACTGATGGATTACTGGACATCTACGTTAGTAATGCAGGTAATATGAAAGGAAATAACCATGACAATGATTTGTATATCAACAATGGAGATTTAACCTTCACAGAAAAAGCAGCAGAATATAACCTCGATAAAACTGGCTTCTCAACACATGCTTCCTTTTTTGATTATGATAAAGATGGCGATCTAGACGCTTATATTTTAAACAATAGTAATATTCCTGTAAGTAGTTTAGGCTATGCAGAACAAAGGGATAAGCGAGCTCAAGATTGGGGAAATGTGCCTGAAATATTTAGAGGTGTTGGAGATATGTTACTCAGAAATGACAACGGGAAATTTGTAGATGTTAGCGAAGAAGCAGGGATATATGGAAGTTTGATTGGCTTCGGTTTGGGCGTCATGGTCACCGACATCAACGGAGATTTGTATCCGGATATATATGTGTCCAATGATTTTTACGAACGCGATTATTTGTACATAAACAATCAAGATGGCACCTTTAAAGAAGAGATCCAAAAATGGACTTCTCACCTTAGCCTTTCTGCTATGGGTGTGGATATAGCCGATATCAATAACGATGGGAATGCAGACATATTTATTACAGATATGTTACCAGAAGCAGACCAACGCGTAAAATCTATAATGGAATTTGAAAATTATAACGTATTTAAATTAAAACAAAGCAAAGGTTTTTCTCAGCAATACATACAAAATACACTTCAGTTAAATAATGGAAACAACACTTTTTCTGAAATCGCCTATTTTAGTGGCGTTGCTAAAACAGATTGGAGTTGGGCAGGTTTGCTCTTTGATATGGATAATGACGGTTACAGAGACATTTTTGTCACCAATGGTATAAATCACGATTTAACCGACTTAGACTTTGTAGATTTTTTTGCTAATGAAATCATTCAAAAAATGGCATTAACAGGGAAAAAACAAGCCATTGATTCTATTATCAGTAAGATGCCTGTAAAACCACAACCTAATTATGCCTATAAAAACAACGGAGACCTTACTTTTAAAAATGCCAATAAAGAATGGGGTTTTGAAATTCCGAGTTTATCCAACGGAGTTGCATATGGTGATTTAGATAATGACGGCGACTTAGATTTGGTGATCAATAATGTGAATATGAAGCCCTTTGTATATCAAAACAATACAGATTCTTTGACAAACAACACCTATTTAAAAATAAAATTAGAAGGAGAAAAAAAGAACAAATTTGCCATTGGGAGTACTGTGAAAATCTATTATGATAACAAAGTGTATGTACAAGAGCAAATACCATCTAGAGGGTTTCAATCCTCTATGGATTATGTGATGACGATAGGCTTAGGCAGCACAAAAATCATTGACTCTTTACGAGTTATTTGGCCAGATGATAAAACACAGAAATTAACTAATATCAAAACAAATGCGACACTAACACTACAGCAATCCAAAGCAACCGAAACTCAAAAGCCCTATCAATTCAAAAAAAATAAAACCTTACTAACAGAAATCAAAGAAAATAAATTTAATAAACACGAGGAAAACAGTCATTCAGATTTTGATTATGAGGGATTGATTGCTAAAATGGTATCGCAAGAAGGACCTGCACTTGCTGTTGGTGATGTTAATAATGATGGAAATGAAGATTTTTATATTGGTGGTGCCAAAGATCAAGCTGGGGTATTGTACTTAAATTTTGGAAATGGTGAAATAGAAAAATCAGACCAAAAAGCTTTTTTAAAAGATGATTTTTATGAAGATACGACCGCTTCTTTTTTTGATGCTAATGGGAACGGTAGCCTTGATTTGTTAATAGGAACAGGGGGTAATGAAAATAGCGAACAAATAAACTATACAGTAAGATTATACTTTAACAATGGAAAAGGTGATTTTGAACTGTCGAAACAAAACTTCCCCTCTCTTAGAAAAAATATAGCAGTAGTTGCTCCGTATGATTTTGATAATGATGGGGATATCGATGTTTTTGTGGGGGCTAGATCTGTAGTAGGAGCCTATGGAATTAATCCTTCACATCAATTTTTAGAAAATAATGGAGATGGAACTTTTGAAGACTCAACCGAAAAAGTGACCTATGAACTAAAAGACGCAGGAATGATTACTGATGCCATTTGGGTAGATATTGATAATGACTCGGTAAAAGACTTAATCACAACATCGGAATGGGATACGCCTAAAATTTATAAAAATAATGGGCGAAGACTCATCAAACAATCTTCTTCTTTAGATAAATTACACGGCATGTGGAACGTCGTAGAAGCAGCTGATTTGGACAAAGATGGAGACATCGACTTTATTTTTGGAAACCAAGGAAACAATACAGCTCATAAAACATCTGAGGAAAACCCTATAAAAATGTGGATGAATGATTTTGACAACAATGGGACTATTGAACAAATCACAACCAACCATCAGGAAGGAAAAGATTATCCAATCCACATGAAAAAAGAACTAACAGGGCAAGTGGTTTCTTTGAAAAAACAAAATTTAAAAGCTTCTGTATATGCCAAAAAGTCGATTGATGAATTATTTGCAAAAGAGAAAGTAGAGAACTCCATTATGAAAAAAAGTAACATTTCAGAAACTATTATAGCTGTTAATGAAGGCAATAATAACTTTACCGTAAAAAAATTACCAAGTAGAGTTCAGTTTTCATGTGTTTGTGGGATCATTTGTGCCGATATAAATAAAGATGGAAATTTAGACCTTATAATGGCTGGAAATAATTTCGAATTTAAACCTCAATATTCTCGTTTAGATGCCAATTATGGATCCGTTTTATTGGGCGATGGAAAATTAGGTTTTACTTGGCAAGACTACAATACGTCAGGTTTTGTAATTAAAAACGAAGTAAAACACTTAAAGACCATCAAAGACAAAGATGGTAAAACCTATGTAATTAGTGCAATTAACAATCAGGCACCAAAACTATTCGCTATCAATGACTAATAATAAATATATCATACTATGCTTAGCGGTTTTATTTATAAGTTGTGACAATGATTTGTTATTTAAAACCACTTCTTCTAAGATCACAGGACTAGCCTTTAGCAATACCATTAGCGAGTCTAACGAGCTGAATATTCTAGATTATCTATACTATTACAATGGAGGTGGTGTCGCTTTAGGCGATATTAATAATGATGGATTGTTAGATGTTTTTCTTTCAGGAAATCAAGTTAAAAACAAACTTTTTATAAACAAAGGAAACTTAAAATTTGAAGAGATTACCCAAAAAGCAAGTGTTGAAGGGAATAGCTCATGGAATACAGGCGCGGTAATGGGAGATGTAAATGGTGACGGTCTTCTAGATATTTATGTCTGTGCAGTGGTGGGTATTAATGGTTTTTATGGTCATAATGAATTGTACATTAATAATGGAGATGAAACATTTACAGAATCTGCTAAAAAATATAAGTTAGACTTTGGTTCTTATAGTTCATCTGCTGCATTTTTAGATTATGATCTTGATGGAGATTTAGATATCTATCTTCTTAACCATGCAATTCATACTCAAGAATCATTTGGAAAAGCGGATTTAAGAAACAAGCGCAATGATCAGACTGGTGATAAATTACTTAGAAATGATGGCGGAACCTTTTCAGATGTAAGCGAAACCGCAGGAATTTTCGGAGGTATAAATGGCTACGGCTTAGCTATTTCCGTAGGCGATTTTAATCAGGATGGATATCCAGATATGTATGTGGGTAACGATTTTCATGAGGATGACTACTACTATATAAATAATAGAGATGGTACATTTACCAACCAATTAAAAGAATATTTTGGACATACCTCTCGTTTTTCTATGGGGAATGATGCCGCTGATATCAATCATGATGGATTGCCAGATATTATTTCTTTGGATATGTTAGCTGAAGATGAAGACGTTTTAAAAAGATCTCAGGGAGATGAAAATATCCAAATTCAAAAAATGAAGATCGAGAAATACGGGTATCATTATCAGTATAGTAGAAACATGCTCTATATAAATCAACAGAATTCAGGATATTTAGAAACCGCTTTATTAAGCGGTATAGCATCAACAGATTGGAGTTGGAGCAGTTTATTTGCGGATTATAATCAAGATGGAGAACAAGATCTTTTTATCTCTAATGGCATTAACAAAAGACCCAACGATTTAGATTACATCAACTTTGTTTCCAGTGATCAAATTCAGAATAAAATAGACAATACAAAATTAGTAGATCAACAAGCATTACAACTAATGCCTTCTGGAGAGGCGCACAACTATATTTTTAAAGGCACCAAAAATTTAGAATTTGAAGATAAATCTAGTACTTGGCTAGATGATAAAAAGGGGATTTCGGGTGCTACGGCAATGGGAGATTTAGATAATGATGGTGATTTGGATTTGGTGGTGAATAACATCAATGAAGAGGTATCCGTGTATGTAAATCAAACCGATGAAAAGGCAAGTTATCTCCAGCTAGAATTCAAATATCCTAAACCCAATACGTTTGGTATTGGGACTAAAGTTTATGCCTATTATCAAGGAACCTTACAATACAAAGAATTGTACACTGTGAGAGGTTTCCAAGCCTCGTCAGAACCGATGGTTCATTTTGGTTTTGGCGATATTTTGAAAATAGATTCTTTAAAAATTGTTTGGCCTGATAAAACCGAGCAAGTTATAAATGATGTAGCTCTAAATCAAAGATTAGTGATCAGCCCAGAAGATACAAAGCCTTTCAAGTATACCTCCTTAGTCTCAAAAACAAAAGCAGTGTTTAAAAAAGTAGATGACAATTTGGGTATCAATTTTACACATGAAGAAGATAATTACATAGATTTTAATCGACAAAAATTAATTCCTTATCAAGTGTCGGATCTAGGACCTGCAACGGCTGTAGGTGATTTAAATAACGACGGGAAAAAAGATGTGTATTTTGGTGGTTCTAAATTTGAATCGTCTAGAATTTTTATGCAAACAGATAGTATGTTTGTAGAAAGAGAAATAAAAACCTTTGCTAAAGATAACAGAAATGAGGACGTTGTTGCGCTTATTGCAGATTTTGATAACGATGCAAAAAATGACTTGATTATTGGTACAGGAGGCGCGGATTTTTATAATAAAAGCACTCCTTTATTAGACACCTATTACACCCAAATTGATACTGGTTTTATAAAACAAGAACTTCCAAAATACTTTGAAAACGCATCAGTTATAAAAGCAAATGATTATGATAGTGATGGAGATTTGGATGTTTTTATTGGAAACAATGCTGTCTCTAACGACTTTGGTAAAATTCCTAATTCATATATTTTAAAAAATGAGAATGGTAAGTTTTCAATTTTAAAAAACCAACTGTTCCAAAATATGGGGATGATTACAGATGCCATTTGGGAAGATTATGATGCAGATGGTTTTACAGACTTAATTCTTGTAGGAGAATGGATGTCGCCTAAATTTTTTAAAAATACCAATGGTAGGTTCATCGAAGAAAAACTTACGGATTCCAAATTAAACGGATTGTGGCAACAAATTATACCTTTTGATATTGATGCCGACGGAGACACAGATTATTTGCTGGGAAATTGGGGAACAAATACTAAATTTAAAGCCTCTAAAGACTATCCATTAAAAATGTATTATGCAGATTTTGATGGAAATGGAAGTACAGAAACTATTGTATGCAACTATAAAAACGGTAATTATTATCCGGTACTAGGGTTGGATGAATTAGCAAGCCAGATCGTAAGTTTAAAAAAGAAATTTACAACCTATAAAAGCTTTGCAGGAATACCGATTGAAGATATTTTTGAGAAATCCGTTTTACAAAATGCGACTGTTTTAGAGGTACATACCTTGGCCTCTGGATATTTAAAAAATGAAAATAATATATATGAGTTTATACCCTTCAAAAATGAATTACAAGTTTCGCCTATTTCGACCTTTTTAAAATATGATTTTAATGGAGATGAAAAGCAAGAAGTATTAGCTGCTGGAAATTATTTCGGTGTTATTCCATTTCACGGAAGATTCGATTCATTTCCTGGCGCATTAATTTATAACGAGACTCACATTGATTTAGGGAGCACTATTGGGTTAGATTTCAGTCAAAAAGCGATTAAAAATTTAAATATTATCACTTTAAAAGGAGTATCATATTTATTAACAACTATTAATAATGATAGTGCGCAAGTATATAAATTAATAAAATAGAAGATGGTAAGAAAAACGTACAAATCCTCTTTAGTGTTACTTATGATTTTATTTTTAGTGTTCTCTTGTAAGGATACATCAGAACCTATTATAGTCACCACTGAAGATTTTCATTCATCTGTAGATAAGGTGATGGAAGTGATGGTTCATGATATCTTTTCGCCACCTGTGGCAAGTAGAGTTTTTGTATATCCAAATATTGCTGCTTACGAAATTATAGCACAAAAAGACACGCTTTATCACTCTTTAAAAAATCAAATAAAACATTTAAAAGGGATTCCAAAAGCAGATCCACAAAAATTAATAAACTATCCACTTGCGGCAATCATTGCACATATAAATTTAAGCAAGCAGTTAATTTTCTCTGAAGACAAAATCGAAAAGCACAGAGATAGTTTATACAGCGTATGGGAAGCTAAAAATCCAAGAGAATTTGAAGATTCTAAGGAATATGGCTTAGCAGTCTCTACATTTATTACAAGTTGGATGGGGGCTGATAATTACGCTCAAACTAGGACGATGTCTAAGTTTAGGGTAAATTCTAAAGAGGAATCTAGATGGCAGCCCACTCCACCCTCATATATGGACGGCTTAGAACCTCATTGGGATAAAATGCGTCCTTTTGTCTTAGATTCTGCTGCCCAATTTAAACCTATCCCTCCGCCTGAATTTTCTATGGATAAAAGCTCTATATTTTATAAAGAATTAAAGGAAGTCTATGATATTAGCAATAGAATTTCCAAAAAAGGAGATCAATCAGAAGAAATAGCCATTGCACAATTTTGGGATTGCAATCCTTACGTTACTGTAACTAGAGGGCATTTAATGTTCGCCGTTAAAAAAATAACGCCTGGTGCCCATTGGATAGGAATTACAAAGATCGCGTCTAAAAAAAGTGGTGCAGATTTTAACAAAACTATTTTTGCTTATACCAAAACATCTATTGCTATTGCTGATGCGTTTATCAGTTGTTGGGATGAAAAATACAGGTCTAATTTGGTAAGGCCAGAAACACTAATCAAGACGTATTTTGATGATGAATGGAAGCCAATTTTACAAACACCTCCTTTTCCAGAATATACCAGCGGACATTCTGTAGCCTCTGGTGCTGCATCTACCGTTTTGACTTCAATTTTTGGAAATAATTTTTATTTTGATGACGATACAGAGCTTGTTTTCGGATTACCAATACGGTCTTTTGCTTCCTTTGAAGCTGCTGCAGATGAAGCTGCCATAAGTAGGATGTATGGTGGTATACATTTTAGATCTTCTGTAGAAATTGGTCTAGACCAAGGTAAAAAGATAGGAAAATTGGTAACTGAAAATCTTATAATGGCCCATGAGTAAAATCACGAAGAAAATAGTTGTATTAGTTGGTCTCTTGATAGCAGGATTTTTAATTTGGTATTTATTTTTAAAACCTTATGATTATTTAGTCACTTTTAAAGTGAATACGACCGCCGGCACGATCAATCAATCCTTAAAACAATGGAATTTAGGTTTAGAGGGGTCAAATATTGTTCAGCAAGAAAACTTAAATAGTCTAACTCAGAAAATCAATATAAATGATACTGTATATCTTTATAATTGGAAAATAAGCTCTGTAAACGATTCTGTTTCTAAAGTGAAAGTCTATGTAAGTAACAAAGAAAACAGCTTTCAAAATAAAATGTCTATTCCGTTTTCTAATACAGATTTTGAAAAAGTTACACTAAAGACAATCACCAATTTTATGGACAAATTAAAGGGCCATCTAAAAAAAATTAAAGTATCGGTTATTGGAGAAAGCACAACGCCATCCACCTATTGCGCTTATGTTTCTATAAAAGACTTACAGATGAATAAAGCAAAAGGAATGATGCGGAATTACTCATTTCTAAGTTCAATTTTAGCTAACGATGGTATAAAAATGAATGGCACTCCTTTTATTGAAGTGACCAACTGGAATATCGAAAATGACAGTATCGCGTACAATTTTTGTTTTCCTATTATGAAGAGTGATTCTTTACCGGAACATAAGGATCTAAAATACAAGCAGTATAACGGTGTAAAGGCCATTAAAGCTATTTATAATGGAAATTATATAACTTCAGATAGAGCTTGGTATGCCTTGCTAGAAGAGGCAAAACGACAAGAAATTGAAATACATAAAACACCTGTAGAATTTTTCTATAACAACCCCAATTATGGTGGAGATGAATTAAGTTGGAAAGCAGAAATTTTTATGCCTGTTAAATTGAAATAGTCATGAAAAAATTAATTTTATGTATGGCAGTCCTAGTCTGCATTGCAGCGTGTAAAAATTAGCAAGAGATGAAAAAAGAAAACAAGGTTAAAAATTCAATTGACATCTCTAAAACTTGGTGGAAGGAAGGAGTTTTATACCAAATATATCCTCAGAGTTTCAAAGATTCTGATGGCGATGGTTTTGGTGATTTCAAAGGTGTCATCGAAAAATTGGATTATTTAGAAAGCTTGGGCATTACCATGGTATGGATGAATCCTTTTTTTGAGTCTCCAATGGTAGATAATGGGTATGATGTAAGCGATTACAGAGTGATCCAACCAAGGTATGGTAGCATGGAAGATTTTCAGAATATGCTGGACGGTATGCACAAGCGTGGAATTAAACTTGTCTTGGATGTTGTAGTCAACCACAGTAGCAATGAGCACGACTGGTTTAAACAATCTCGAAGCTCAAGAGATAATCCTTATAGAGAGTATTACCATTGGTGGCCAGCAGAAAAGGGAGAGCCACCTTTTCGTCATAGCTTATTTGATCCAGAAGGAGCTTGGACCTATGATGAGCAGACCAACGCCTATTATTTACATTATTTTGCAGCAGCACAACCTGATTTAAATTGGGAAAACTCTAAAGTCCGTTATGAAGTCTATGATATTATGAAATTTTGGGCAGAAAAGGGAGTTGATGGGTTTAGAATGGATGCGTTTCAATATGCAAGTAAAGACACTATCTTCCCAGAATGGCCAAAAGGACACGAAGAAGAGTATGATAAATGGTATGGAATGAATCCACCTTTACATGGTTACCTCAACGAAATGTACAATGAAGTCATTAGTAAATATGATATTTTTGCTGTAGCAGAAGGAGCAGGAACCACATTGCAAGACGCACATGATATTGTAGATGCAGATCGCAACGAACTCCAAATGGCCTATCATTTTGATTATGTAGGTTCAGACCAACTTAAATTAACTGACTTTAAAGCCATCTTTACTAAATGGGATACTTCTTTTGCCGAAGAAGGCTGGCTTTCTATTTTTCTTTCCAATCATGATAATTCACGATTAGTTAATCGATTTGGGAACTCAAGTCCAGAATACAGGACAGTTTCTGCTCAAATGCTAAATACCTTTATGCTAAGCATGAGAGGTACACCTTACACCTACTTTGGAGATGAATTGGGCATGACGAATATAGACATGCCAAGCATTGAAGAATACGTTGATGTATCTGCTCTGGGTGATTATAAAAGAGCGGTTAAGGAGGGTAAAGATTTAGGGGAGTTTATGAAAAATCTCAATTTTTATTCTAGAGAAAATTCTCGGACACCAATGCAATGGAACGATTCAAAAAATGCTGGATTTACAACGACAACCCCTTGGAAGAAAGTAAATCCAGATTATAAAGACATCAATGTTGCTAAACAGGAGAAAGATCCCACTAGTGTGCTTAATCATTTTAGAAAAATGGTTAAACTTCGAAATGAAAACAAGGTTTTAGTCTATGGGAAATATGAGTTATTAGATAAAAATAATGAAGACATCTATGCCTATACAAGAGTATTAGATGGTAAAAAAATGTTGGTGCTTTTAAATTTTACAGACCATGATTCATCCATTACATCACCGCAAATACAACAGCTAGCAGAAATACAAATTAATAATTATAACAGCTTAGCTATAAATAATCATACTATTACTCTTAAGCCCTATCAGGCTGTAATTGTTTCACTTAATTAATCTCACATATTATGAAAAAAAAAAGCCTTTATTTTAGCTTTTTACTTTTATCACTCTTGTTTTTAACCGCTTGTCATAACACGAAAACAAGTTTTTCTATAGATTCTCCAGATAAAAATATCTCTATCGAATTTGCCTTGTCAGAAACAGGAAATCCAATGTATTTGGTAAAACACAAAAGTGAGATAGTTATCGATACCTCATTCATGAGTTTCGATTTAAAGGATCTTCCGCCTTTAAAAGATAACTTTAAAATTATAAAATCCTCAATAGCAACCATAGATGAAACTTGGCAAATGCCATGGGGCGAACAAATTGATGTAAAAAATAACTACAATGAACTCACCGTATACTTGGAGGAAAAAACAGCTGATAAAAGACAGTTAAATATCCATTTTAAAGTATTTGATGATGGCATGGGTTTTAGATATGAATTTCCTGAACAGACCAATTTAAAGGAAATATTAATCACAGATGAAAATACTGATTTTAATTTGACTGGAGATCACAGCGTTTGGTGGATTCCTGGCGATTGGGATATTTATGAGCATTTATATAGTGAAACAAAATTTTCTGAAATTGATGCATTGTCTAAGAAAAATAATGAAAATTTATCTGCAACCTATATTCCTTATAATGCAGTAAATACACCTGTTACTATGAAAACGGATACAGGGTTATACCTGAGTTTTCATGAAGCAGATTTAACAAACTATGCAGGGATGACGATGAAAGTGGACCCAATAAATTTAAAAATGACGAGCGAATTGGTAGGTTCTGAAAGGCTGAAAGCAAAAGCCAAGCTAACAGTACCTTTTAATACTCCTTGGCGAACCATCCAAATAGCAGAAAAAGCAGGAGATTTAATCGAGTCTAAACTGATATTGAATTTAAACGATCCAAATGAATTAGGAGATGTAGACTACTTTACGCCGATGAAATATGTGGGTATTTGGTGGGAAATGCATATTGGAAAATCTACGTGGGATATGGAAGGGAGTCAGGATATGAATACATATACCGAAGGCAAATCAGCATCATCTTCGCATGGAGCTACCACTAAGAACGCTAAGAAGTATATCGATTTTGCTTCAGAAAACGGCATAAAAGGCTTTTTAGTAGAAGGTTGGAATACAGGCTGGAGTAAATGGCTTGCCTCTGCGGAAGATAGAGAAGGACTTTTTGATTTTATGACCCCTTATAAAGATTATGACTTTGATGAAGTGATGGCGTATGCTAAAGAAAAGGGCGTTGAGGTTATTATGCATCATGAAACATCTGCAGCACCATTAACCTATGAAAAGCAAATGGACCAGGCCTATGATTTTATGAAAGCTAACGGAATGAATTCAGTAAAAACAGGATATGTTGGCGAAATTATTCCAGAAGGAGAATATCACCATGGACAATGGATGGTAAATCACTACCATAAGGTTTTGGTGGAAGCAGCGAAAAAGGAAATTGCAATAAATGCTCACGAACCCATTAAAGCGACAGGAAAACGTAGAACTTATCCAAATGCAATTTCAAGAGAGGGATTAAGAGGACAAGAATTTAACGCTTGGGCAACAGATGGCGGAAATCCGCCAAACCATATATCAACTGTAGTATTTACAAGAATGCTTTCTGGTCCTATAGACTTTACGCCTGGAGTATTTGATATAAAATTCAACAGATATAAAAAGCAAAATCAAGTCAATACAACGTTAGCACATCAACTAGCTTTATATGTTATAATCTATAGTCCTATCCAGATGGCCTGCGATTTACCAGAGAATTATAGGGTTGACGGGAAGTTACATCCTGCTTTTCAGTTTATAACAGATGTTGGGGTAGATTGGCAACAAAGCAAAGT
This sequence comes from Psychroflexus torquis ATCC 700755, assembly GCF_000153485.2. Lineage (NCBI taxonomy): Bacteria > Pseudomonadati > Bacteroidota > Flavobacteriia > Flavobacteriales > Flavobacteriaceae > Psychroflexus > Psychroflexus torquis. The sequence continues at coordinate 1,378,183 of NC_018721.1, read as the reverse complement.
ATTAGAGGGTGAAGTGGGCGATTTTGTAACCATTGCAAGACAAGAAAGAGAAACAGGGAATTGGTTTATTGGAGGTGTTACTAATGAAAACGAAAGGACACAAGAGCTTACCTTTAATTTTCTAGAAAAGGGAAAAACCTACAAAGCAAAATTATATAAAGATGCACCAAACGCAGATTGGGATAACAACCCACAAGCTTATGAAATAGAAGAATTAGAACTAACAAATGCTTCCAGTTTAAAAGTAAAATTAGCCCCAGGTGGTGGATTTGCACTTAGTATTGTTGAATAATCATCATAATTTTTTAGGACTTAGAAAATTAACCTCGAAGTTCTGTTCTGAATATATTTGACACCAAATTAAATTTATAATGCCGTATGAATTAATTGAATTATACTACGACGTAGCTCAGCACTGGTTTTTTGATAAAAAGTAGGCGAAAAAAGCCTGTGCCGAGCTCGTTTCGGTAAAATAATTTATGGCGACATTATAGGTTTAAATTGGTGTCTGTTTTTATTTTATGGGTTAATTTCTTCCACCAAGTATTAGTTTGAAATGTAAATAACTAATGATATGATTTTAATATGAAGCTACAAAAACCAAGTTTATCCTTTTGGCAGATCTTTAATATGAATATTGGATTTTTAGGAATTCAATATAGTTTCGGTTTGCAACAAACAGCTATCAACCCTATATTTCTATATTTAGGAGCGCCAGAGGATATGCTGCCCATATTAAATATTGCAGGCCCAGTCACAGGATTAATTGTACAACCTGTTATTGGTGCACTGTCCGACAAAACTTGGTCTAATCGCTGGGGAAGGCGTAAACCCTATTTTCTAATTGGTGCCTTACTAGGTAGCTTGACTTTATTTGCATTCCCGCACAGTCCTGTGCTTTGGTTTGCGGTAGGCTTACTATGGATTCTTGATGTTGGTAACAATATGGCCATGGAACCCTACAGAGCTTTTATAGGAGATAAATTGCCAGAAAAACAATTGAGTCTTGGGTTCCAAATGCAAAGCCTTTTTGTTGGTGCAGGGATATTGTTAGCCAATGGTTCTATTGTTTTATTTCAATATTTGTTTGGGGGAGAGTCGTTAGAATCAGGAATCATTCCGCAATGGTTGTATTACTCCTTTTTTATTGGTGCTTTTCTTTCTTTAGCTACTATTTTATGGTCTGTTTTAAAAACACCAGAAATTCCACCTTCTGAAAAAGAAGTGTTAGAAATTAATAAAATTAAAAGTTTGCCTTTAGGTCATAAATTTAGAAAACCCTTCTTAGAGATCATGGGGTCAATAAAGGTGATGCCTAAATTTATGTGGAAAGTAGGTGCTGTATATTTATTTCAGTGGTATGCGCTTTTTATTTATTGGCAATTTACAACACCTCTATTTAAGCTTACTATGGGATATTCTACTTCAGAAGCCGCTTCGCAAGCCGCTAAAATGAGTTTAACTTATAATATTGTAACCATGCTTGTGGCGCTTGCTTTAGTACCTTTAACTATCCGCTTTGGAGGAAAAAAGGTGTATGCCTTAAGCTTGGTAGGTACCGCAATTGCATTATTTACTATTCCCTATATTTCTGACCCCCTATTTGTATTAGCACCAATGGTGTTATTTGGTATCGGGTGGGCAGCCATGATGGGAATCCCTTATACCATGGTTTCAAAGATTGTTCCCCAAGATAAAAGAGGAGTTTATATGGGTATTTTGAATATGATGATCGTTATCCCTATGGGAATTCAAACCTTAACATTTGGTCCAATATATAAATACCTGCTTGATGGAAATGCGATAAATGCTATGCTTTTTGCAGGTGTATTTTTTGCTATTGCTGCGTTTTTAGCAATGCGGTTGAATGAAAAAACAAAAGGATAAATTAACTTTTACTAAAAAAATCATCGATGAAAAATATGTTAAAAATGTTCATTTTATTATCGCTTGTCATGATATCATGTAAAAATAAGTCTGAAGATAGATTCTCAGGAGACACCGCCTTTGAGGTGCAAATAAATCAGACCTTAGAAAAATTGTTAAAACAAGAAGACACAGATGGAGATAAAAAAATTACTATTGAAGACAAATCCCCTAAAGTATTCCAATTAAAAACAAGCTCTGGAAATACATTTGAGATAAAAGGAACATTCGAATTATCAAAATTACTCCAAGAGCTAGTTTTGGCAAAAAATGAAGGTAAAACCCTTGCTAATATCAAGACTAAATATATAGATGAGCTCCCAGTAGATAGAACATCAAGATTAATAAAAACTTATTATTGGGACGGTTTGACACGGCATTTGGATGAAGATGGTATTAAAAATCTCATTATAGATTCTAAAAATGAAAGTTTAATTTCTGAAGATCTTAGAATCTATGTTCCCTATACCGATTCGATTTCATTTGGCTATTTTAAGGGCTTAGAAAAAAAATTACCGATTACGACCTATAAATTGCCAGAGGTTATTACACCAGAATATGTAAAATCTATTAATAACAAACCTGGAATTTTAACCCTAAAACTTGAAAACAAGAACGGAAAATTGCAGGGAGTTCCCTTTGTTGTCCCTGGAGGCCGTTTTAATGAAATGTATGGTTGGGATAGTTACTTTGAATCTATTGGGTTAATCGTGGATGGAAGGGTTGATTTAGCCAAAGCAATGGCCGATAATTTTCAATATGAAATTGAATACTATGGAAAAATTTTAAATGCCAATAGATCGTATTATCTAACAAGAACCCAACCACCGTTCTATTCAAGTTTAATTAGAGAAGTATTTGAGGTCACTGCTGATAAAACTTGGTTAAGAAGTCATTTGGAAACCGCCATTCAAGAATACAAAACGGTATGGATGGAAAAAGGAAAGCGATTAACATCAAATGGGCTAAACCGTTATTTAGCCGAAGGACTTAGAATTCCGCCTGAAACTGAGGAAGGGCATTTTGATGCTATTTTAAAACCATATGCGGAAGAGGCTGGACTCTCTATTGAGGAGTATGTTGTTAGGTATCAAAGGGATGGTGGTCATGCTGGCGAATTAAAAAATCAAACTGATTTAATAATCAACCCAGAACTTGATGCTTACTTTATTCATGATCGCAGTGTGCGCGAGTCTGGTCATGATACTTCCTATAGAATTGAAGGTAACTGTGCTGATCTTAATTTAGTAGAATTAAACGCATTGCTTTATAAATACGAAAAGGATTTTGCTTTTTTAATCAGTAGTCAGTTTAATGATAATTTTGAAACCTCTACAGGGCAAAACTATTCGTCAGATTATTGGATTAGAAAACACCAAGATCGTCGAAGGCTTTCAGATAAATACCTTTGGAATGGAGATAAAGGCATGTATTTTGACTATGATTTTAAGAACAACAAGCAATCCAATTTTATTTCTGCTACAACCTTTGCACCGATGTGGTCTGAGATGGCAACTAAAGAGCAGGCAGAACAATTAGTTAAAAATTGCTTACCACTGTTAATAGAAAAAGGAGGGGTTGCAGCAAGTACAAAAGAAAGCCGTGGCATCATTTCAGATTCACGTCCAGCTCGTCAGTGGGATTATCCAAACGGTTGGGCACCTCACCAAATGATGATTTGGAAAGGCCTAAAAAATTACGGTTATGATGCTCAATTACAAGAATTAGTATACCGATGGCTCTACATGATAACAAAGAATGCTGTGGATTACAATGGTACAATTCCCGAAAAATATGATGTGGTGGAAGCCACACATAAAGTGTTTGCCGAATATGGAAATGTTGGTACAGATTTCCAATACATTACGCAAGAAGGATTTGGCTGGATGAATGCCTCTTATCAATATGGGTTGACACTTTTGGATCAAAATCTAATAGATAATCTAAATCAACTTAAGGAGCCAAAACTTATTTTTTAATGAATTCACTTAAACTTATCCTATCGGATTTCCGCTACTTTTCAGTGGTTTGGGTGTATTGTTCTTTAAATATCATGATAGGGACTTGGGTATTGTATATACCGCAAGTAAAAGAGAAGTTAGAACTTGATGATTCAGAAATTGGTTTTGCATTGTTCTCTTTGGCTTTAGGACTTCTGCTTTTTATTCCTGTGGTCCCTTACGTTACTCACAAAATAGGTTTAGGTAAGAGTACGTTTTTTGGTATATGTGCTTTTTCAATAGCTTTTATAGGACCATTTATCGCTACCAATTTTACGATGTTATGCGTCTCTTTATTTGTGGTAGGTATTTTTTCTGCACTTACAGATATTTCTATGAATACGTTGATCTCAGAAATTGAAAAGAAAGATGAGGTGAACATTATGTCGGCGGCGCATGGCTTTTTTAGCTTAGGGGGTGCACTAGGAGCACTTATTGGTACTTTACTTATAGCCTTGTTGGACGCACCATTATACCATGTGCTTTTAATGATCTTCCTCGTTGTTGTGACGAATTTATTATTATCAAAAAAGTACTATACCATGACTGAAAATAAAGGCCTTAAAAACAAAAGTAAAGTTCCTTTCAAAGTCTATAAACCTCTATTTTTATTAGCCTTCTTGGCTCTAGTTGCTATGAGTAGTGAAGGATCTATTGAGCAGTGGAGTTCTATTTATTTAATTGAAATAGTTGAAATTTCTTCCCAAAACTTAGCAGGTTTAGGATTTATTGTATTTTCTATTATGATGACAATAGGACGATTTTTTGGTGATGGAATAAGTGAAAAAATCGGATCTAAAAGAATTATTGTAGTAGGATTTATTCTTGCTTGTATGGGATATTTGTGTGTGCTTTTAAGCCAAGTTTTATTAAGTGTAATAGGATTTGGAATTATAGGATTAGGCTTGTCTGTTATTATTCCAGAATTGTTTAGAGTCGCAGGAAATACAAGAGGAATTTCGGCTTCTAAAAGTATTTCTTTTGTTTCAGGAATAGGATTTTTTGGATTTTTATTAAGTCCAGTAATTCTTGGTTATATTTCAGATAGCTTTAGTCTTAAAGTCAGTTTTTTATGTCTTTTAGCCCTCACGTTATTCACCTTAATAGTGTCGATTTTTAGACCTAAGTTTAATTAATCACATAAAGTTTTACGTCATAACTATTTACAACACGGCTTAAAAAAATAGCAGGGTTTGTTAAGGTTACAATTTTGGGTTTATAGTAATTTCAAGCCTTTACAAAAGGAAGATTAGGTAAGAGCACAAAACTTATTTATATTATTGTGTGCTATTAAGCTCGAGATCAATAGTAACATTCTGCGAATTCTTATCATCTTGGCAGTAAATGATAAGAATTGAAATAAATAGCAATAAAACGGTTTTGAATTTAGATATCACAGCAAAAAAAATATTTATAAAATCTTAATATAGTTTTTTTAAATAATTAAATTTTATTATCGGGTTTATACCAAATAAGTTTTGTATTGCCGTATATTTTTCGTATATTTATGAATGGGAAGAAAAGCAATTTTAGAGATCAAGGAATCAGATTCGGAGCTAAAGAAACTCTTGTTAAAACAGAAAACCTTAAAAGCAGAAAAACGTTTAAAGAGTTTGCTAGCCATTAAGTCTGGCAAATTTGAAACCCGACAAGAATTAGCTGATTTTTTAGGGATTCATATCAGAACCCTAGAAAGGTGGATTGTGAACTACAATGCTGGTGGGGTTGAGATGATGTTAACTGATAAGCCTAAAAATAAAACGTCTAAAATTATTACACCACAAATACATAAGGGTTTATCCCAAAGAGTACATGACCCAAATAATCCTTTTTTGGGATACTGGGATGCTCAAAATTGGGTAGAACAAGAGTATGGCGTAGTTGTTAAGTACCAACGGATCCGTGAGTATTTGATTCAACATTTTAAAACAAAACCCAAGACTCCTAGGAAATCTCACTACAAAAAAGATGTAGAGGCTGAAAAAGCTTTTTTAAAAACTCCCTAATACGCTAGATAACATTAGAATTAGTCTTAATAAAGATAGTTACGACTCTGTTAATTTATACTTTCAAGATGAAGCTCGATTTGGAATGATGAATCATCTTGGAAAATACATAACCGCTAGCGGTGTAAAGCCAATAGTGACCTATCAACATATTTATAAAACGACCTATCTATACGGTAGTTACTCCCCAATAAACGGAGACTCTTTTGTTTGGGAAATAAATGGTGTAAGTACTAACATATTTCAAGCCTATCTGCGAGAATTTTCAACACATAATCCAAAGGAATATAAAATTGTAGTGATTGATAATGCAGGATTTCATTCTACAAAAAATATAGAGGTGCCACAAAATATAGTTCTTTTAAGAATACCCCCATACAATCCTGAACTAAACCCATGCGAACAAGTATGGCAATACATTAAAAATCGATTTAAGAATCAAAGATTCGAATCGATGAAAAGTTTAAAACAATGGCTAAGCGAAATGGTCTGCGAAATGAAACCTGAAACCATTAAATCTATAACAGGAAATCACCATTTTCTAAAAGCTTTTAATACGGCATTTAATAACTAAATTGGTATAATACCAAATTAAACCTATAATGTCGTAATAAATCGTTTCTTTTCCGCCTGCTTTTTATCAAAAATAATTACCGTAGCTAAGGCTATGCTAATTATTTTTAATTTCAATCAACCAAAAAGTAATTCGATTTATTCATACGGCATTATAGATATATTTTGGTATTAGAACTATTCTGGAATTAAACCTCAGGGTCTAATGCTTAAGTAGATTTTAATGAATTCGCTATAAACTGAACTTTAATTTTCCTTTACAACTAAAAATGAATTTTTTATTTTCACTTCCTATAACTAAAACCATTAATCCCTTTATTATGAAGAAAACACTAATTATTTTATTGATTTGTCTAGTCAATTTCGGAATAACCCAAGCTCAAAATGAGTCGTTCAAAGAAGATGCACTTAAGCTCACAAAATTATCGAATGATGCTGTGGAAGCTTCTTTTAGTCAACTTTACACTATGATTCCTGCAGAAAATTTGGAAAGTTTTAAAAAAGACTTGAAGCCTATTATGGATACTTATTATTTGAATGTTGCTGAAATGTCAATGGAATATTATTCCCATGAAGATGTAAAACAATTATTGAAATTTTACGAGTCTGAAGTTGGAGAAAAAATGCTAGAAACTCAATCCAAACTAGCTGTAAAAAGTATGGAAATGGCCCAGGGGCTTAGTATGGAATTAATGCCTTTGGTACAAAAATATTCTAAGTAACTGATTTGAAAAATGCCGGCACCAGTTTTTACAATTCGTGTTGGCTTTTTCAATTTACACGTTACCTATTCCCTAGCGAAATTCCTAAAAAACAGCTTAGCTTTTGATTAATTATGATTTTCCTAACTTATTAAAATCGGTAAAACCTTACTCGTAGTCATATCGCTCACTCTATAATTTCATAGTCAATATCCAGTTTTCGCAGTGCCCTTAAAGCAGAGCCAGAGTTTTTATCTTCCAGCTCAATATCCACGGCATCTCCATCTAAAAGTATATCTGTGAGTTCGCTTGACAAAGGTTCTCCAATACCAGGTGAAATCTCTGTAATACATTTAGCTATCGCTCTTTTATCAGGCCTTTGAGCATCACAAGACAATAAGTTCAATTTCATATTAGTGATTTTAAATGCAATATAACAGAGTTAAGATGAGTATGGATTATACTTCCATCATTATTCGTTTTATTTACTCGATAATCCAGATTAAAATGCTCCGAGGCTTGCCATGAATTATGAACTTTTTCCCATATAATGTCTTATAGGCTTGCCCTGAGGCAATTTACTCAAAATGAAAGGTTGGTACATAGAGCCGAAGTGAAAAGCATGAAGTGTGATACTAAAATTGGATACCTTCGTTTTTAAAAACCTTAGCGGGGCTTATGAAGGAAAAAGAAAATAAATCAAGGAGCATAAAGAAACCTTGGCCTACAAAAGAAGCTATGGAACAGATTTATGAAATGAAACTCTGGGGAGGTAGCTCTTCCGATTTCTATTCAGGCATAGGCTCCCATCATCCTAAAGTGGTCAATCCATACATAGAGGTTGTCATTTCATTTTTGGATTCATTTCAAAATGAACTTACTCTTTGTGACTTAGGCTGTGGCGATTTCAATATAGGAAAAGAATTGGTGAACTATACCAGAAAGTACCATGCTATCGATATAGTTGCAGGCCTTATAGAGAGGAATACAGAAAAATATAGGGAAGACCATTTAGAATTCCATTGTTTGGATATCGCGATAGATGATTTGCCTTCTGGAGGTTGTGCCTTACTAAGACACGTGTTACAACATTTATCGAATACTGAAATTCAACGTATAGTGAGTAAATTATCCAATTTTGAATACATCATCGTAACCGAACATGTCCCTGAAGGGGATTTTATACCCAATAAAGATATTATTTCAGGACAAGGAATTAGACTAAAAAAGCAAAGTGGTGTCAACTTAACGGCAGGACCATTTCACTTAAAGGTCAAGGAAGAAACGCAGTTATTATCTGTTATTTTAAATGGCCAAAAAGGAACTATAGTGACTACACTTTATAAAACTTAGGCTTCTATATGTCTAAGATACTATAAGTGTATTTACGTCACTACTTTTTGGAATCTCTTATAATTTCAATCGTTTGTTTGCTATTGTCTGAGTTTTTAATTCGGACATTGATCTTTTTAAAGACCCACTGGCCCTCAACTCGATCTGCGGAAATATCCATTTTGGCTTTTCCTTTCGTTCCTTGTATCCGGAGGGTAGAATTTACACTTTGGTTTCCATTTGAGTAGTTAACTTCCCCCTCTAAAATTGCAAATTTGTCAATCGGTTCTATTTCACCGAGTAGTTCTTTAACTTTTTGGTCAGATTCGACTTTTTTTATAGCATCTTTATAAAGCTCCGTATCGGAATAAGCCTGAGCAAAATCAGTACCAATCCCCATTATTTCAGAAGAAATGAAGACAGAACATATAAGGAGTAAGAGTCCACTAACAGGAATAAACCACTTCCAATTTTTTTTCCACCAGCTTTTTTGCTCAATCAGTTCGTTATTCATATATTATTTTTTAAGTGTTGCTCTCATTAGTTTTTAAAATTCTCTTAAAATTTGGGTAACCAGACCAAGGTGAGGAGGTAAGCAAGCTACTATCTTTATAGGCTTTTTCTGCTGTGATCGATTACACTCTCCCCGCTACTATTTTTACCTCTGGGTAAACAGAAGGATAATCGGTTAACTTTCTTCTCTTTACAACATCCGCAGAGATTGAAATATGAATGTCATGTTGATTAGGTCTTGGTTTAATCTTAAATATTCCCGAGCTCTTCCTTCTTCAATCGCCAAGCCATGCTAATCTTTAACTTTTACTTGAGTAAAACTCACGTTGTTTTTTTTGGATTTAGATTTCTAAAAATCATAAATATATTATTAAAACGCTATCCATTTATTGAAATAATTTGGTCTGAATTCTTCTGCAATAGTGGTTGTTCTGTTGTGCAAACTCAAAACCTAAATCCCACCATTTTTTCATTTTTATAGGTTCAAAAATAAGAGAGTTTTTGGTGAGCATTTCTGGAGGATTATAAAAGTTGAGCGTGATCTCATCATGTTTACTCCTCAATTTTCCAATCATAATATCATTGGTGATAATCTGCTCCAGAAGGAAATCAAATATCCGAGTCGTTAATTCTAGGACATTTTTTACTGGTTTTTTTTGAAATGGCTTTTCAGTTTTTAATAAAATGATATCTACTTCTTTAGCGCCTCTGTTAATGGCTTCTGCAATAGGAACAACATTGCCTAATCCACCATCCCCATACTCGTAACCATCCTTTCTAACTAAGCTCATAAAAGGAACTAAGTTAGCAGAAGCCCATATCCAATCACAAAATTCTTCGCGATTAAAATCCTTGACGGACTTGTATTCGACCTTGCCCAAACTTATGTTGGAGACTGTGACGACCACATCTACATGTTGATTCTTCATTTTCTCAAAAAAATTTGGAGTGACTGTTCTCAAAATTAATTTTTTTAAGGACTTACTTTCTCCAAAGGTTTTCGAACCCTTTAAAAATCCTAGGAGGATGTTGAGGTGATTGATTCTGATTTCAAATTCGCCATCCCTTTCTTTGATGATAAAAGGATTTCTACTAAAAATTGACTTTTGGTTCACAGAGGTATACACCTCCTTAAGCTTAGAAATTTCACCTATAGAAAGCAATGGAATAAGTAGGCTTCCGGTAGAGGTGCCTACAAAAAGGTCATAGTCGTTTTTGCAAACGGTGATAAGATATTCTGCAATGCCTCCTGCAAACGCCCCTTTGCTTCCTCCACCTGAAATGACCATTGCTCTCATAGTTTTATTTTGAACATAAATCTAGTATTGAAGTTACACTAATTTTTACACTAAACACACAAGTCCATTTCTATATATAGAAATGGACTTGTGTAAGGGATTGGAATACCTATTTTACATCTGGTCGCTAAAAAAGATTGAATTTAAAAATAACTTAAAGGTTCCAAGCCAAAAGGCTCTAAAGTTGGTATTATCAGTAAAGATCATCACATTTCCTCTTCCATATCCATCTTGTTTGAAGGGGACAGTGCCTTTAATTAACTCTAAATTTTCTGCATTTATATATCCGCTTAATAAAGGTGAGTTGGTATATTGAATAGGATTGTTAAAGCTTAAAGTGTCCGCCTCTAGCATTAAGTTGGAGTTTCTAAAAAGGGCTATCTCGTCATTATTATAACCATAAACTATAGGGTGAGATCTGTCAATTTTAGCTTTAAAAATAGTTCCTCCAATTCGCTTAGCACCATAAAATTCTGAACGCTCTATAAAACTGATATCATTGGCCACGATACTATCTTTTTTTGTTTTAAAGTCAATCATCTTTTCAGCTTTAAGCCAATTCATGGTGCCTTTGTAGGCGATGAGGTTTCCTCCCTTCCTTACCCAGTCTTTTAGTTTTTCTTTTCCTGAAGGGGTTAAGGCATCAGAACTTGAGCTTGGTATAACCAAGTGGGTGTACTTCTCAAGGCTAGTCCTATTAAAATCTTTGGCATCCAGTTTAGTGACTGGAATCTCATACCTAAAATCTAGCATGTGCCATATTTCCCCAGCATCATAAGACCTTACTCCTTCGCCAACAAGCATAGCAATTTTAGGCATTTTTAGATGACTCATATTGGGACTTCCAAGATTAATTCCTTGGGTTAATCCAGTTTTTAATGGTGAAATTTTTACATGGTTGTCTTTTTGTAATTCATCCAGTAGAGTGTAGATTTCGGTACTAGTTTTCTGTTGATTTTGTACGGGAATAACAATAGTTCCATAATCAAAAGCTTCAGTCTTAGATTGAAATGGTTTTTGAGCCACCTTTACACGGATGTCTTCATCCATGATTTTATATAACACCTTTGGGGCATTAAAATCATTCCAGCGCAAAGCATAGGCATACTTAGATTTTTGAAGGTCATTGGGGATGTCCAATTCTACTGAAGTTAGTTTTTTACCCATATCTATAGATTTCACTTCAGCAAAATCTACATCAAAAGCATGTCTGAAACTCCAGGCGGATACATCGTAAAAAATACTATCGTTAAAACTCGTACGCTCCTCAAACATCGCCTCCACGATTCTATGTTGTAATTGGTTTTTAGGAATGATATACGATGAATTTTGGTCGAAATCCTTTCCGTCAAAGCGTTCATTTTTTTTAAGTTTATAAAGCTCTACCTGATGTTGCTCTAAGACTTTTGCCAATTCGTTAGCTAAGACAGGATCGTTCTTTCTGCCAAACACATAAGCTCCCTTTTCAGCATTCTTCTCGGCGTTTCTATAAAAATTATGCTGTAACTTGAGAATGTCAGTTTTCAGTTCTAAGGAAGCTTTCAAAGTGGAGAGGGCTGTGGTAAACTGATTTTTAATAGTGAAGGGGAATGTCAATAATCCGTTATCAGTCATTTGTCCAGAACCTCTAGAGCTTGCTTGTTCGAACAGAATACCTATAGAACCATTAATGTCTGGGAAGGTAGACCCTTTACCGTAGTAAAAGTCATCAAAACTCTCTTTCGAATAATATAAAGAACCGATACTGTCTAGAGCTTTAGCATGATAGTTACCAATTCGTTCAGTAAGATCTTGGTTGAGTTGAGGGGTGAGGGGATTTGTTCTTTCTGGGATACCAGGTTGAAAAAAGAAGGAAGAATTGGAGCCCATCTCATGGTGGTCGGTTAGGACATTAGGTCTCCAATCGTAAAATGTTTTTACTCTAGCTTGGCTTTCCAAAAGTTGTAGGGGAAGCCAATCTCTATTGAGGTCGAACCAATAATGATTTGTTCTGCCCCCTGGCCAAATTTCAAAGAATTCACGATCTTGAGGGTCAGGATTCAAATTTGTACTTCTATTGGTATTGGTCCAATAGGCAAATCGTTGTAAACCATCTGGGTTGAAACTTGGGTCGAGAAGTATAACCGTATTTTCTAGCATCCGGTCTATAGAAGGGCCTTCTGCAGCAGCAAGATAATAGGCTAAAACTAGAGAAGCATTGGTACCACTAGGTTCATTACCGTGAACAGAAAATCCCTGATTCACTACAATAGGCATAGATTCTAACTGAGATTCTGAGATTTCACCAGATATAATTTTGAGATGGTTCTCTTGAATTTTAGCTAGATTTTTATGATTCTCTGGAGAGGTAATGGTAAGTAAAATAAGAGGTCTTCTTTCATAAGTAAACCCTCTGTTTTCTATACTAACCCTATCTGAGGATTCTGCTATGGCTCTCATATATAGAACCAGTTTGTCGTGAGAAACATGCCACTCTCCAGGAACAAAACCAATGATTTCACTTGGGGTTGGAATATTTTGATTATAAGTGACATCTTGAGGTAAGTAGTCTTTAAGCTTCACTTCTTGGGCTTGAGCACATAAAGCAAAAAGAAAGGTGGTGAAAAATAGAATTTGTTTCATAGTAATTTATCAAATTAGAGTTGCAAATATATATAAGACTTGAGTTTGAGTGAAAAGTTTAAAGAACACTTCCTTAAGTTCAGTTTACATAGCGATTTAAGATTTGAAATATACTAAAGTTGTAACTGCTGTAAAAAACTAATTCTTCTTAAACTAGTTGATGTTTAGATACAAATCTTTTAGAGGCTATTAAAACTTCAGTCTGAATACCAAATTTGGTGTAAAATTTAAACCTCGTTGTTTAAAGGTTTGGATATTTTGATCGTCATCCAACCGATTAAACTGATCGTATATATTCGAGTTTCCAAAGACATTCCAGAAGGACAAACCTGCAAGAGCATTTATATTTTTAAAAATGGCAAAGTTGTAGGTTGTTGAAAAATCCAACCTAAAGTAATCGGGTAATCGCTCCGCGTTTGGTCCTTGAAATAGAATTTGTTGAGGGTTCACACCTTGATTTTCTTGGGGAAGTGTTATAGGAGCTCCAGAATGCCAGTTAAATCCAGTAGATAATTTTAAGCCTTTTTTCTCGTAGCTCAATCCAAAAGAAATCACATGTTGTATATCCAGATTGTTTTGAAAACGCGATGTGTCTAAAGCGTCAAAACGGTAAAAATTATCGGATATGGAATAGCTTGCCCATCCAGAAATGGGATCGAAATTTTTATTGATTAAAAAATCAATTCCTTTTACTTCATAACTTCCATGCACTTGTGAAAATTGAAACTGATTTTGAAAACCTTGTCCTTGTGTGGTTATTCCTTCTACGTGTTTGTAGTAGACGTCTGCATTGATAAACCAGCTTGGTTTTACATAATTGAGTCCAGTCGAGATTTGTTGGCTTTGTATAATTGGTCGGTTATTAGGATTGGAGAGGACCCATCTTCTATTTTCAACACCCAAAAAATCCGTTTGTAAATCGATAACTTGAGAGGTGACCTGGCTTTTTTGTTCAGCGAGAACTTCTAGGTAAACATGGTCCACTATTTTATAACTTAAGTTGAATCTAGGCTCAATCAACACCCTGTCAAATTTTGAAAAATGATTAAGTCTTCCCCCAAATTCTACACTGAGGTCTTTATTTGTTGACAGATAGTTTAACTGGCTATAAAGACTGTTCGTTAAAATAGAGTTTTGAGTTTCTCTAAAAAAACCTGGATTATTAATAGATTCTGAATTGAGAATCCCTGTCTCGTTAAACTGATATCCGGATTCTAGACTAAGCTTTGAAGATAAATTGGTCTTCAGATTAACACGGACTCCAATTTCTCTTACTTCATTGATTTGCTTTAGGCTTTGTTCATTCAATAAATTCGTATTGATAGAATTTTGATTGTATTTGGAAGTATAAAACTGAACTTCAGTCTTTGTAGCTTCAGACCAGTTCCTATTGTAATAGATTCCACCAGCTACATTGGTTTGTTCGAGTTCGCTAGACCTTGTATTAATTCTATTGCCTAAGATTTCAAACCTGTTTAGAGAAAATTCATCGTGTGTGTAAAAGAAATTACCTTTTATATAATCCTTTTCAGTGAGCTTGTGTTTATAGTTTAATGTAGCATCATAAAATATAAATTCATTATTTTGTTGAGAGGCAGGATTTGTTTCGTTGGTAACTTCAGTGTTCTGGAAGATTTTATCAAAATATTGATTGTAGGTTGGACTCTCCCAAATATCGTTGATGGATTCTCTAAAAGAAAACTCGATAGAAGAGGTAGACGTTAGAGGGGCTTCAATATAAACGTCAGCATTGATCAGGTTCACTCCAATTTCAGCTTTAAAAGATTTCACAATAGAATCTTTAGTTCGCATATCGATCACACTAGAAACTCCATCACCGTATCGTGAGGAAGTTCCGTTTTTGATCAATTTTACGCTTTTGGTCATATAGGGGTTAAAGGCAGAAATCATCCCGAAAAAGTGGGAGGTATGATACATTTTTATACCGTCCCACAAAAATAAATTTTGATCATGAGTGCCTCCTCTTACATTAAGATAGGACACACTTTCTTGGCGGCTGGTTATGCCGGGAAGCGCTTGTATACTCTGTAAAACATCAGGTTCTACCAGCCCCGGTAACAATCCAAAGCTTTCATAATCGAGTTTTAAAATCCCCGACCGATATTTTTGAATGCCTCCTGTTAGATAATTAGTTAGGATAATTTCATCTAGCACTACGGAAAAAGGGGAAACAATAACTTCAATACAGTATTTTGTTTCGCTAGGCATAACTCTTTTTAGTTCTGGAGCGTAGCCCTTCGCCCTTATCTTTAAGTCAATTTCTTTAGCGTTTACAGGTATTTTAAATTGGCCTGAAGCATTTGGTTTGTAAAGGTAGTTGCCAACCTTAAGAAATGCTTCTGTCAATTGGTTTTGAGATAATTCATCTTTAACGATCACACACAGTTCAAATTCATTATCATTTGGTATGATGAGTATGTTTTTGTCGGAATGCTGTTCGTATATGAAAGGAGAGGATATTTCTAAAAAGTTGAGATAATCTACTAGAGAATTTAAAGAAGAATTGGGAGTTACAATAAGGTTTTCTATCTGATCATCAGCATAAGAAAATTTAACTTCAAATCGATTCTCAATAGTTCTCAAAAATTCGTCTAAACTTTGTTCACGGATTGAGTTTTGAGCATAGCCATAACTACTAAAGCTCAAAAGGATAAGTAAAAAAGAATGTAAATTCAGTAATCTCACTTTTTAGACAATACGACCTTTTTACCATTTATCTGGTAGGTCAAATCTAAAGGCAAAGTAATGGATTTTAAGGCGTTTTCAAGATCATTATGG
Source organism: Psychroflexus torquis ATCC 700755 (assembly GCF_000153485.2). Lineage (NCBI taxonomy): Bacteria > Pseudomonadati > Bacteroidota > Flavobacteriia > Flavobacteriales > Flavobacteriaceae > Psychroflexus > Psychroflexus torquis. The sequence continues at coordinate 1,362,413 of NC_018721.1, read as the reverse complement.
ACAAAACTTCCAGTATAGAGTCTAGAAGAATTGATGGCTGAGGTTTCAAACTCTATGTTGTAATAGATGTTAAATTCTTGTAAAACCGATTCTAGCGAAGTACTTTTAAATTGTGAGGTCTTATTGATCCAACTTGGTTTCGATAAATAAGTTTTAGAATTAGAGATTTTGTCTTTTATAAAACTTATGGCCTCTTTGGGTTGGAGTATATATACTTTATTATCAATAATTACTTTTACAGAGCCTTCATAACAAGTGACTTCAAACCCATATGCTCTTGACTTTACGTTAAACTGTGTGCCTAAAACCTGAATGCTTCCATAGCTTGTTTTTACTGTAAATACATTCCCTGTAGAAACTTTAAAAAAGGCTTCGCCTTCCAAATCTAAAGCCCGCTCTTCTGCCCAAGTTGAAGAGTTGAATTGTATAATTGACTTAGCGCTTAAATTCACTTCAGAGTCATCTGGCAGACTCAAAGTTTTAGTCTCAGCAACTTGAGTTTGTATGCTTTCTGAATATGAAGTCTGATTTAGTAGTTTTATAGCTGAAAATACTGTGATGCATATAGCTGCCACAATACCAATGGTTTTGTAAAAATTGAAGGGTGTTTTTTGAGCAGGTGAATGAAGGTCAGAATTAAGCTTAATGAGAGAATTTGGAGCGTCAAATTCAGGAGCTTTAAAATGCTTTGCTGTTTCAGAGATTTTGGCATAAGAAGGGTAGACGTCTAATTTTTTAAACGCCTCCCATTCTTCTGAAGTGAGCTCGTCTCTGATCCACTTTTCAATTAAATATTCCTCTTTCATAGCAATCTAATCACTTATAAGACAATTTACTTATAAAATCTCCTACTCTATAACTGTTAAATTCCATCAATATCTCGTCTAAGTTGTTTGAGTGCAGAGTAGATTCGTTTTTCAACAGCTTTTCTAGAAATCCCCAACAGCTCTGCAATTTCTTTATGTTTTTTCCCTTCGACTCTATTGAGCATAAAAGCAACTCTTTTTTCTTCAGTAAGGTTGGATAATGCCTTCTGATATTTATTCAAATATTCTTTTTCTTCAAGTAAAAATTGAGGGTCTTGAATATTCGAGTTGTTTTTTGAAGCATTCGACTCATATTTTAAGACCACTTTTCTATGCTTTATCGTATTAAGAGTGGTGTTGTTTGCTACAGAAAACAAGTAACTTTTAGCTTTTTCTGGTGATATTTTTTTACAATTCTCCCAAAGTCTCATAAAAGCTTCCTGAACTTTGTCTTTTGGGTTATACTGTTCTCCAAATTTATAGTAAATAAAATCGTGTAAATCTTTTGCATACCTTTCATGAAGTTTTGAAAACACAGTTTTTTCATAGGTATTTTCAAATAAAGGTTTTGCATTTTTCATAGATTCAAAATTATAAAAAAAGTTTAATTTGGTAGGAATTATTAGTCCTAAGTTGTTTTATAAGTGTAAGCTGAAAAATATGTTTAATTTTCACAAATCGATTATTTTTTTATTGTTTCCCATTTTAATGGTGAGCTGCTATGAAAACGATGCTCCACTGGTAGTAGATGAAAATACTTTACACCATTCATCAGATCTTTCCTCTAAACTTAAATCTATAACTTCTCACAATGCTTCTTTTGACGATCTTATAGACAATGCTTTCTGTTTTAGTCTTATTTTTCCTTACGAGCTTTCCATCAATAATCAACTCCGAGTTTTTAATTCAGCTCAAGATTTGAGTCCTTTGAGAGAAGACGATGCTATTGAGATTGTATTTCCGGTCTCTATAGTCTTTAGTGATTATATCATTCAGGAGGTAAATTCTACACTTGAATTAAATGAATTGATCAATCAGTGTGACGATTTTCAAAGTATCACGTCCTTTAATTGTTACTCAATAGAATTTCCTTTAACCCTAAAGGATTTCAATGATGTCAACTCATCTTTTCAAACGCATCATTTTTTCAATAACAAGGATATCTTTCTCTACCTAGAAAATCTCCATGATTCTGATGTTTACGAAATAGGCTATCCTATTTCACTTCTTAATAAAATTTCTCGTGAAACTGTTATCAATGACAACCAAGAATTTATTGATATGCTGGATTCTTCGCCTTCCCATTGTGAGTAGTGAATAAACCTTTTATTTTTATTTAAGTATTCTTTAGTATTTTCACTCTTATTTGTTAAACCCTTACTAAAAATGATTTTCAGGGTAGTAATTTTTGAGTTGTGTTTGTCCTATGCATGTAACAATAAAACAAAAAACTATGAAATTACTACCGAAATTTTTGCTTGTGGCGTTTCTTGCTTCAGCATTTGTATCATGTTCAGATGATGATGATGCACCAGCTCCTCCTCAGGGAGATCCAACTATTGCAGAGTTTGTTGCTGAAAATGATGATTTTTCATCTTTAGGCGCGGCTTTGGAAGTTGCGGGCCTTGTAGGAGTACTTAACGGCACTGATGAATATACTGTGTTTGCTCCCAATAATACTGCTTTTACTGCTTTTCTTCAAGCTAACGGATTTTCAAGCCTTGGAGAAGTTCCCGTAGATTTGTTAACAAAAGTTCTATTAAACCATGTTGTCGTTGGAACCAACTTATCCACCGATTTAACGACTGGATACATTTCTTCATTGGCAGTGGGTTCAGCCTCAGCTTCAGGCCTTAGCTTATTTATAAATACTGAAAATGGAGTAGTCATAAATGGTGGAGCTAATAATGGTGGAGCTTCTGTATTTGAATCTCAAGTAGATATATTAGTCTCTAACGGTGTTATACATGCCGTTGAAAATGTAATAGGTCTTCCAGACGTTACTAATCAAGCTATTGCAAATCCTCAATTTTCCACTCTAGTAAGTGCTTTAATCGCAGCGAGTACAGATCAAACAAATTATGTAGATATTCTATCAGGTTCTGAAAGCTCACCTTTTACGGTTTTCGCTCCAACGAATGCTGCTTTTGATGACCTATTGAGTGGTCTGGGTGCTTCGAGCTTGAGTGATGTTGCTCCTGCAACTTTAGCTACCATTTTAGAATATCATGTTATTGCTGGATCTAACGTAAGATCAAGCGATCTTACTACAGGATTAACAGCAGCAACTTTGCAAGGCGAAGAATTAGAGTTCGACTTATCAAATGGAGCTCAGGTTATGGATGCTACAGAGGCAAATGCCAATATTGCAATAGTAGACGTGCAAACTAATAATGGTGTTGTGCATGCTATAGACAAGGTGTTATTACCACAAGTGATAGTTGATGTTATTGACCCAACAATTACAGGGTTGGCTATGATGAATGATGACTTGTCTAGTTTGTTTGCTGCATTGCAATTGACAGGTCTTGATGAAGTTCTAAACGACAGGGCGAGCCAGTATACTGTCTTTGCTCCAACCAACGCTGCATTCGATATATTCTTGAATGGTTCAGCTTTAGGAGATCTTCCAGTGGAAGTAGTAACTCAAGTTTTGTTAAATCATGTTTTAGCAGGAACCGTACTTTCTACTGATTTAGAAACAACTTATACAAATTCTCTAGCTACATTTGGTGGTACTGAAAACAACTTGAGCTTTTATATCAACTTAGATAACGGTGTAAGATTAAATGGTGTGTCTTCTGTAACAGCTCCAGATAATGAAGCGGCGAATGGGGTTGTGCATATTGTTGACGCGGTAATAGGCCTTCCAACCGTAGTCACTTTTGCAACAGCAGATCCCAATTTCAGTAGTCTAGTTGCTGCACTTACCGATGACGGACAGGAAGCACAAAACTATGTGGAGACGCTTTCTACCCCAAATGGAACTGCTCCAGCTCCATTCACAGTATTTGCTCCAATTAATTCAGCTTTTGACAATTTATTTGCTGAATTGGGTGTTGAAGGAATTGAAGACATTGATCCAGCTACTTTAACTGCTGCTTTGAATACACATGTTGTTGCAGGATTTAATGTAAGATCAACCGATCTTACGAATGGAACTGTGTCTACATTGGGAGCGGATTTAACGGTAGATGCTACCGCTGGAACTTTAACAGATCCTAATGACAGAGTAAGCACCATCGCTGTGTTTGATGTTCAAGCTGCTAATGGTGTAGTTCATGCCATTGATACTGTTTTATTACCTCAGTTATAGATTATAAGCTTATTTATAGAATTAAAAAAGGTTCAACATTTCGTTGAACCTTTTTTGCTTTTAAAATTTTAGTGAGCCTATACTTTATCGAGATGTTTTGGTTTCACTCCAAATTTCCTAGTATCCTCTTTGGTCAGTACTTTATAATCTTCAGTTTTAGTTAAATGCTCTAAGGGATATAGCAAATGTTCTGGAAGAGCAGTGAGTTGTCTCGATTTGAGATCAATCCACGATCCCATCATATCACATCTTGCACAATTCTCTCCTTTTTGGTTATAAACGTTATGTTCAAACTGAAAAAACATGCCGTCTTCACTTAGGCCTTTTAGTTCTAAACTTACCCTTACCTTGTCTTCAGGTTTTATTTCTTTAAAATAGAAGATGTGTTCATAAAATACAATTGGACCAATATTATACTTTACCAGTTCCTGCTGAGAAAAGCCATTTTCCACAAGAAAAGCCATTCGCGTATGGCTCATAAAATTCTGATAGGAAGAGTTTGCTAAATGCCGATTAGCATCCAGATCACTCCAGCGAATTTCAAATGATTGACTATACATATATTAAATAAATTTAGTAATTAGAATAATAATTGCACTCAAAATAGTGGCCATGACTACCCCACGTGCTCTATAATCTTGCTTTTTTTTAATAAACACAAAAAACGGCAAAAAGTTTAAAATAGCACCCAAAGCAATAATGCTTCCAAGTACACCTTCTTCTGAAGCTTTGCTGAGAACCATTTCAAACTCCCTTTGCATGATGATGCTGATATACAGGAACATGCCTGCGAGATTGGCAGTGATCCCTATTAAGAAGCCTATGGCAATTTCTTTTTTAATCATTGATGGGCCAAGATTTTAAATCATCAATAAATTGATGCGCTGTAAGGTCAAACATGACGGGGACAATAGACACATAGCCTGCTTCTAAAGCTTCGACATCTGTTCCTCCATCTTTATCTTCGTTTACAAACTCTCCAGAGAGCCAATAATAATTTCTCCCTTGCGGATTTTGTCGCTTATCAAATTGCTCTCTCCAAAAGGCTTTGGCTTGTCTGCAGATTTTTACACCTTTTAGTTTTTCTTCTCCAGCCTTAGGGAAATTGATATTAAGAACAACTCCCTTAGGAAGGCCATTTTGTATGACATTATTTGTAATGCGTTTTATATACTTGGTTGTATGGTCAAAATTAGCTTCCATAGAGTAATCTAGCAGAGAAAACCCAATGGCAGGTATTCCTTCTATTCCTGCTTCTACAGCAGCACTCATCGTTCCAGAGTAAATGACATTAATGGAGGAATTAGACCCATGATTAATTCCGCTAACACATAAATCTGGTTTTCTTTTTAGGATTTCTTGGGTTCCTATTTTTACACAATCCGCTGGTGTGCCTGAACAAGAATATTCTTTGACTTGTGAATATTTATCGATGGTAACTGGGTCGCAATATAAATTGTCACTGAGGGTTATGGCGTGTCCCATTCCACTTTGTGGCCTGTCTGGTGCAACGACAACTACTTCTCCAATAGTTTTCATAATTTGTATAAGATGTCTTATGCCAGGGGCAGTGATGCCATCGTCGTTCGTGACTAATATTAAAGGTTTGTTTTCTGTTTGCATAGATTTCATTTTCAAGGGGCTAAAATAATCATTTTAGCTCGTAATAAAATGAATTATGACGTTTAACAAATTATTAGCTAGCATTAAAAAATGTGGTATAATTTTTACTGTACATTAGAATATATTACATTAGTAAACTCAAGTTTAAATGAATTTTGATACGATGAAACGATACAAAGTAAGACGCAATTTTATTATTTTATTATTAGTAACTCTCCTGTCTGTCACGTCTTGTAGTTTTACAACTAAAGATTTTGATGAAGATTCAGATAAGGACAAAGTCCTTATTGAACTCATTACCTATGTTATTGAGCAAGGCCATTTTGATATGAAAGAGATAGATGATGAATTTTCTGAGGCTGTTTTTAAAGATTACATCCAAGGTTTAGATCCTATAAAAAGACATTTTTTAGCTAGTGATTTTCAAGATTTTGAAGCCTTTAAAACTCAGATTGATGATCAGATTGAAAATAAAAATTTAGTGTTTTTCAACCTTACTGTCGAAATTCTAACTCAAAGAATGGAAGAGGCTAAAGAGTTTTACTCAGAATTACTTACAAAGCCCTTCAATTTTCAAGAAGAAGAGGTGATTAATACAGATTATGAAAAACAAGACTATGCCTCTAGTAAATCTGAATTGAAGAAACGATGGAGACAGCAATTCAAGTTTTCAACACTTTCTTCGTTCCATGAACTTAAAGAAGAACAGGCAGAGAAAATCAAAAATGGTGAAGAGGTAGACAAAAAATCTGATGTAGAGCTGGAGAAAGATGCTCGTGAGATCACTAAGGAATCTATTGAAAATTATTTTGATGCCATGTCTGATCTTGAAAGAAAAGATTGGTTTAGCCTATACATCAATTCAGTGGTCAGTCAATTCGATCCACATACAAATTATTTTGCTCCACAAGACAAAGACAGATTCGATATTTCGATGTCTGGCAAACTAGAAGGAATTGGAGCTAGGTTACAAAAACAAAGAGACAACGTAAAGATTGTTGAGGTAATTTCTGGAGGTCCAGCATGGACTAATGGAGAGCTTGAAGTTGGCGATTTGATTCAAAAAGTGAAACAAGAGGATGAAGAAGAACCAGTAGACATCCGTGGAATGCGACTCGACGACGCGGTGGATCTCATTAAAGGGCCTAAGGGCACCAAAGTAACATTGACCGTTAAAAAAGTAGATGGAAGCTCTCAAACGATCAACATTACAAGAGATATTGTAGAGATTGAAGAAACTTATGCTAAATCTTCATCAGTGATAAAAAACGGAAAGTCTTATGGTGTCATCAATTTGCCTAAATTTTATTTTGATATGCAAGATTATGACGAACGAAATGCAGCTTCAGATATCAAAAAAGAATTGATTCGTCTTAATGAGATTGGAGCAGAAGGTTTAGTGATAGATCTCAGAAATAATGGAGGCGGTTCTTTATCTACCGTAGTGGATATTGCTGGCTTTTTTATTGAAAATGGACCCGTGGTTCAAGTTAGAGATGCGAAAAATAATACAGAAGTTTTAAAAGATACCGATGCCGATGTGATTTGGGATAAACCTTTGGTTATCCTTGTGAATGAATTATCAGCTTCGGCTTCGGAGATTCTAGCCGCTGCTATGCAAGATTACAATAGAGCTGTTGTGATTGGTAGCAAGCAAACGTATGGTAAAGGAACTGTGCAGAATGTTGTAGATCTCAACCGCTGGATGAGAAATAATAGCACATTTGGAGACATGGGAGCACTTAAAATTACGACTCAAAAATTTTACAGAATCAATGGAGGATCAACCCAACTTAAAGGAGTAGAAAGCGATGTTGCTGTTCCTGACCGATATTCTTACATCGATATTGGTGAAAGGGATTATGAAAACCCAATGCCATGGGATAAAATTGCCCCTGCAGATTATAAAGCGTGGAGAGGGTATTCTAATCTTGAAAAGGTAATTGCTTCAAGTAGAGATCGCTTGTCCAATAATGCTCAAATCCAATTGATAGATGAAAATGCAAAATGGATCAATGCACAAAGAAATCAAAACTCATATAGTTTAAACTATGACAGCTATGACAAAGAAATGGCAGAGGTAAAAAATATGTCTGAAAAGTTTGATAATATCAATAATTATAAAACAGATCTCACCTATAGCTCCTTGCCTTATGAAGAGTCTCTTATGGCTCAAGATTCATCTTTAACCCAAAAGAGAAAGAGATGGCACGAGAGTTTGTCGAAAGATGTTTATGTACAAGAAGCTATTAATGTACTTCAAGATTTAAACGTTGATGAAAGTTCTATCAAACTTGCAGCAAGAAAAGATTAATTAGGTGTAATTCTAGAAGTTTGACCAGAAATACGTCTTTAACTCACTTAGCCCTCCAAAAATTTAAAAAAAATATTTGGGGGGTCTTAAGTTTTTGGTACGTCGTCGCTTGTTTATTAATAGGGGTTTTTGCCTATCTCTTGTCTCCAGACGATTCAGAAAATGCCAATAACATGGCGTTGAGTATTCATTCGAAATCCCCAGGGTTTACCACCAAAGTTATTGAGTTGCCCAGTCCTAATCAAGATCAGCAATCTTGGTTCTCCAAATCATTTTTTGGTGATAAAACAGCGAATACTATTATTCCTATTCAATCCTATAAAGAACAAGGTGATAAACTCTACTATCTCGAATACGGTATGGAAGAGTCCGCTTTAGAAAATGAAATTGACGTATCTCAAATAGATTTCGAAGGAGATATAACTAACCTTGTCACCACCAAAACCTATTGGTTAGGGACCGATAAATATGGCAGAGATTTGCTAAGCCGGATGCTTATTGGGATAAGAATCTCTTTTTCAGTAGGATTTATTTCAGTGTTGATATCGCTTGTGCTCGGTATTTTCTTGGGTTCAATATCGGGATATTATGGAGGGAAAATCGATGCTGTAGTGATGTGGCTTATCAACGTCACCTGGTCCATACCAACTTTGCTTTTAGTGATTGCCATAACGCTAGCTTTAGGTAAAGGATTTTGGCAGGTGTTTATCGCGGTAGGTTTAACGATGTGGGTGGAAGTGGCTAGAGTGGTTAGAGGTCAAGTGATGAGTGTAAAATCTTCACAATACGTTACAGCAGCAAGAGCTTTAGGGTTTAAAAATCAAAGAATTATTACAAAACATATACTTCCTAACATCATGGCTCCGGTAATTGTTATATCTGCTGCCAATTTCGCTGCCGCTATATTGATAGAAAGCGGGCTAAGCTTCCTAGGAATAGGCGCTCAACCTCCTACGCCAAGTTGGGGTGCTATGATCAAAGATCATTATAGCTATATTATATTAGGGAAAGCCTATCTAGCCATTATTCCTGGCTTAGGAATAATGAGTTTGGTGATGGCTTTTATGCTTGTAGGAAATGCGCTTAGAGACGCTCTGGATGTGAAAAATTAATCATTTAATTTTAGAACGGCCATAAACGCTTCTTGAGGAATTTCTACATTACCGACTTGTCTCATGCGTTTCTTTCCTTTTTTCTGTTTCTCTAAAAGCTTTCGTTTACGAGAAATATCACCACCATAGCATTTGGCTGTCACGTCTTTTCTTAAAGCTTTTACTGTTTCTCTAGCAATAATTTTTGCACCGATAGCCGCTTGAATAGGAATATCGAACTGTTGTCTAGGGATAAGTTCTTTTAATTTCTCGCAGATTCTTTTCCCAATATCGTAAGCATTGTCAGCGTGAAGTAAAGCAGAAAGGGCGTCTACACTATTCCCGTTTAATAGAAGATCTACTTTTACCAACTTGGATTTTCGCATTCCAATTGGAGAATAATCGAAGGACGCATAGCCTTTGGAAACTGTCTTTAATCGATCATAAAAATCGAAAACAATTTCAGCTAGGGGCATATCAAAACTCAGTTCTACACGATCTTGAGTCAGGTAAGTCTGGTTGGTAATTTGTCCTCGCTTTTCTATACATAGCGACATCACAGGGCCGACGTAACCAGATTTTGTGATAATACTGGCCTTAATAAAAGGCTCTTCAACACGGTCTAAATAAGAAGGTTCTGGTAAATCGGTTGGATTGCTAACGATAATAGCTGTGTCCCTATCTTTTAAGGTGAAAGCGTTATAAGACACGTTAGGGACAGTTGTAATAACAACCATATCAAACTCACGTTCTAGGCGTTCTTGAATAATTTCCAAGTGAAGCATTCCTAAAAAACCACATCTAAAGCCAAAACCTAAAGCTGCAGAACTCTCTGGTGCAAAAACCAGCGAAGCATCATTCAGTTGAAGCTTTTCCATTGCAGATCTCAACTCTTCGTATTCATCAGTTTCAACAGGATAGATCCCCGCAAAAACCATGGGTTTCACCTCTTCAAAACCAGCAACTGTATTTTTAGTAGGATTTTCAGCGTCGGTAATGGTATCACCAACTTTTACTTCTTTTGCATTTTTAATACCTGTAATCAGGTAGCCAACATCTCCTGCTTTGATCTCTTTTTTGGGAAATTGAACCAGTTTTAAAGTCCCCACTTCATCTGCAGAATAATTCTTACCGGTCGCCACAAATTTAATTTGTTGTCCCTTTTTAATACTTCCATCAAAAACTCTAAAGTAAGTTTCAATCCCACGGAAAGGATTATAAACAGAATCGAAAACCAAAGCTCTTAACGGAGCATCAGGATCTCCTTTTGGAGGTGGAATACGTTCTACAATAGCATTTAATATTTCTTCTATACCAGTACCGTTTTTTGCACTTGCTCTAATGACATCTTCTCGATGACAACCGATTAAATCTACAATGTCATCGGTGACCTCATCGGGGCTAGCACTAAGTAAATCTACTTTATTGAGGACTGGAATAATCTCTAAATCATTTTCTAGAGCTAGATATAAGTTTGAAATCGTTTGCGCCTGTATGCTTTGCGCGGCATCTACGATGAGCAAAGCTCCTTCGCAAGCCGCTATAGATCGAGATACTTCGTAAGAAAAATCTACATGCCCAGGTGTATCGATAAGATTGAAGACAAAGTCTTCTCCTTTATAATTATAAACCATTTGGATGGCGTGGCTTTTTATGGTGATTCCACGTTCACGCTCCAAATCCATAGTGTCTAGAAGTTGCTCCTTTCGTTCACGTTCTGTCACAGATTTTGTAAAATCTAATAAACGATCGGCTAAGGTGCTTTTTCCGTGGTCTATATGAGCTATTATGCAAAAATTTCGAATGTTCTTCATAGTCCCTTTATCCTCTACAAACGCTTAAAAAGCATTTGAATTTATCTCTGCAAATATAATGGAATTGTTTGGCTTAAGAGGCTTATATTTTACAGTGTTAAAAGCTTTATGGAAATTGTTTATAATTCTGTAGTTTTACACTAAAAAATTTTGGCTAAGATAGATAACATAGAACTTGGAGAATTTCCATTACTTCTTGCACCAATGGAGGATGTAAGCGATCCTCCATTTAGAGCGCTTTGTAAGGAATACGGTGCAGACATGGTGTATACTGAATTTGTTTCTTCTGAAGGATTGATTCGTGATGCTGCCAAAAGCATGCAAAAGCTCGACATCTACGAAAGAGAACGCCCGGTTGGTATTCAGATTTTTGGAGCTAACCTAGATTCGATGTTGAGGTCTGTTGAAATTGTTGAAAAGACTAAGCCAGATGTTATAGATATCAACTTTGGGTGTCCAGTTAAAAAAGTGGTTTCTAAAGGAGCAGGAGCAGGCATTTTGAAGGATATAGATCTTATGGTGAAACTCACTGGGGAAATGGTGAAACATACCCATCTTCCTATAACTGTTAAGACCCGATTAGGTTGGGATCATGATTCCATTAAAATTTATGAAGTTGCAGAACGACTTCAAGATGTGGGTTGTAAAGCCATCTCAATTCATGGGCGTACAAGAGCTCAAATGTACAAGGGAGAAGCAGATTGGAAACCTATTGCAGAAGTCAAGAATAACCCGCGGATGCATATTCCTGTCTTTGGCAATGGGGACGTAAATAGTCCAGAAAAAGCTGCACTCATGCGAGATGAATATGGACTCGATGGAGCAATGATTGGTCGGTCGAGCATAGGGTCTCCTTGGTTTTTTAAAGCGGTAAAACACTATTTTGAAACGGGGACGCATTGTGAACCACCTTCTTTGGTAGAGCGCGTTGATATTGCCAGACGTCATCTGCAAATGGCCATCGATTGGAAAGGGGAGAAGCTAGGCGTTTTTGAAACGCGACGACATTACACCAATTACTTTAAGGGAATCCCTCACTTCAAAGACTATAGGATGAAAATGGTGACCTCCGATCATTCTGAAGATGTATTTGCTGTTTTTGATGAAGTTGAAGATAAGTTTTCTGACTACCAGTTTGTTTAATCCATCTAAAACTCTTTATTTCTTTTGAAACACATCTTGTTCATTTAAACTTAAGAAAGATGAAATTATTTTTTTTAATCTGTTTAGCGATCATGCTTGGCTTTAGTTCATATGCTCAAAGTCTAGATGAAAAGATTCACCAAACTTTAAAAAATTACTTAACTGAATTCCCATCTCAAACTCAATTTTCCGTAGCATTAATAGACCACGATGACACTTACTATTACGGGCAAGTAAAATTCTCAGACACAATAAATCAATTAGACAATAGTGCATCCCTATTTCAGATTGGATCGGTTACCAAGGTTTTCACCTCTACACTCTTGGCTAGCCTTGTTCTCGATAAGACATTAAAATTAACAGATTCGCTTCAGCAGTTTTTTAGATTTCCACTTGCCAATACTTCAATTACGTTAGAAAGACTTTCTAACCATACGTCTGGCTTACCAAGGCTTCCTTCTAATTTGAACTTAGCTTTAGCAGACCCTAAAAATCCTTACCTTACTTATACTGAAGCAGATCTGGAGTTTTACTTAACCTCAGAAATGGAAGTACCAAATACCACAAAGCCTATTTATCAATATTCAAATTTGGGTGCTGGTATTCTGGCTAATGCTTTAGAAAATGCCACAGATAAAACCTTTGACAACTTACTTTCAGAAAAAATTTTTCAGCCCTTAGGGATGAAAAATTCTACACTAGACAGCAATCTTGTTGAGTCAAATTTGGTTCAAGGCTTAGATCAAGATGGAAACCCTACACCTGTATGGGATATGGGAGTTCTTGCTGGCGCTGGTGGAGTATTATCTTCTACTGCCGACCTCTCAAAATTTGTAAAGGCCCATTTTGAGGATACAGAAACTGCGTTTTCATTAACGACCTTATCCACTTTCTTAGTCAATGCAAATTTAAGGATTGGCCTAGGATGGCATATTTTGCAAGATGAGCGAGGCCATAATTTATATTGGCATAATGGAGGAACCGGTGGTTATTCGGCTTCCGTTTTTGTTATTCCTGAAATTCAAAAGGCTGTTATTGTTTTAACTAATGTGTCTGCATTTCATCCTAAAGCCTCACGTATAGACGAATTGGGTTTTAAACTCTTAAGTGCATTTTAAAAAAGATAAAGCGCTGTGTTCTTAAACACAGCGCTTTTAAATATAACTTATCATTATAACTCCTATCTGTTTTCTGCAATAGGAGTTGGGAATTGAACGAAAACATTATCTCCTGGTCTGTCATTTGGAAGTTGATCGAGTCTGTTAAAACGTCTCATATCTATCCATCTATGTCCACCTTCAGCAAAAAGAGAATAACGCCGTTGCAATAAAATTTCATCAACGAGTTCAGCTGGAGAATCGCCACCTGTGTAATCATCTAGCTCTGCTGCGTTTCTTATAATGTTAATAGCATTGATAGCTTCGCTTGGATTTGATATATGTAAAGCTTCAGCATAAAGAAGAACAAGTTCTTCATTTCTAATAATATCTACATTATCTACAATATTGTCATAAACGAAAACATTGTAAATACCGCTTAAATCAGATTGGGTTAAGACTTCTTCTCTTCTCACTACTTTACTAATTCTACTGTCGCCCGTCAACGTGTCTGCAATAAAAGAAGGATGTGCAATTCTAGCATTGGCTACCGTTTGATTGACACTGAAAAACAATGGATTGGGAAAATCTAGGCCAGATTGTGAAAATGTAAAATAAACACTTTCACTAAGGTTTCCACTTAAGTTCATGAAGGAGTCTTCCAACAGGGATTCAGCTTCTGTGTAATTTCCTCGATAGACCTCAACTCTAGCATGAATAGCTTTATTGAATTGAAGAAAATCGGCAGGAGTTGATGCAATTGTAAATCCTTCACCGTCGTCAGGCAGTGAAAAAGGAAATTCACCTCCATTGTTTTGCAACTGCGTTGCAGCTTCCCCCAATAGATTAGAAATAAAAGCAATAGCTTCATCATACCCTAAAAAAGGGCCTAAATTATCCGGATCTGACACATCAACTCGAATTCCGTTTTGATATTGTTGATTAAGAACCATCAACAGTTCATGGGCTTTAATAGTATTCAGGAAGCCTTTAGAAACTGTGATTTCGGCCCCGGTAAAAATCCCTTCACTATTTCCAATGCCTTGTATTATCAAATTAGCATCTTTAATTGCAGTGTACCTAGCACTGTAAGGAGCTGTCGTGTAAAACGTATTGTTATCCAGATTTCCAGTCATCACATCTGAAGACCATCGAGGATCTGAACTTTGAAATCTGTAATATTCTCGTCCAGCCAAAGATTGGCCGTCGACTTGGGTGCCAATTCTCAATCGCATATCCGAAAGTACACCTGTAATGGCTTGTTCTAATTCACCACGGCTAATACCGTCCTGTATGGACTCTGCAGTAGGTCCATTTAAATTCTCTCCATCTTCCAGCTCACACGACAAAGTCATGAGGCATACCACTGGTAAGAATAAGATTTTATGTATTAATTTCATAAGTCTATATTTTTTGATTAAAAGTCCATTTTTATTCTAAATAAATATTGTTTTGAAGTTGGGTATGGTGTGACCTCTACCCCTGTTGATAGACCGTTTGAGCCAAAATTGGAGACTTCAGGATCATAACTATTGTAATCAAAGAAATTAACTAGGTTTAATCCCGTCAATCCCATCTTGATATTGGAAACATAGCCTTTGAAAAGACTTTGAACTACCTTATCAGGAACAGTGTAACTCAGTGCTATTTCTCTTAGTCTCAGGTAAGAAGCATCTTCTACAAAAGGAGCTGCAATACCGTTAATTAAGGAATTTATTCTAAAATCACCATTACTCAATTGTCCACTTGGGTCTAAACTAAAATCATCATAATCATTAGAGGTTTGTCCGAGGTCTGTTAGTAAAGTCGTTAAGTTAATATTGTCTCCGCCCTCTTTCCAATGCCATAAAAAGGAAAGGTCAAAGTTTTTATAACTAAAATTATTAGTAAATGTCATTTGAAAGTCTGGCTCTGCATCACCTAATTTTATAATACTCCCTTCAGCACTATTTCCTACAATTTGTGTAGCGCTTTGGCCTTCCTGAATTCTGAAGGTTCCTAGGCCTGTACCAAAACCACCTAAATCGAAAGGATCTACATCAAGTCTGGTGACTTCAGATCTGTTTCTAAAGAAAATGACATTAGTACTCCATTTGAAATCACCTTCCCGTAATACATCAGCATCCATGGTAAGCTCTAGTCCTTCGTTTCTTAAGCTACCAGCGTTCGAAAATCGATTCGTAAATCCTGAAGAGGGTTCATTTTGAGCTTGAAGAATTAAATCATCAACTTCTTTGATATAATAAGAGGCTTGTAATCGGATGCGATTATCTAAAAGACCAGCGTCAAATCCAAATTCCAATTCTTTTTGGCGCTCAGGATTAATCGTAGCATCCCCCAAAGTCCCTGGGACTCCAATACCAGGAAGACCTCCTATTGAATTCCCTACAAGTGTAGTAAACAAAGCCCCAAATGGTGCGAAATTTCCTGCTTCACCATAAGCAATTCTTGGTTTGAAATCTGTGAGGAAATCGCTTTTCCAAAAATCAAAATTATGAAGATTGACTGCAAGTGATGCTTTTGGATAGTAAAATAGAGTATTTGCATCTCCAAAGTTTGAAGATTTATCTGCTCTCACACCAATAGTTCCTATAAGCTTGTCTTGGTAGTTTACTTCTTCTTGAATAAAGAAGCCTGAGTCATCTTGATCTCTTCGGAATTGATTTACATTTATATTCCCAGCTTGGTCCAAATTTGACTCTGAACCAATGAGGTCTGAAGCCACATTATTAACTGTATTTATAGAAAAACTTTCTCTGGTTATACCACCTTGAGAAGTGAAGGTGATATTGTCATCAGTAAAATAGGTGTGGACTAAAAAGGCAGAATAGTTATTGTTTCTGGTTTTAGTATTTCCTAAAGCACTCACTCCGTTTATGCCTCCGTTAGCTGGATCCATAAATTGGAGCTCTTTCGGAAATAAAGCTGTTGTTTGCAACTGATAATAATCAAGTCCAAATCTAAATTGTGCTTTTAGACTAGAGTTTTGACCTTGGTAAACATCATAATCCAAGGTACTCCCTAAAACAAATCTATTTACATTTTCCCGGCTAGTGATCAAGGCTATAGTTTGAAGGGGATTAGATCCTCCATAAGGGTTGTCGGGATAGACTCCGTTTGCATTTGGGGAAAGTTGTGCCCAAGGTGGAAGGGAGGTAAGAGTAACTCCAATCGTGGACCCAGAATTGTCGTTATTAAAAAATCCTCTATCAGAGCTAGAATCTATATAATTAGCCCCTACAAATAATTTCATTTTATCATCAAAAAAATCGTGAACGACATTCAGCCTTGCAGACTTTCTATTGTAGCCTGTATTTTCTACGATTCCATTTTCTTCTCTGTTGGAGAACGATCCATAAAGAGTCGTGTTGTCGGATCCTCCTGAAACGCTGGCATAAGTATTACTTATAAAGCCTTCTTCTCCAAAAACTTCCTTTTCATAATCAACTAGGCTTCCATTTTGTTGAGCTTGAGCAAATAGGTCTCCTTGACCCTCCCCAAATCCGTTCTCAGCAATATCTCGGGTATAATTCCTTTGGCCTCTAAAGTTTATAATAGAGTTAAATCCTAATTCTTGTTGAACGGAAACTTTAGTATCACCTGCTTTTCCGCGTTTGGTTGTAATGATAATAACACCAGCAGCAGCACGTGCTCCATAAATGGCTCCAGCTGAAGCTCCTTTCAGTACTTCTACCCGCTCAATATCATTAGCCTCCAAGTCTGCTATTCTGTTGGAAGGGTTATCTTGGGAAGATGAACTTCCTCCAGCAGCTGCTCGAGAAACAAAATTAAGTCCTGCTCCAGAAATACTACTGTTGTCGATATAAACACCATCTACTATATAAAGAGGCTGAGAATTTCCAAAGACAGAGGTAATTCCTCTAAGTTTTACAGAAACACCGCCGCCAGGGGCACCAGAATTTCTTGTGACCAAAGCTCCTGCAAATTTACCGGCCAGAGCTGCATCCAAAGTAGGTTGAGAAGCCCTTCCTACCAATTCCTGAGAGGAAATAGAGGAAACCGCATTTGCAGCATTGGATCTTTTTACGGAAGTCGCTAAACCCGTAATGACTACTTCCTCCAAAGTTGCAGCAGATTCAATAAACGAAACTGTAAATGGTGAAGAAGAGGTGACATTTATTTCTTGAGATTCGTACCCTAGATAAGTGAATCTTAAAGTTGTGGGTAACTTTTCTACAGATAAAGAAAATTCACCATTCATGTCACTAGTCGTCCCATTGGAGGTTCCTTTTTCCACAACGTTAACAAATGGTATGATGTTACCCGTGGACTGCTCTACTGTTTTTCCTGTGAGTGTTTCTTGTGCTAATACCAATCCAGGTAAAAAAACAAAAAATATAAGAAAGCCCAGCGATTTTTGTTTAACTTTTTTCATATCAATTATTTAGTTTAATTTTAACTAATCTATGTAATTAATATAACTTTAAGTTAATATTTATTGCCAATGTTATGATATTTAACATTTAACGAGCTACATTTTTAAAAAGTGAATTTATCAGTAGTATTTTAAAAGAATAGATTAAATTGCAGTATAATTCCAAATCTATTTTAAAATCGATTCCTCATCATAAGTATTGATTTATTTCAAAATAAAGACAAAATGATTCGAAATTACTGGAACGAGCAATGGAAGCCCATGGTCTTCGACGAAAAAATTGCCAACACCGAAAAGTATAAAATTTCCAACTACGGAAGGCTTATAAAATGCCAAGCTTTTAGTGAAGTTTTGGTAAATGAGTTTTTTATCAACGGGTACCAAACCATTCCTCTCAAACAAAAAGAAAACGGAAAGTCAACTAGTCGTTATGTTCACAAATTGGTAGCACAACATTTTTTGGAACAAGGTGACGGGATTTATGTCATTCATCTCAATTATGACAAAAAAGACAATAAAGTCGAAAACTTAAAGTGGGCAACCAAAAAGGAGAAAGAAAACCATCAATTTACTAATCCGGAGTATCTTAATAGACCTAAAAAGCGGACTTACTCCAAACTTACCGAAGCTAAGGTAAGACTCATTAAACGCAAGATTCATGACCCTAACCGTCGTACTCGTATGAAAATGATTGCTAAACAGTTTGGGATTTCAGAAATGCAACTCTACCGAATTAAAAGTGGAGAAAATTGGGGGACGGTGACCGATTACTAATTTTAGTTGAAATCAAATTCAACCCAAATAGGGATGTGATCTGAAATCATTCTAGCAGATTTTAAGTCTGTGAATGTTTCATAAAACAAATCGACGCCGGTTTTTAGAATCTTAAAAGCTTTAGAGTCTATAAATATATTATCATATTCTGAAGCCAGACAAATTCCAGCTTTACATTTCATTTTCAAACTGGTTTTTTGATTAACTAGTGCAGAAATAAAGCCTTTAGATTTTAAAGGATTAAATACACTATGGCTTTCGGGTAAATTAAAATCTCCTAAGAATATAAAGTTCTCATCGGGATAAAGCTCTGGGTAAAGCTTTAAATATTTTAATTCTTGCTCTGGTTGTTTAGATTTTGGAACAGCGTGAATATTCACAAGCGTGAAATCTTGATTTTCAAATTTGAATCTTATAAAATAGGGTTCCCGCTCAAACTCCTCGATACAATCTAGGTCTAACCACGCTTTTCTGTCAACTTTCAATCGGCTAGTTTTCCATAGAAATGCATATCGCTCCGAGCTGTAAGTTCCACCTTGAGTGGGTTTGCTTACCACATAATCCCAACGTGAGCCTTTTCTATTGAGCTCATCGGCTAGTTTGGCCACCGCCTGCGCACCGCCATTTCCAGCGACTACTTCTTGAATGGCAACAGCATCAAAATCGCGCAAGGTTTCTGCCATAAACTCAATTTCAATTTTGGATTTAGAATTTCCTAAATGTCGGATGTTCCAAGAGCTAATCTTAACTTGAGCAAGGCTTATTGTGGATACAAATAGTAAACTTAAAAAAACAACTAAGGATTTGTTTAAAGCCATAGGGTGGAAGATTAAAATCCGTTCAAAAATAGAGACTTTGTGTTTAGATGCAATTGAATTGAGTTCTAAAAAAGTTTTAAATTATTATCTATAAATTGCGGAATTAAGCGAAATGATTACCTATATTTTAAAAAAACGTAAACCAACCTATGAGTGCTGAACTAGAAATAAATAAGCCAGAACCAATAGCGATTAGTAAAGAACAGAAATCGTTTCATCGTGAAAGTAATGTCGAGTCTACGATCGAGGACTTGATACAAGGTGAATCCATACTTATCACTGAGTTTTATAATGATGGCATATCCCTTCTTAAGGAATTGCACAATTATCTGAAACGTAAACTACCTAACAAATCCTTCAAAGAGCAGCATGAGTATCGCGCAGAATACTTTAGACTTTCGAATCTCATTTTATTGGAAATTATCGATCAAAAAATAGTAGCAAAGCGATCTCCTAGTATTGGATGGTTAGAAAAATTTTATTCAGATAACAATCATTTCTTTTTAACCTTTCCACAAGTACAGGGCCTGAATAGTGCATGGCAATGGTATAAAAACGGGGTCTCCATACCTGTACTGCGGAATAAAATACATCCTTATTACGGAACCTACTTTCCAACACGATTCGAGCATTTGGTTCTTTTTGATAATTGGTTGAAACGCTACAAAGGGCCAAAAAAAACAGCGATAGATGTTGGAGTAGGGAGTGGAGTTCTCTCTTTGCAAATGGTTCAACACGGTTTTCAAAAAGTCTATGCAACAGATACAAATCCTAATGCTATTATTGGATTAAAGGAGTTTATGGGAACCACAAAGCTATCTCGAAAGATCGAATTGGATTTTGGGGATCTTTTTGGGAAATGGGAAAAGCAAAGTGAATTGATTGTATTTAACCCACCTTGGTTGCCAGGAACTGATACTTTGGGACGTATGGACAGCGCCATTTATTATAATGAAACCTTATTTCCAGATTTTTTTATTGCTGCCAAAAAAAGACTGTTGCCAGACGGGAAGCTCGTGCTTATTTTCTCAAATTTAGCAGAAATAACAAATGTAACTACTGTTCATCCTATAGAGAAAGAATTAGCTGAAGGAAACAGATTTCAACTGGAAAAGTGTTATAAAAAATCTGTAGGAGCGGCCTCTCAAAAGACTAAAAGAAATCCGCATTGGCGATCCTCAGAAGAAGTAGAGCTTTGGGTGCTTTTACCAACTTATACCAAATTAGATTTATAATTACGCAATAAATCGTTTTACCGAAATGAATTCGGCACAGGCTTTTTCCGCCTGCTTTTTTCAAAAATAATTACCGTAGCTAAGGCTATGCTAGTTATTTTTTGATTTCAATCAATCAAAAATCTGTGCTGAGCTACGTCGTAGTATAATTCAATTTATTCATACGGCATTATAAATATAATATAACTACTTGTTTTTAACTTTTATCGGACATTAACAATCCATAATGGCTAGTTTGTAATTTAAAAAAGACCTCGGAATACCGAGGTCTTTTTGGTTAGGACAATATGCAAATTTAAATAGATTAAAATTTAAGGGTAACGCCTGCTAAAAAATTAATACCTGCTTGGGGGTAATAACCTGCACCTTCAAAACTCTCTGTTTGACCAGCATCATTTTGAAAATTACCAAAGAAGAAATAACCATTGGATTCGTATTCAACATTAAAAATATTATTGACTAAGCCTGTAAACACGACCGACTTAAATAAGGGAGCATTTTTCCACTCGTAAACAATGTTCAAATCGTTAGTAAAAAACCCATCTAGGAGGGAGACTTCACTATCGATATTACCCATATACTGTTCTCCAACATATTTAGAAATCAAGCTAATTTGAAAAACTTCATTAGGGTGAAATATCAACTGATTAGCTCCTATAATTTCTGGAGAATAGGAAATATTAGTTTCACCAAGGTTTTGAACTTCACCACCTAAATTCGCTCTGAAATCAATGTTTTTATTTCGGCTTAGAGTCAAATTAGGTCTAAGAGAAAATAATCTCGACACTTTTATATCAGCATCAATTTCTAAGCCTAACCGGTAACTTTCCCCACTAGTCTCCCTTACGGGCGCACCCACATCATCCAAAGCACCAGTCAAAACCATTTGGTCTTGGTAATACATATAGTATAAATTAGTATTAATCGAAGACTTTCCTAAATCGAGTCTCCAGCCCAATTCAAAATCGTCGAGGATCTCTGGATTTGTGATACCGTTTTCAAAATCACTTCTCCTGGGTTCTCTTTGTGCTTTACCATAAGAGGCATAGAGTTGTTGATCTTCATTAACTTGAAAGGTAGCTCCCGCTTTAGGGTTGAAAAAATTAAAGTTTTGATCCACCAAAAGATTAACCTTATCCGATGTCAAACCTCTGGTCTTATAGTTTACAAACCTTCCTTGTAGATCGCCAAAAAAACTCAATTGATCATTCAGCCTCCAAGTGGCCTTTGTAAAGGCTGTAAATTCTTGCTTGGTTCCAGTTCCAAAATAATAGTCGTCTCGGATTTCTGAATTCCCAGCAAACCTAGACCAAATCACTTCTCCAAAATGATCATTGGTATAATGGCTATAAAATAATCCAGACGTAAAATCAAGTTGGTTATCTGTATAATTTATCGTGGCGTTTACCACATAATAATCGTTATCCAGCCAACGTCTGCGAATCAAATCTGAATTTTCTATGGTTTCCCCACCTATTTGCAGTGGCTCAATCTCATGAAAAGCTAAATCTGCATTTTCTTTGTACTGTTCAAAATAACCACGACCATAGGTATAGTTTAAACCAAGGTTACTCGTCCAATTTTTATTTATTTTTTGATTCCAGTGCAATTGATAATGGTCTTGCTTATAATTATCAACTTCATTATCGTAAAACTGCCTATTTCCATCTTCATCAGTATACATTCCTGAAGGATTGAAAGTTCTATCGGTTTCCAAGGTTTCCTTGTCTATACCATACCAAGCTTGGTAAGTAATATTATTACCTCCAAAGGCAAGAGCCTTGATATAGGTCCCTCCATCTTGGAAAGTCCCCTGCAAGAAATAAGACTTTAGATCAGAGGAAGCTCTATCTACATAACCATCCGATTTAATTTGAGATAAACGGCCAGAGAATGTAAACTTGTCTTCCAAAAGTCCCGTTCCAAATTCAACAGTGTGTCTTCTGGTATTAAACGATCCAATAGAATTGCTAATCTCTGCACTTGCTTCGTCATTTTTAGCTTCCGTGAGGATATTAACACTAGCCCCAAAAGCTCCAGAACCATTGGTAGAGGTTCCTACCCCTCTTTGCAACTGAAGGTTTTCTGTAGAGGAAGCAAAATCAGGTAAGTTGACCCAAAAGGCACCTTGACTTTCCTGATCGTTAAAAGGAATTCCGTTTAGGGTCACGTTTACCCTAGACGCGTCACTTCCCCTCACTCTTATAGACGTATAGCCTATACCATTACCTGCATCGGTAGTAGAAACCACAGAAGGAAGCACATTCAGTAAAACGGGGATGTCTTGTCCAAGATTTCGGCTCTCAATATCTTTTTTGGTAAAATTAGAGTGAGTGATAGGCGAGTCCGCCTCTACTCTAAAGGCTTTTACTAAAACCTCATCAAGAGATTCTTCGGCTTTGGCCATATCCATATCCAAGGTTTGGTTAGACATCAACAGTAGCTTAACCTCTTGGCGATTCCCATGTGCAAATACTATGGTGTAGTTGCCTTTTTCTAAATTTAGTTGATAATTACCATTCTCATCGGTAACAGCGCCGTAGTTGGTATATTTAGCATACACACTTACATCTTTAAGCGGTTTGCCGTTTTCAGTGACTTGTCCTTCTACAACGTAGTTTTGTGAGAAGGATTGCCAACCCCAAAGGATTGAGCATAGTAGAAATAATTTGGTTTTCATTCGTAAAATGATTCACGAATAAAAGGGGCAGTTATTCAAAATTAAACATTAAAAAACCTGATGACCACTCTGGCATCAGGAGAACTAAACAATGTATGACAATTATAGTTGTCATTTTCCCTTGGCAACATTACTTGCCCAGGTTCATTGGGTATGATCTCAGTCTTGCTATTGCAAAACACCCCTTTGAGATAAGGTGCAAACTTATAGAAATGATTTCGAATTGACTTCAAAAAATAATCCTTATTTTAAGGATTCAATTTCTAACTTAATATTTCAAATTAGCGCTGGTAAAGACTAGATTTTAAGAGTCATTGGTTAGTTTCTAAATACAAAATAATGTGTTTTAGTCACTTAAAAATGGGGTATAAAACAATAACCTGCAATAATTTTAAATAGTTTCCGCATTTTTGAGAGTAAGTTTCCTATTTTTTTGTGACTGTATTTGCTTTAATATTTTTAATGTTAAGTCAGTTAAAAGTCCGAATACGTAGAAAAATTTAGACAGATCTTAAAAAAATAATTCAATTTATGTATACGATATTATAGGTCTAATTTGGTATTATACCAAATTAGACCTATAATGACGCAATAAATCGTTTTACCGATACGAATTCGGCACAGGCTTTTTTCGCCTGCTTTTCATCAAAAATAATTACCGTAGCTAAGGCTATGCTAGTTATTTTTGATTTCAATCAATCAATCAATCAAAAAATAATTCAATTTATTCATAAGGCATTATAAATATAATTTGGTATTACAAAAGATTCAATAAAATGATCCAAATATAATTACTCGTGAAAAAATGGTAATCAGAGTTTTGTATGAAAACATCAACGCAAGCCAAAATTCAGCTTAAATTATAGCTCTGGCTTTTGGCGATTGACTTTCTTTTCCGAATGTTTTTTCTTTTTCTGAAGGCGTTTAAGTTTGGCAGATCGCGAAGGCTTTGTTTTAATGCGTTTTTTTTTCTTCTGAAGAGCTTTCTTTACTAAATCCTCAAAATTTAAAATTGCTATTTTCTTATTTTGATGTTGGCTTCGGGTTTTAGAAACGTTGAATTTAAGGAGCCCTTCAGAATTGATTTTAGAAGCAAGGCGTTGTTGCAACTGTTCTTTTTGTGATGCTGAAAAGACTCCAGACTTCTGAAGATCCCAAATCAAAATCACCTTTGTTTCTGTCTTGTTGACATGTTGACCTCCAGGCCCACCACTTAAAGCAAATTGAAATTCTAATTCTCTAAGCAACGCTTCTTTGTTAAACATTTTTTTCGGGTTGGTGCCCAGGTTTAAGCAAATCTAAAACTGTTTTTACAGGATTAAATATATGAGTAGGAACTTCTACAAATACAGTATTCCAAAAAGCCATACCACCATTCCATAAACCTGGTAATTCCAGTCCTTTTATGGACTTGCCGCCCACAAATTTATTTGCAACAAAGCCTTTATTTGTATCGACGAAATCTTCCAAATTAAAGGGTTTACCTCTATAATTTTTCAAACTACAAACAATATCCACAGGGTTAAAATGGGTAGAGGCTTCCATTTTTTCTTTTTGGTCAGGTTGAGATAAATCTATTTGCGATTTTTCTACAATTTGGAGAGAAACACTGTTATCTTCATTTTTTATCCAAAACGGCCCACCTCCTGGTGCTCCTTCGTTTATTACCATTCCACACACACGTATAGGTCTGTTGAGGTAATAAAAAACGTCTTCTTTCGTTTGGAGGTCAATATGGATGTTCAACTGATCTCTTAAGAAAGCTTTTGCTTCTTTCACTATAGTTTCATCACAGGCTTCTTTTTCTAAGGCTCTCAAATAACTAAAAGTTTTGTCCTGAAGCTGAATGAGTTTCCCGGCAAGAATAGATTTATATTTATGTGTGGGTTTGCTTTTTTCGTCTGTAGAGTCTTGATGAGCAACATTATCTATATTTTTGATAAACACGAGATCTCCTTCCAATGCATTCAAATTCTGGATTAAAGCTCCATGCCCCGCAGGTCTAAATAAAATATGACCCTGATCATCTCTGTAAAGATCCCCGTTAGTGTCTAAACAAACAGTATCTGTAGAAGGATGTTGGAAAGAAAACTCTACGTTGAAGTTCACTCCCGTTGCGTCTTCTATTTTGGGCTTGACCTCCTTGAGTTTTCTTTGAAATTTATCCAAATGATCTTTAGAAATGGTAAAGTGCACTTTTGCTTCTTTATCTTTCACAACATACCTAGCCGCTTCAAAGAGATGCTCCTGAAAAGCGGTTAGCTTTTCTTCAGCATATTTATGAAATGGAATAAGACCTTTTGGAAAGTCTCCCATCTGAAAACCTTCAGGAGCCAGCATTTGTTTTGTTAGCTTCAAAGCTTTATCCCCTTGGGATAGGGTATCAAAATCAACACCTTTTTCACTTAAGGCAAATTTTAAATCATCATAAAATGGAAGGTTTTCCATAGTGCCGAAGAAACCAAACAAATCTTTATAATGGTCTTGGTGAAGAAAAGTTTCAAAGTCCATCTGTGATGCCGGATATTCCTCCATAAACTGATGTAGCGATCTGAACATCCTTGATGCTGCTCCACTAGCAGGCACAAATTTGATAGCCTCTACCTCAGAATTTTGATAAATATCGATCAAAGTCTCTTCTTCTTCAGGGGAAAAAGTGATGATCCCATCATTAAGAGTTGCAGGTTTTACGACTTCTAAGCTGGGGAATCCTTTTTTTAAATAGTCTATATCTTTTTCTATCTTATCTATAGAGAGTTCATGGTTTTCGATGTGAAAAATGTCTCTAGGATGAATCTTCATAATTAATGTTTAAAGCGTTTTAATAATAGATGCGGCTTGGTATAAACGTTGCTTCAAATCTCCTTTTAAAATAGTATAAGGTAGATTTCTTTGAATCAACTCTTGTTCAAATATAGTAAACATGGACTTTCTCTGGTTAGGTTTATCGCGTAAATCATCCTCTACCCAAGGAGTGTCTATATAAGTTAAGAAGTAATGAGCATAATGACACTCTTCTGCACATTGCTCTAAAATCTTATCTTGAAAGTTTTTGTAGTAAGCTTTGGCATAGACTAAAGTTTGCAAAACATTGGTATCACAGAACACGTATTGCTTTGCATTTTGAGATTTAAAATTTTCAGATTCTAGTTGCCCTTCAGCAATAGGGATGAGGTCTTCGGGTTTACAAATCTCTGCAGAAGCATTGTATTTGTCTTGTAAATAATCCCTTGCAAATTCTGGAACCCACTCCGTATTATACTTAAGAGCTAGAGCTCTAGCAAGCGACGTTTTGCCTGTAGATTCTGGTCCATAAAGGACTATTTTAATAAGCTCGTCTTCGGCTTGTCTAAGTTTTTTCTCCATGCTATAAATCCATAAACGGCAATAATAGTAAAAAGTATATATTGAAAGGACGTAAAAGTAAGACCTTTGTAATAATATAATGGAATTGAGATAAGATCTCCTATGATCCAATAGATCCAATTCTCTAATCTTTTTTTGGCCATTAACCACATTCCAACAAAAAATATTCCTGTGGTGATCACATCCACGTAGGTTACCCAACCGTCCCATTTATCGAATACTTCATAAACGATACAGACGAAAACTGCAGTTGCTAAAAATATAAAAATAGATTGCTGGTTTTCTCGTCGTGTTGCCTCTTTAATAGGAATGTAATGAGAATCATCTACCTTTTGAGTCCACCTATGCCAGCCATAAATACTCATGAGGAAGTAGTAGGCGTTTATCATCATATCACCGAGTAAATTATACTCATAAAGGATGTACACAAAGATGAGTGTACTTACAATACCGGTGGGGAATACGAGAATATTATCTTTTTTTGAAAACAAAACACTTAGAAGCCCAAAAATAATAGCGATAATTTCAAGGACCAAAAAGTGTGTTGGCGTGTCTTGATATTCTAAAAATAACCAATCTAAAAACAGATCCACATTCAAATTTTAAACTATGAAATCACAAACTTAAGGTTATTATTAAAATAAGTATGAAAAGCCATACATTCAATTTAAATCAGAAATGAGGCGTGTAGTCACTTCTATCAGACTTTACTAGTTTCATATATAACAAGCCTCGATCCATGGCTTCAAAAGCGGTCTTCACCTCTTTCTGAAGAACGTCCATCACTTTATCATACTCTCCATAGACTTGAGTACTCAGCGGATTCTCGATCACAGTTAAGTCTGAAGCTCGCAACGCTTTTATTAAGTTTATAATGACAGGTTCAAAATCATCTTGGATGGGCGTAAGGGTTAATTCTACAGATATTTTCATAGCTCCTATTTGATGCGCAAGTTTACTACTATTTAAAATAAAAAAGGTCAACAGCGATGTTGACCTCTAAAATACGTTCTCAGATTTTAGGTTAATCTGCCAGAATGCTTCTGGAAATTACGATTTTTTGTATTTCTGAAGTGCCTTCATAAATCTGTGTGATTTTGGCATCTCTCATCATGCGTTCAACGTGGTATTCTCTTACATACCCATCTCCTCCGTAGATTTGAACGGCTTCTATAGTCACATCCATGGCCACTTGTGAAGACTAAAGTTTTCCATAGAGCCAAAAAGAGCCTAGTTTTCTAGATTCTTTGGAGAGTTTACTTAATTTTTGATAAGTTTTTTCACGATTTTCTTGCCTTGAACAGAAGATAGCTCTACAAAATAAATTCCTTTCGACAGCACTGAGATGTTATATGATGGCTGTGGTTTAATATCATCAAACTCCAACACAACTTGCCCTAACTGATTATACATTTTAATTTGCTTTATATCTACATCACTTTCAATAGAAAACTCATTTTGAGATGGATTAGGGTAAAGTATTACTGTTCCAAAACCATCCACATCTTGAATTGACAAAGTTTCTGAATAGTAAACGGCCTGATCATTATTGGTATTGGTAATGGTAAGTTTTTTAAGAGCTGAGGACTCTTCGGTGATATTGTATTCAAAAATTTGAGTTTCGTTCCCAGATTCTAGCCAATAGAATTCATCTATATAATACACATAAAAATTTGAGTTTTCCTCTTGATTGCATTCTGGAAAAGATGGCGAAGCATCACTATTTGAAAATGATGAGTTATTGTTGTTAAAATCTATTGATCCTAAAAAGGCAAAGCATTCCGACGGTGCTGGGTATGTATTGATAAAATCGGTATCAAAATCAAGAATGACCTGGTTGATTTCATCATTACTGGGAGTTAAGTATTCAACTTCATCAATCACTACTTTTTCGAGATACCAAGTATTGTCTAGAAGTTCTTGTGTCTGAGCTTGACTTTGAAATGAGTAAATTATCAAACAAACTATAATAAGAGTGATGGTTTTCATAGGAGTTAGCTTTTGATTAGATTTTTAGATTCTATAATATTACCATCGGAAACTAAAGTAACAACATAATTGCCTGAAGTATAAATTGATAAATCGATACTTATTTCAGATAAATTGGATTGTAAAATATAATTATTGGATCCGCCATTATTTAAATCTGTTACGATAAGGTAAGAAGATGAATTGCTAGCTAAATAATAATTGTCCAAATCATTTTGATAAGCACTTTCTTGAAATCTTAAGTTTAAAGAGCCGTCAACATTTAAGGATTTGCTTTGGGAGGATAAAGCATCAAGCATTTTTTCTGAGATATAATACTCCCGCGAAAAAAGAATTAGCACTAACTAAGAAAACTAGAGTTAATAATAAATATTTTTTTTGAGGGGGAGTATAGATTTTTCACAATAATTTTTAATGAAGTTAACTAAAAGCTAAATAGTATTAAAATATTTAACATTTAATTTGTTTATTTGATAATTAGAAGATTGTTTCTTTAATGCAATTGCTAAACTTTAAAGAATCTCGATAAAGAAGGTCGGGAAATTAAAACATAAGAAGTCTAGCTAAAATGGTGTTATACCAAATTAAACCTATATTTATTAAGCAATATGAAATTAATTACATCTTAAAAGTATCCGTCTAGCGATTGGGTTGAATTATTGAATTCAGTAATAAAATTTCAATTGCAAAGCCAACATTAAAGCATAAAAAAAGAGCTGTTTACCATACAAGTAAAACAGCTCTTTACTATTATAGAACCAACTCCCTAATCTGCCAGAATACTTCTGGAGATCACTATTTTTTGTATTTCTGAAGTGCCTTCATAAATCTGTGTGATTTTGGCATCTCTCATCATACGTTCCACGTGGTATTCTCTTACATACCCATTTCCTCCGTGGACTTGAACGGCTTCTATAGTCACATCCATGGCCACTTGCGAAGCGTAAAGTTTTGCCATAGCGCCAGAAAGATCGTAGTTAAGACCATTGTCCTTATCCCAAGCTGCTTTCATCACCATATGGCGAGCTGCTTCAATACTCGTATGCATATCTGCAAGTTTGAAAGCGATAGCCTGATGGTTCATGATTTCAGTTCCAAATGCTTTTCTTATTTTAGAATAGCTTTTAGCTAGTTCATAAGCTCCAGCAGCAATACCAAGAGCTTGAGCTGCAATACCAATTCTTCCACCGGCTAGGGTTTTCATAGCGAATTTGAAACCAAATCCATCTTCTCCTATTCTGTTTTCTTTAGGCACTTTCACATCGTTGAAAGTCAAAGAGTGCGTATCGCTTCCACGAATACCCATTTTCCGCTCTTTAGGTCCAACAACAAATCCTTCCATGTTTTTCTCCATGATGAAAGCATTGATACCTCTGTGTTTTTTGTCTTTATCGGTATGAGCAATCACAAGGTACACACTTGCAGAGTTACCATTGGTGATCCAGTTTTTAGTCCCGTTGATCACATAGTGGTCCCCCATATCGATAGCTGTAGTTTTTTGAGACGTTGCATCACTGCCTGCTTCTGGCTCACTTAAACAAAATGCACCAATTTTCTCGCCAGTAGTCAACTTAGAAAGGTATTTTTTCTTTTGTTCTTCTGAACCATATGTATCTAAACCCCAACATACCAAAGAATTATTCACCGAAACGACAACCGATGCAGAAGCATCTATTTTGGAAAGTTCTTCCATCGCTAAGACATAAGAAACGGTATCCATTCCCCCTCCACCATAATCTGGTGAAGCCATCATTCCCATAAATCCAAGCTCACCAAGTTTTTTAATTTGCTCCTTTGGAAATTCTTCATTTTCATCACGTTCTATAACTCCAGGCTTCAATTCATTATTAGCAAAATCTCGCGCTGCCTGACGAATCATCTCATGCTCTTCTGTTAATTTAAAATCCATACAGTAACTGTTTCAGTTTTATTAAAGTTCTGTTACAAATATAGGATTTAACCGCATATTTTTCAATACAACCAATCAAAATTTAAGATTTGTGTAAAATATGTAAACCTTGAGTCTATTTTCAAGTTTATCATTTAAACTCTATTTCTTTGTTTACTTTATTCTAATTTCGATCTCAAATTTATTGGTATGAAGAGCTATTCTGTTATCGGAGTAATGTCCGGCACCTCACTCGACGGTGTGGATCTTGCACATTGTCAATTCTCTTTTGAAAACAATACGTGGACTTTTGAAATTAAGGCGGCTATTACTTATCCTTATTCTTCAGTTTGGGGGGAAAAGTTGCA
Source organism: Psychroflexus torquis ATCC 700755 (assembly GCF_000153485.2). NCBI lineage: Bacteria > Pseudomonadati > Bacteroidota > Flavobacteriia > Flavobacteriales > Flavobacteriaceae > Psychroflexus > Psychroflexus torquis. The sequence continues at coordinate 1,331,695 of NC_018721.1, read as the reverse complement.
AACGGCCCACCAGCACTCTATGGAAAGTCTGAAATCGTTGGATAAAGATTACACCATCCTACTTGCAGATTACATCAGTCGATTCTTAAGAGAACATGAGTTACCTCCCATCGATTTTATAGCTTCTCACGGACATACTGTTTTACATCAACCTGAACGCGGGCTCACCTATCAAATTGGTAATCTACCAGAATTAGCTAAGCTAACGGGTCATAAAGTTATTTGCGATTTTAGAGTTGAAGATGTGGCTTTAGGAGGTCAAGGAGCCCCATTAGTCCCTCTAGGCGATCGACTGTTATTCGGAGATTACGAGGCCTGCATCAACTTAGGAGGCTTTGCAAATATTTCTTTTGAAAGCAACGACAAGCGCATTGCTTACGACATCTGCCCTGTGAATAAAGTCTTGAATCCCTATGCTATTACCTTAGGGGTGGAATTTGACGAAGGAGGTGAAATCGCCAAGGCTTCAACTCCAAATAAAAACCTTCTTTTAAAGCTGGATTCACTCAAGTATTATTCTGAGACAGCCCCGAAATCTTTAGGCATCGAATGGTTGGAAGCTTATTTTTTTCCGCTTTTAGAATCATCGGGATTATCTTCAGAAGAAATTATTGCCACCTGTACACATCACTTCGCCAAAAAGATTGCAAACTCCTTACGCAATAGCTCCCGAGTACTTTTTACAGGCGGTGGTGCTTTAAATTCCTATGTATTAGAACTCATTGCCTCGCAAACTCAAGCTCAGATAATTCTCCCAGACGCTAAAGTTCTTCATTATAAAGAAGCTCTCATTTTTGCTTTATTGGGAGTCTTAAGAGACCGTGAGGAAACCAATGTGTTAGCCTCCGTAACGGGCTCTTCGAAAGACCATTCTGCTGGATTTATCTATGTGCCTTAATATAGAATTAGGAATTTTTGAACCTTTTTCTAAACAGAGCTTTTACGAATCTCTATATTTGTTCCCAAAGAATTATAATTTGAACTGTTTCCTATGAAAGAATTACTGACTAAATATGAAGATAAAGCTCCAGAAATTGTCTTCCACTGGAGAGATTCAGAAACTGAAGCTGAAGGCTGGACGGTTATCAACTCGTTAAGAGGGGGCGCCGCTGGTGGAGGGACACGGATGCGTGAAGGCTTAAATGAAAATGAAGTCTTATCTCTGGCTAAAACTATGGAAATAAAATTTACGGTTTCAGGCCCAGACATTGGTGGAGCCAAATCGGGAATTAATTTTGATCCCAAAGATCCCAGAAAACAGGGAGTTTTAGAACGCTGGTACAAAGCAGTTTCACCATTATTAAAGAGCTATTACGGCACAGGGGGTGACTTGAATGTTGATGAAATTCATGAAGTGATTCCAATCACGGAGAGCTGTGGCGTTTGGCATCCACAGGAAGGTGTTTTTAATGGACATTTTCACCCTACCGAAGCCGATAAGATTAATAGGATTGGGCAATTACGCCATGGGGTCATTAAGGTGATCGAAAACACCGCTTATAGCCCAGATGTATCTCGTAAATACACCATCGCAGATATGTGTACAGGTTTTGGAGTTGCAGAGTCAGTGAAGCATTATTACGATATTTATGGAGGGGATGTCAAAGGGAAAACAGCCATTATCCAAGGCTTTGGGAATGTAGGTTCGGCAGCTGCTTTCTATCTGTCCAAAATGGGAGCTAAAATCATTGGGATTCTAGATAGAGATGGAGGCCTTATCAACAAAGATGGATATAGCTATGAGGAGATCAAAGAGTTGTTTCTAGCTAAAGAAGGAAATACATTACAGAGCAAAGATCTTATTCCTTTTGAAGAGGCTAACAAAGCTTTTTGGTCGCTTGGCGCCGATATTTTCGCCCCTTGTGCTGCCTCGCGATTGGTCCAGAAAGACCAAATCGATAGTTTGGTAGAGCATGGCTTGGAAGTTATTTCATGTGGAGCAAATGTGCCGTTCGCCGATAAAGAAATCTTCTTTGGCCCTATTATGGAATATGCCGACCAGAAAGCGAGTGTTATTCCAGATTTTATCGCCAATTGTGGAATGGCTCGTGTCTTTGCTTACTTTATGGAACGCAAAGTGTTAATGACCGACGAAGCTCTTTTTGATGATATCTCTATCACACTTAAAAATGCTATTCAACGCACTTTTGAACAAAGTAATGATAAAAAATACATCAGCAGTCATGCTTTTGAAATTGCCTTAAAACAATTGCTTTAAGCTTATAAATTGTTTTTGAGTGATAAAATTTATTGTTTATTTTAGCGTTATCTATATCATTAACACCCTATAGCCCATGCTTATAACATTTGCTCAACAAACCCCTGATGTTGCAGAGGAACTTGTAGAAGAGAAAACCTTATCCATCATCGATTTAATCTTTAGTGGAGGTCCTGGAGGAACTATTATTATATTGATTTTGGCGGTTCTTCTGTTTTTTGCTATTTATATTTATTTTGAACGCATTTTCGCCATCAACGCAGCGTCGAAGACCGATAAGAATTTCATGAATCAAATAAAAGATAGCGTGACTTCTGGTAATATTGAATCCGCCAAAATACGTTGTGCCCAAGAAAATTCTCCAGTTGCTAGACTTACTGAAAAAGGCATTTCTAGAATAGGATCTCCGTTGGAAGACATCAACACAGCAATTGAAAATGCAGGCCGACTAGAAGTTTATAAGTTAGAGAAAAACGTAAGTGTACTTGCAACAATTGCAGGAGCAGCGCCAATGATTGGTTTTTTAGGAACCGTGATTGGGATGGTTTTAGCGTTTCATGAATTGGCGACCAGCAGCGGACAAGCGCAGATGGGTTCTCTTGCCGAGGGTATCTATACCGCAATGACAACGACTGTCGCGGGTCTTATTGTAGGTATTATTGCTTATATCGCCTATAATCACGTGGTGGTAAGAACGGATAAGGTCATTCACCAAATGGAAGCTACTGCAGTCGATTTCTTAGATTTATTGAACGAACCTAGTTAATTATGAATTTACGAGGTAGAAATAAAGTGAGTGCCACCTTTAGTATGTCGTCTATGACGGACATTGTTTTTTTGCTGCTCATTTTTTTTATGTTAACATCACCGGTCATTACTCCAGAAGCCCTAGACTTGATTTTACCTAAGGCCAAAGGTAAAACTACGTCTCAACAAAATGTGGCCGTAAGCATCACCAAAGAGTTGGATTTCTACATCAATGATGAGAAAATAAATTCCAACAGAATAGAGAGTGCCCTAAAATTAAAATTAAATGGCATTGAAGAGCCTACGATTATTTTGAGAGCTGAAGAAGGAGTTCCAATAGAAAAAGCGGTCCTCATTATGGACATCGCCAACAGAAACCGTTTTAAAATAGTTTTGGCGGTTAAACCCAATTAAGCTGTGAGCATATTCAAAACGAAACACGAGAAAAAATCATTCCTTATTACGACAGGACTCTATCTCCTGTTTATTTTATTGATGTTTTTCTTTGGTTTACACTATCTCGATCCACCAGAGGAACGTGGGATCGCAGTGAATTTTGGAACTACAGATTTTGGTTCAGGAGAAGTTCAGCCGACTGAACCTATCAAGACTTCTCCACAAAAAACGGCTACTCCACCTCCTCAAGAGGTTGAAGAGCTGAGCACTACAGAAGACATTAAAGAAGAAGTCGTCACTCAAGAAACTGAAGAAGCCCCCGTCATTGAGAAAAGTGAAAAGGTGGTGAAGGAGACTGAAGAGCAACCAGAAAAACCCAAAGAAAAAGTACAGCAGAAGGTTGAGAAGACTCAACCTGAACCTACTCCAGAACCTGAGCCCGAGCCTGTTCCTGAACAGAAGCCAGAGAAATCTGTTACAGATGCCATGGAAAGCCTTATGAATGGCCCTAAAAACGATGGTAAGGCTGAAGGTGGTGAAGGAGATGACAACCAAACTGGGGACAAGGGTGATCCTGATGGAGACCCTAATGCCAACAATTATTATGGCACAGGAAAAGGTCTCGACGGAGATGGCTATTACCGCCTTGGAGGTCGCAAGGCCCTAAGCAAGCAAAAGTTTGTACAGAAATGCGACGAATCTGGTGAGGTGGTCGTAAGAATTGAAGTGAACCGAAATGGTGATGTTGTAAAAGCAACAGCTGGTGTAAAAGGAACTACCAATAGCACTTCTTGCCTTTTGGATCCTGCAAAGCGAGCAGCTTTAGCTACCAAATTTAACGGTGATACCAAAGCACCTACTACCCAAATTGGTTTTATTACTTACGTCTTTAAATTATCTGAATAGATATGGATTACTCAGGAACGCTAACATGGATGTTTGAGAAACTTCCGATGTATCAGCGATTAGGAAAAACAGCCTTCAAAAAAGATTTAACAAACACCCTAGAGTTATCAAAAGAACTGGGTTTTCCAGAACAGCATTTTAAAAGTATCCACGTAGGGGGCACTAATGGAAAGGGTTCTGTGAGCCACATGCTTGCCTCTATTTTACAAACTTCTGGCTATAAAGTAGGTTTATACACCTCTCCACATCTTAAAGATTTTCGGGAACGCATCAAGATTAATGGTCAGGAGATCCCTGAGCAAGAGGTTATCGATTTTATTCGCCATCATAAGATATTTCTTGAAACTCAGCAGCTCTCCTTTTTCGAAATGACGGTAGGTATGGCTTTCGACTATTTTGCAAAACAACAGGTAGACATCGCTATTATTGAAGTGGGGCTTGGAGGTCGACTGGATTCTACCAACATTATCACTCCTCTGCTCTCTGTTATCACTAATATAGGACTAGACCATATGGCTTTTTTGGGTGATACTTTAGAAAAAATCGCCGGTGAAAAAGCAGGTATTATCAAGCAAAATATTCCTGTTGTCATTGGTGAAACAGAGCCAGAGACCAAGCCTGTTTTTCTAAACAAAGCCAAAGCAGAAACTGCTCTTATACATTTTGCAAAAGACCTAAAGACGGCACTTCCTGACTGTGATCTAAAAGGAAGCTACCAGAAAAACAATATCAGAACTGCTTTGCAAGCCATAGCGGTCTTAAATCAGATTGAGGGATGGGCTATTAAAAAAGTAGAAATTGAAAACGGTTTGGCAAACGTCAAATCGAACACGCGTTTCCGTGGGCGATGGGAAACCCTAGGTCAGCAACCAAAAATTATTGCCGACACAGGACATAACGAAGAAGGACTGCGTTTGGTCATAAAACAGCTTTTACAGGAATCTTACGAACACCTCCACATCGTCTTAGGCGTTGTAAACGACAAGGATCTGGATAAGATATTGCCCTTATTTCCAAAAGAAGCTCTCTATTACTTTTGTAAGCCTGATGTTCCTAGGGGGATGGAGGCTGAGTATTTACAGAAAAAAGCTCAGGATTTCTTTTTGAATGGCGACGTGTTTACGAGTGTGGGAGACGCTTTTAAAACCGCTAAGCAATCTGCTAAAGCTAGTGATGTCATTTTCGTTGGAGGAAGTACATTCACCGTTGCAGAAATTTTATAAAAAGTGAAATTTTTGTTTGTGAAATCAAAATAAGGTTTATATTTGCAATCCCAATTTAGGGCGATTAGCTCAGCTGGTTCAGAGCACCTCGTTTACACCGAGGGGGTCGGGGGTTCGAACCCCTCATCGCCCACTAACCCTAGCTTAATGTTAGGGTTTTTTATTTTTTAACCGGGTCATTAACTCAGTTGGTTCAGAGTGTTACCTTGACAGGGTAAAAGTCACTGGTTCGAATCCAGTATGACCCACATCAAGCAGAAATCCAATGTGAAAGCATTGGATTTTTTATTTGGCATAACCCCAAGCTTGCTTGAGGGGTTATGCCAAATAAAAAAGACATAAAGAGGCGATAGCAGATTTTGGATGTCTATTTGCAGGAGCGGGCTTCTACTCTGGATCAACGTTAGTTAATCCATTTTAAACTTATTTAAGAATTTACTGAAACTAAAAAAAGACAGAAAGATGCGGTAGTATTTTTTGGATGTCTATTTGCAGGAGTGGGCTTCTACTCTGTATCAACGCTGGTTAATCCGTTTTAAACTTATTTAAGAATTTACTGAAACTAAAAAAGACAGAAAGATGCGATAGCATTTTTTGGATGTCTATTTACAGGAGCGGGTTTCAATTCTAGGTCAGTAAAAAAGATCAACGTTAAGCAAAAAAATATAAGCGAGACTAATTTTTTACTAAAAGCAGACCTGCTGAATCATAGAAGTCCAATCTCTGTTTAGATTTTATATCTAATGGCGTCATCTCAAAGCCCTTTTATTTAAAAACACATCGATTTTCAAGATGAAAAGGTACTCAAAGAGAAGTGGCATGCTTATAAAGCACATTTCCCTGATTTCGATTTTCGAGAGAACATAAGATCTGCTAAAGAAGAGTAATATCAAGAAGGTTTCCCAAGGGGTTTGTTCTTCAAAATTCTTAAATATAAACTCATTTCTATTAAGGGTTATAGCTTAAATGCAGAGCTTGAAAAACTTTAAAGACAGAAAGGGATGGCACAGGTGTGCAAGATATTGAAGATAAAGCAGATATTAAGAAGGCTATGCTTCATTATTGTTGCAAAAGCGAACATTTTTTTTGAAATGGAGAAGTCAAAGTCACCATTTTATTATGAGTCTTATTCTAACTTCAGCCTTTGATGTTTTTTATGCTTGGATAAAAAGAGGTGTTAATTAACAGCCAATTAATTTTAAAATACGTTAAATTAACAAAATATTTATATCTTTATTTAAATATAAACTTCAAAAAAAGCATTTATTTTTCAAAAAAGAAAGCAAAAGAGGATCAAACTACTTTAATAATCAAATTTTTGGGTAGTTATGGTTCGATATAAAATAGCCTTAACAATTAATCATCCCACTCACAATTTTAAAATTGTATTACAACCGACTTATGAAAATTTCAGTTATTATATTAATGGTATTAGTATGCATAACAACAAGTGCTCAAAACGTCAATTTAGAAAAAGCTACTACTTATTATAAGGAGGCTGTAGCGTTTGAATCTAAGAATATAGACAGCTCTTTAATTTATACGGAGAAAGCCTATAGAGTTCTAACACCAAAAGACACCTTAAACCAAACCTTTTCTGAGATATTAAACCAATATGGTAGAATATATTTCTTTAAAAAGGACTATAAGAAAGCTTATGCTTATTTTAAACGCTGTTACAATGTATCCATAGCAACTAACCAAGAAGAAGATGCTTATAAAGTAAAGATAAATATGGCTGTTTGCCAGCGACAGCTTAACAATACTAAAATTGCCTTAGAAGATTTGTTTGATGTAGCTAACTATTATGAGAAAAATGACGACACCAGTATTAATTTAGGAAAAACGTATGTAAACATAGCCGATTTATATATGCTTAATAAACAGCACGAGTTTGCAGAAGACTATTATAAAAAATCGACCTTATTCTTTGAATCTAATGCCGTCCTTTTTGCGCAATTACAAGGTAATCGCATTGCGAATTTTAATGCGTTTGACATTGATAAGTCATTAGAAATCATTACTTTGATAGAAGATATCGTGCAGCTTGATAGTTTGCCAGTATCGGTAAGTGCACCCATTTACAATAGTATTGCGCAAACCATGGTGCGCACAGAAAATTATGACAAAGGGATTTTTTATACCCTAAAAGGATTAAACCTCAAGAAAAAAAGTGGGCTTACTAAAGCCATCGCGGTACAATATAATAACATGGGCGATATTTATATTAAAACCGAAAATTACCCGAAAGCAATCAGCTACTTAGACTCTGCATTACAAACTGCGGTAACACACAGGCAAAAATTTCAGATTCTTAAAAACCTTCAAAAAGCCAATAAGGAAAATAATAATCTAGAGCAATCTTTAAAATATGCAAACCAGTATATTTTACTAAAAGACAGTCTTAATGAAGTATTAACTCAAAAGGAAATTGCAGAATTAGGTATTAAGTATAAAACCAAAGAGCAAAACAAGTTTATAAATAAACTGCAAAACCTCTCTATCATTTACAAATTGATCATTTTTATAGTATTACTGCTCGCTGCATTTATTGTTTATAGATTGTTTACTAAAAACAGCCTTATAAAAATAGAAGTTCAAACACTTCAAGATGAGTTGGCTCAATTTAAAGAAGCACAACAAAAATCCAGTTCAGAGGTATTTAGCGAACTTATTCACCTTAAAAGTAAAGCAGTTATCGATAGCAAGCACATTCTGTATGTAAAGTCTGATGGGCATTATGTAGAGTATTATTTAGATTCTAAAACCAAGCCCGAGGTAGACCGTAACAAACTAAGCGAGGTTTTAAAACAACTACCGCCATCATCTTTTGTTAGAATACACAATTCATATATCGTAAACATACAACGCGTAAAAATCATCAACTCAACAAAGGTGATGTTGGATAACGGCTCCTGGATCAATCTATCCAGAATCTACAAACAGCAGCTTAAAGATATATTGCACAAAGAAGATTAAGTAAAGAATCACTTTTTTAAATACTACCATTTTCGAGTAACAAAGCGATAGCCTAATTTGTTTTTAAAAGAACGAATTAGGCTATTTATATAAAAAATATGTGTCGGCCGTGATACCTTTCACGTCATTCACGACAAAAATTTTGTGTAATGCATTTATTTCCATTGTTTTACCTCAATAATTATAACTCTTAAAAATTTTTATCATGAAGCACTCTCTTAAATTTGTATTCTTTCTTTTAACGCTTACTATCAGTCTTTTTACTGTTTCTTGAAGTAGTGAAGATGATTCCAGTGAGGTGAATAAACATCTTGTAGGGAACCATATTAGCGCAACAGGACTGTTTTCAAATCGGTCTAGTACTTGAGATTTTGGAACGTCTAGTGACTATCCAGGATTAACCATAAATGGAGAAGTTTTTAGACCTCAATAGAGTGCCATCGATATTCTTCTATCACTCACCATAACCCTGATTCTTTAATAAATAGTAATACTAACATTAAACTATAAATTATGAAACTTAAAAAACTACCTTATTTACTGCTATTTATTATGTCAATTTTTCTTTTCTCTTGTGAAAGTGAGGAAGATGACTCTGGCATAATTGATAGTAATGATAATAACACTTCAACCAGTTGGGCAGACAACTATTGGAAAAAAAGTGGAGAGGAGGTTTACATAGACCTAACTTCTGAAACTCCAAAATTTTGCAGTAATGGAAATCCTGTTCCAGGAACCTATTCAAGCTTAAGATGGGAAAATACTGACATTGCTTTTTTTACTTTGTTTAATGCCGGCGATGAAGTAGAATTTAGGATCCAAAAAAATGGAAATAGTTTAATTTTAGCTCCATGGGATGCAGCAGCTCAACAGACTCATAATCCATCTACGTACAGCCTTTCTAATGAATTTCCTTGTGATGGAGGTGGCGGATCCACAACCGATAATGGTGAAATAGCATTTTATACCAGAAAAGATAATGGTTGTAGCTCAATTAGTATTACCGTTGGAAGTATAACCCAATACTTGCAATATTACTATCCAGATGGGATCAGCGACTGTACCCAAGGGGAAGTGTTTAGCTTACCTGCTGGAAATCATAGTTTTACTGCTCAATGCAACTCAACCACTTGGAGTGGGAATTTCCAAATAACATCTGGCGGTTGCCTAATGTTTGACCTACAATAAAAAAAGCAAATTATTCAATGAGTTATTTATGAAGCCTGTGCTCTACTTAAAAGTCATTACTTTTTTCTTACAAAGACGCTATTGACCTAGATAACAACTTTGATTTTTTTTAATACTCTAATAAATCTATCATGAAAACCAAAATACAATGTTTATTTCCTTTACTTATTGTAGTATTCATAGGTATCAATTCTACTGGTTACGCACAATGCCCTGAAGAACAAGCAAAAGTTTCTAAATATAGAAAATTAGCGGATGGTGCAGAATCTTGGGACGTAGCAACACCAGCTTCTCTTTGCAGCAAGTATTTTAAACTCGTGTGTGATGCAAAACAAGATTCTTATAGTGTTGGTGGTCAAACTCTAAGAAGGGGACAACAGGAAGCGCTGCTTATTGAGGATGAAATTAGAGAAGTCGTAGATAAATATAACGAGACTTCAAACAAGTTATGTGGAGAATTAAAGCTCGTAACAGCCATATATAAGGACAGTATTGGAGTAAAACAAGAAGATGTAGTAGGCTATTGGGTCGCCAAAGATTACAATGAGTATTATGACCAAACCAGCTACCCAGTTTTTGCCTTTTTTAATGGGGGCAATTTCAAAACAAGCCAAACTTCAAGTTTTAAACAAAAATCTTCTTGGAAAAAAACTGCTTCCAATCAATACCAAATTACTATTTCTGATTTTAGCGAATCTGACAAGACTTGGAGTGCACCTAGAACAAATACTTTCGTGATAAATACCCGAACAAATACAGCAACCTATTCATTTACCAACTATAAAGGAGAAGAGATATCATCTACTTGGTACTACAAAGGGAAAACATACAGTCACTACAAAAAGAACGAAAATGAAATTCTATCCACTGCATCAGTAACTGCGAAATAATATTTTTAAAAAATTTACAAACATTAAAATTAGAAATATGAAAACAATTATTACTTACTTAGTTTTTATCTCAGCAATCAGTACTGCTTTTGCTGAAGATATTATTGAACCTTCTAGAGCAGATTTTGAAGTTCTAGAATCTAAAATTGACAGTTCTGAAGTGAGCGTTCAGATGGTATTTGAAAACTACATTAATGCCATTGGTGGACGTGAGAAATTAGAGCAAGTAGGATCTATGGTTAAAGAAGAGTCTATGAATATAGTAAGTGTTTTTTCTGGAACTGAAACCATCATGAACAGCGTCGTGCTCACGGCAAGAGACAAGTCAGGTAAATTGGCATCAATCGTAAAAGCAGATGGCGTCACGACTAAAACAGTCTACAACGGCAACTCTGGCTACACAGAATTGTCTACTGGTTTTAAAATGGATTTTGATGAAAATATGCTTGCTTTATACGACAAGCCTGTGGTATTCTTTCCTGAATTAAATGCTCCCGAAAACGCTGAAATATATGTGAAAACAATTAACGGTAAGGAAGTATTTGCGGTAAGCTATAAAGCTGATGACATTACAGAAGTAACTTCTTATTTTTATAAAGATTCTTGGCTGAAAGTTTCTGAAACTATGATAAATGGTGATACTGAAAGTACGATGAAATACCAAGATTGGGCCGAATATAATGGGATAAAAATTCCTGTAAAAACAATGATAGTGACCAATTTTGAAACAGGTAAAATGATGACAGAAATGAGTACTAAAATCGAATTCAATGCTCCAATTAATTCTTACATTTTCAGTCCTATGGAAGAAATTGCAAAAAATATGGCAGCAATTCCTTCAGGCGTTATGAGTGCTTCAATGGCTTCAGAAACGTTGCTATCCAATACAAGTTTAGCTTTAAGCTCGGATAACGTAAGCGTTGAATCTATGGAAGAGGTTAGTTTCGATATGCTAAATAAGCGAGAGCAACACTATAAATCAATACTTCAAGCCCTAGAAAATGAAGGAGGAGAGGTTGCTAATACTACAAGTCTAGCCACCATAACAGTTGAGTCTGACGGAGAAAAATACGATATTGATAAAGTGAGTCGAGATGAATTGTCTGAAATGAAATACAGAAGAAGTTCACTGTACACACTTATGCTTGATGACCAAACTCGAGAGCACTACCATATTATTAAAGATGCTTTTGGAAATACAGAATTGTCTGAAAAATTCAACAATCATAATATTGGACCCTACCTAATTCCAGGTACTGGTGGCGAAAAAGACCAAACCGAACATATCGAGAACTATCTAAATGCAAATGGTGTTGCCAAGTCTTTAATTTCAAGATGGTTCAATAGAGATGAGAATGGTGCTTTCAATATGAGTCTTGTCGCAGAACGCGGTCAATATGATGCTTCAGATTTAAATGTGAAAGTTGCTATGGAGAGTAAGAGAGGTCGCGCTTTACTTCAAGATGCAGGAGAAGAACTCATAGGAAATACATTTGTAATCGTTTACGATTACAAATACACCGATAAAGAAGAACAAGCCAAAAAAACTGGGGGGTTTCTCAATGCGATTTCCACCGTAGCATCGTTTGTTCCTGGCGGAGAAAATATAGCGACAATAGCAAGCTTAGGGGAAGCAGCCTCAGATGTTTTAGGCAAAGGCTACTTTGTTAGGACAACCACCTATTTGTATCAACTGTTTTGGGATGAAGAAACCGCAAACAAATTTTATACAGATTTCTGGATTGACGAATCAAACTTAGACGACAACAAGGAAGCGAAATTTGAATCTACAGACTTCTTTAAACTCAAATACGTTGGTAGTGAAGTGTCGAGAAACAATCTGCAGTCCACAATTTTTACTTCAAAAACCGATGAAGAACTTATAGAAATAGCTACGATTAGAGCTGTAGATAAAAACATTGGCAAGCTTCAACGCACGTTTGAAGATTTTAGAGTAAAAACACCATTACTCAGTGGAGATCCAATCAAAGCAAAAATCGGTCTCAAAGAAGGCTTGGAAAAAGGCGACAAATTTGAGGTTTTGGAACAGGTGCTTGATGATGGAAAGACCTCTTATAAACGTATAGGGACAATTAAAGTAGATAGAAGGCATATTTGGGATAACACATTTATGGCAGAAGAAGCAGATGGCGCATTACAAAATGAGGACTATACACTTTTTAAAGGAAGTAGTAATAAATATGCATCAGGCATGCTAATCAGACAAATTAACTAAAACACAATGTTATGAGGACAAAAGAATTGAAGATGGTTTTAATGTTGCTGCTAATGGTGATTTTTAGCTCAAGCTTATTAGCTCAGAAAAGAGCTAAAAAGAATGCTGATGAAGACACCGAAAATTGGCGTTACGAGATAGAATGCGAAGGTGTGGGAAGTAACGGCATATATTTGATCAAAATTTTTTCTTATTCATTTAACAAAGATGTCGCGATAGAACAATCCAAGAAAAACGCTATTCACGGCGTTATTTTTAAAGGTATTCCTGAGGGTGATAGAGGTTGTGTTAGTCAACCAGCTTTGGCAAGAAATTCCAATTTAGAGCAAGAAAAAGTCGATTATTTTGATGCTTTTTTTGAAGAAGGTGGCAAATATCAAAAATTCGTCAACTTAACGACAGATGGTGCAGTAAAGGCTGGAGACCGGTATGAAATTGGGGGTAGTGGGCTTTTCAGAAGAAAAGAATACAAAATCGGTATTGTTGTTTCAGTCAACAAAGCCTTGCTTCGTAAAGAACTCGAAGACGCTGGGATTCTAAGAGGTTTGTCATCACGTTTTTAAATCTAAAACTATGAAAATTACATCAGTAATATTAAGTCTGGTAGTTGTGGTATTAATGTCAGCTTGCAAATCAAAAGCAAAAACGATTTCAGGTTATTATAACTACGCCACAGAATGTGTAGGGAAAGGCTACAATGGTTCTCAAATCGTTAAAACTTGGGGGATTGGTCTAAGTCAACACCAAGCAGAAACAGACGCTAGGATTAAAGCGGTAGACGAAATTTTATTCAAAGGTATCAGGAACGGATCTTCAGACTGCCTTGTAAGACCTTTAGTATCCAATCCCAATGCTAAAAGAGATCACGAATTGTACTTCAATCAGTTTTTTTCTTTCAATGGAGGTTTTCAAAACTATGTCACCTTTCCGGCGAAAAACTGGTTGGAACGCAAACTCGAAATTAATCCCGTTAGCGATGGAAAAACAGCCTATGAACTGGTTGTAGAAGTCGATATGATAGGACTAAAATCACATTTACAAAAAGATAACATAATTCAATAATGATGAAATTAGTAACAAAATTTATAATGATCTTGGCTATTGGTTTTACATTCAATCTGAATGCGCAAGCCAAAAAACCTACAATTATGGTTGTACCTAGCGATAACTGGTGTGTCGAAAATGGTTACACTGTGGAATTCGACAATCAGGGAATTTTGGAAGTCGTCCCAGATTATATCGCAGCTTTTCAGCAAAATTCTGACTTGCTTTTGGTAATTAGTAAACTAAATGGATTGATGGCAGATCGTGGTTTTCCTTTAAAAAACTTGGAATCTGAAATTAAGAGTATCAACTCGACCAGTGCAATAGATGCCATGCGAAGCTCTAAATCATCTGGAGCAGAAGTGGCAGAGAGTCCAGTAGATGCATTGCTTAACCAAGCCAAAGCAGACATTATCATGCAGCTGACTTGGACGATAAACACCACTGGACCCAAAAAATCAATCACCTTTAATTTGCAAGGTTTAGATGCTTATTCTAATAAACAAATTGCAACAGCAGCTGGAACTGGTGCGCCTTCTTTTTCTGCTGAATTACCGGTGCTTTTGGAAGAAGCGGTGTTGTCACAAATCGATCCTTTTGCCAATACATTGCAAAATCATTTTGATGACATGTTTGAAAACGGTCGTGAAGTTTCAATTCGAGTTTTAAGATGGGGCGATTGGGAAAATGATTTAGAAACCGAATACGGTTCAGATTATGAAGAGTTAGGCTTTATCATAGAAGATTGGATGGCGGATAATTCTGTAAAAGGAAGATTTTCAACCAAAGACGCCACAGAGAATATGTTGGTTTTCGATCAGGTGCGAATTCCTTTATACTATGAAAGGAATGGTAGTCAGCGCGCTATGGATACAAGGCGTTTTGCAAGTGACCTTAGCAAGTATCTACGAAAGGAACCTTTTAATATTGTAAATAAAATTACAACTCGAGGTTTAGGAGAAGCCACAATTTTTTTAGGAAGTAAATAAAAATAATTATGAAAACAATACAGATATTTATATTACTTGTGTTTTTGCTTGTATTTGGCAAAGCTGAAGCACAAAACGAATTAGGAAAATTAGACGATTTAGGTAGAATTTCTATTGTGCCTTATGTCTCAGATCAAGTTGAAAACCTGCCGCTTGTCGCTAGGAATAATTTGCAGAGTAAACTTGCACAAGTGGTAACAGCCAATGGATTAGGCGACTCACAAAACTACAATACCAGATTTATCATCACACCAAATATTTCTGTGTTAGATAAATATGTGGTTCCCGGCGCGCCTGCCAAAGTGGCTTTAACCCTAGAAGTTGCCGTCTATGTTGGCGATGGTATTACTGGTAAAAAGTTTGGCAGTACAGCCATAAATGTGAAAGGCGTAGGTAGAAATGAAACCAAAGCTTATGTTGCAGCAGTTAGGCAAATTTCATCTGGGGATAATAAATTACAGAATTTGTTGAGAACTGCAAAACAAAGAATTTTAGAATATTATAATAACGAATGCGATTTCATTCTGAAAGATGCAGAATCTTTAGTCAATCAGAATCAATTCGAAAATGCAATTTTTATCCTTACATCTGTGCCCACTATTTCTAAAGATTGCTACAACCAAGCTATAGATATGGCTAAGCCGCTTTTTCAAAAAAAGATAGACCGAGATTGTACGCTGCTTTTGAATAAAGCTAGAAACGCCTGGAATGCTGGTCTAGATTTTAACGCAGCGAACGATGCAGCAAGCTATCTCAATCAGATAGACCCTAATGCTAAATGTTATCCGGATGTAGAACGTTTGTCTCGTGATATCAATACGAGAATCAAAAAAGTGGATGATCGCGAGTGGCAGTTTATTTTCAAACAACAAGACGACCGTACTGAAGTCGCTGTGAATCAACTGCAATCTATGAAGGAAATAGCATTGACTTATGGTAGAAACCAAGCTCAAAATCCAGTGTATAATATTCGGGGATGGTGGTGATTTTCTAGGAATATTTCTAACCTTTTACCAATCTGCCTTCACAGTTTTTAGTTTAAACAGCAGCAAAAGAGGGTTACTCTTTGGATTCGGGAACACTTAACAACGGTTTTCGGGTTGTTTCTTTCTAGGTTAAAAAAAAGTAATTTAAAAATATACAGTTGCCTAAAAAGGGCGCTAGCCCAAAAAGGCAATTGTATTTATAACCGCGTAAGCGGTCCAAAAAAATTATGAAATTTGCCATACTAGTGTCTATTTTATTTATAGTCTTTACAGCAAAGGCGCAACAGTTCGTTTTAAACAACGGTCTTAAAATGCAGTATGTTCAAGAGGCTGTTTTGCCAGTTGCAAAGGATGCCTATGTGGTTTTAAAAGACAGCACTGCCTATCTTTATAATACAACTAATATTCTACCCTATACGTCACAAAAACTTAAGGATAGCTATATATTAAATACTGTTGAAAACAAAATATACACTATCGATTTGGTGCAACAATATGTAGACCAAATAGAAGCTGATACACATGAGTTAATCACACTTGTAACCTATGTGTATGTAGCATATTATAGCAATTTAGACAGTACTAAAATAAATGAGTTAGTAAAACAGTATGGTTATTTAATTCCAAAAGTAGCAATTTCAGAAATTTTCAAATTTAATGAAACTCTAAATTTGGAAGACAACATTACTCTTCGTGACTGCCAAGAGCCACACTCGTTGCTACAACCTCAAAACACTAATTACTTAAAAGTAGATGAAAACAACCTATTTTATGTAGATACCAATGAAAACCTTATCCTCGCCGAAATAAAAAACAGTAAAATAAATAATTTAGAAACTTGGACTAATTTTAATGGTTCCATAAGCCTTGTTAGTAGTGTAAAAATTGGCGATGTTGTGCGTGTTAATTTCCAACGCTATCAAGAAGAAAGTGATACGTTAGAGGAGTTTTGGAGTATTATAAATCTAAAAAAGAAAACTTTTGTGGCTATAGATTTAAAAGATTTTAATGCCAATTTAGAAAATCTACAGGAGCAAGACGCAAAGCTACTTAATAGCACTCCATTTTTTTATAAAGCCGTTGACGGTAATAACATCACGATGTTGGTGTTGCCTCATAAAAACTATGTTTGGTTAGATGACGAATCCTATTATTATGGCTCTCATGACTTAGCTAAATATGCCAGTATGCGCAAGGATGATAAGAGCTATAACCTCAAAGTACATGCATATCTCTTCAACTATCCTTCACGTATTTTAAGAGCAATTGCCCCACAAGAAAAAGAAAAAATTAAAGCACTAGCGGAAATTTATGTTAGAAATAAGCGTGAAATTATATCAGAGCGCTGTGTCAACTAACACCTAGAATATTAAGGTTCAAAAAAGTTTGTTCAAAAACACCAAGAGATAAGTTAATAATATAAAGGCTTTTAAAAATCATGCTATACATTAAATTTGAAATAAAAGATTCATCAAGGTTTGAAGATTTTCAAAAACTCTACGATCATATGGTTAAAGTAAGACAGCCTGGTTTTAAGTTTGATGATGTAGGTCCCGAATTTGATTGGGATGGAATGAAATCTCAAGAGGAAGTAGATGCTGCAGTAGAAGAATTAAATACCTTTTTAGATCATCAAGTAGAACCCGAAATTTATAGGTGCAAAGCATTATTACCAAATTATGTAAAGGTTTTTCTAGAAAGTTATTTACAAGGAGGTAATGAAAGTTTAGAATCGTTTGGTAGTCAAGATGTGGTTTCAATATTTAATTATCTAGAATATGGTTTTGAAGTGGAGATGGATACTCTTAAAAAGATAAATGACCATTTGGGCATTGTTAAATTTTCTACTGCTAACTATCCATTTGGTGGTATGGAACGTTTTATAATGACTTTAGCTGCTTATGATCTAAAGCCCGTAGCGTGTTTTGATGGATTTAATGAATGTGATATTAAATGGACCACAACGCATGAGTATGACTCTGTTGTTTCATTAAAAAAGAATCGTTTTTCAATGATTAAAAACTTGATCAGCAATAGTTTCTTTAAAAAATTGAGTTTTTTAATGTTGCTATTAATATCAAGCCATGCGTTAGCACAAATGGATACCTCCACCTATGTACTAAATAATAGCTTAGAGAAAAAAAACAAAGAGAGTCTGTTGGTTTTAGACAAGCCAGAATTTCCCTCACCAGAAAAGGAACTCTTGTTTTTCTTTTCGGAAACCTATTTTTTTGATCTCCATAATTATTCTGGAAACGTACAAAAAGTTGATAATGTTCGATTAGTGTATCATCCAGATGAACGTATTATTAGTGCTGATACGTCAAGTTTTGAATTTGAAAACCATGCTTTCAAGGATCTTAGAATAAGCAGAAAACCTATTATAGATCACATAGGGGTTGATAGTATTGCAAAAAAAGGCAATACCGTTCAATTATTCCATTTTGATGAAGAAATGGATTATGTTTATCAAGTTTATGAGTTAAAGGACGCGCAAATTGTAACTTCTGCAGACCTCACTAGTGTATTGTATTACAGTACAGAATATACGTACAACAAGAAAAATAAGTTACTAAAAGTGATCACTACCGATGATTATAATAATAAGGAAATTGAAACTGCCACTTATAACAAAAATGGGACTATACGCTCTAAAAAAAGCTTTGAAACAAGTGACGGGATAAGCATTACAACGACCACCTATTCCTATAAAAATAAATTGTTAACTCAAGTAGAGACGCACAGTGTACTCTATTTTGTGCCTTTAGATAAAGAGCAAAAGCCGATAGAAAAAATAAACTATTCAAAATATACCGATGATGACACTTTTATAAATCTAAATACTGTTGATTTTTTATATAATGATAAAAATGAATTAGTTAAAGTAGTAGAAAACAGCAAAGGTTTTTCTAAAAATGAAGGGGTTAACTACAAAAATATGCAAACTTTTGACTTAGAATATAAATCTAACAAACTTATCATAATTGCAAGTTTACCAGAAAACAGAAGGTACGAGTATATTTTTGATGAGCATGCTAACACCAAAGAAATAAACTCCTATGTGGTTGAAAATGATGAAACATGGCTTCACAAAAAGACAACCTTTAAAATTTTATATAGGGAGTAAATAAGACACTCTGCAAATTCTAGAAATAGTTTCATAAAAAAATTCACATGGACACAAAAAAACTAAGAGGACATCAGCGTATTTTTAAGAACATCGAAAACTAATAGTCTTCATTTAGATTTCGTTGGTTAAATTATTGCCAGTTGGTAACATTCCCATATAAATTATTAATACCATCAGTTCGGATACATACAGAAGGCAGACTTAAATTAATTCATCACAAAGCACATCCTGTTGTACATCTGCAATGACTTAAAAGTTGTTCTTTTGATGTTTTCAATATTATTTTGTATTTTTTTACTTAGGGTATTTATTGTAAATTGTTTAATCTTTTAATTTTCATTGAGATAAATGACCTATCTAATTTAAACTTTAATGTATTAAGGCTATACTGTCTTATTTTATTTAACGAAGAAGAATAAAAAGAATATTTTTTTACTGTGCTTTTATGGTTGTAAGCTTGTGAGAGATAAAATATTGAGGCAATTGAAAGGTTTTTAGTCGAACCAAAAAAATCAGAGTATAGGTTTTAAGAATTAATTTTTAGGGGAGGAGTTCGTTTGTACATAAGAGGAATTATATTAAACCACAACATAAATTTTACCATTTAAAATGGTTCTTCAATTACTCAAATATAAATAATTAGTCTATGCCAAAAAAAGGAATTGGAAAAATTTGGTTAGACGCTTTGTATTGTACAATTTTTTCAATTATAGTCTCTGGAATTCTGTACTTTATTTTAATAAACGCAACTGTATTAAACCCTTTTACTAAGGCATTTAAAGATTTTAGTTTTACGGATGTATACTACTCAAAGTTGTTTCATGAACCAAAAGGGGTAAACGATATTATTATAATTAATATAAAACAAAGTGACCGACTTACAATTGCTCTGGCTATCGATAAAGTCTCTAAACAAAAGCCTAAAGCCATTGGCTTAGATATTTTGTTTAAAGAGAAAAAAAATTCCTATATCGATTCCATTTTAAAAAGAACATTACAGAAGAATAGAAACATTATAACACCTTATTTTTTTGACAAGGATACGATTATTAAGAATCATGACTATTTCAATAATGGAGATGAAAAATTAGGGTATATAAACATTAATTTAAAGAAGCAAGATGGAGTTATAAGAGATTTTGTAGGTGTTAGAAAAATGCCAAATGTTGCCTATTCATTTTCTACTCAAATTGCTTTGACTTCTGGTTACATTAAAAACGAGAATACATTGAAGAGATTAGAGGACGAATTACCTATAAATTATATAGGTAATGAAAATTCTTTTTTAACGTATGATATTGAAGAAATATTAGAAAACAAACCTATTCCTGCGATTAAAGATGCCATTGTACTCTTTGGTTATTTAGGAACTCCTACAGCAAATATTTATGATGTTGAAGATAAACATTTTACACCATTAAATACAAAAATTGCAGGAAGGTCATTACCAGATATGTATGGGATAGTAATACATGCCAACATTGTTAAAATGCTTACCGAAGATAATTTTGTTAAAAAAATTCCCAGTTTCATTACCTATAGCATAGCAATTGCTTGTTGTTTTCTTGGAATCTTTCTTGGTTTAAAAATTTTTAAAAGAAGCCCCTTATTGTTTGATTTACTGATAAAAATAATACAATTGGTAGTTTCTATTGTTTTGTTATACATCACTCTTTTACTATTGAAATTTAATATTTACATCTATATTACACCTATTTTGGTTCTTACTTTATTCGGTTTAGAAATGATTATTTTCTATATACATATGTTAACCTACATTAAAAAACGATTTAAATGGGAAAGTCATTTATTAAATTAATTATTATTTTAAGTTGTAATACCCTTGTCTTGGCTCAAGATAGCTTGTGTGTATTTAAAACAAAAGGAATTGTTTTAATTGAATCCATAAACATAAAAAAATCATTAATTAAGGGAGATTTTATAAAGCCCAAATCAAATTTGAGTGTTCTTCCTAACTCAGAAATAAGTGTTATTGATGCGAATGGCCACATTTATTTTATAAATAAAGCCGGTGATTATAGTTTTAATGAGTTATATAAATATGAGAAAACTAAACAAGGCTCTAATTTAACTTCAGATTATTTTAAATATATATGGAGTGAACTACTAGATAAAGGTTCGAATAAAGCCATAATAGCAGGAGTCTATAGAGGCGGAATTCTTATGAAATTCCCAAGGGATAGTTCAAAGATTTATAACTCAAAAATCACACTTAAATGGGATTTGGTTGAAAACGAAAAACTGTATTATGTCTTTTTGAAAAATATAGCGACAAATGAAATCTTAAAAATAGAGAGTAATGGTAGCCGAGTTTCTTTGTATAAAAATCAACATATATTTTCTGAAGGCACTCAATTTGACTGGGCCGTTTCAACGTCAGAATTTCCTAATGTAAAAAACTTATATTTTTTTAATTTTACTTTGATTGATAAAAACACCTATGCAGATTTAAAGTTAAATTATAAGAATTTAATTAAAGACTTAGAGAACTTAGGCCTGTCTGAGACGGAAATAGAAACTTCAATTTGTAATACGTATGGACTTTGTAAATAGCAAAAAACTAATTTTCCAAATAGCTTTATTAATGAATCTAATTGGCTTTAGTCAAAATCAAACCTTTAATCATTCCTCAAATGAAAACCTGAATATTTCGTCTTTTGATGTGTCGGGAATTAATAATAAGATAGCAATTAACATTTTCCCGCTAAAAGAAACCATTATTTATGATGGTTATACAGGTGACGAACTTAAACGATTAACGGGGTTTGAGACCACACCAATATCTGTACAATTTGATGATAATAGAAACCTCATTATCATTGAGTATTCAGATAAAATTAACGTTTATGACAACATAAATTATAAGCTTATTATAACCCATAACAAGCCAGATTTTTCAGCATCAATGACTTACTCTTCGAGACTTGGGAAACTTATTTTTTCTACTTCAGACAGTATTGTCTATATCCGTGTTACAGAAGGAGATAATGAGTTTTATCCAAATTTGATAGAAACCTTTAGTTATAGCCAAAACCTTAAAACATCTAACAAAGGTGATGTTCTCGCGCATTTGGGTAATGGTAAGTTAAGCGTATACAAGAACTTTGAGAAAGCCTTTGAATTAAATAGAGACTACATTTTAGACTTTACCATTGGAGAAAATACTATCATGGTTTTATCAGAGTATGAACCTTCAAAACTTAAAACCCAATTTTTTGACTTTAACGGTAATTCTTTAGCTAAGGACAACCGCTATGAGAACTTATATAAGTTGTACTCTTATAAAAATGCGATGCAATATGTCAATGAGGACTTCATGTTTTATGGCGCTTACAAGGAAATTTCATTATTGTCAAAAAATCAGAAACCTTATAAATACAAGTTTCAAGATGATTTTAACGAGTACCATTTTGTTAAAATAGATTCATCAATTTGATTGTTATAGCCATACTTAATGTTTTTAAAATCATATTCTTGCTCTATTAAAACTGCTGTTTTTGGAGCCCCATCTGTACTTCTCCATTGGTTTTCAATGGATATTAAAACTCTAGCATTTAAATTCTCATCGGTAAAAACTTTTGTTTTTGAAAAAAAAACGCTTAGCTCATTAAAACTTAAACGCGTTACTCCTGGGTTTTTTTCATCACTTTCAAAACCAATGACTGCGTGGGAATTAAGCATATCTTCGTTCTCTGCAGGGAGTATGTCCAAAAGCTTTAATGAGGTTCCTTTTTCACCTCTAGATTGGGGAGCTGCATTAATTTCTCTACTTATGATAGATTTAATTGCTTTTTTCTGTTCAGGTTCTACTGGATTACCATATTTTTTGAGCTGAATTCCAGTATACGTTTTCTCAATTTTACCGCTAAAATTATTGTAATAATCATTGATAGATATTGAATTTGTATAGGTATTTACCAATTGTTTAGACGATTTATCAGCCAAATACTTAGCTCCTATAAACAGCTCTTCTAAAGCAACGTTTGCAAGACCCCTAGATTTAGGTTTTATTAATTCTACGACAAAATTTTCACTAGATTTTATATTCGATCTTTTGTGACTAGCACAAGATGATAGTTAAACTGATAAAACAATAAAAGAAGCAACGTAAGAAGTAATTCCCTTTTTTAAAAGCATAATTATTTTTTTGTAAAGATAAGAGAAAATTTAATTTACCTATTTATAGGGATTTTAATTAGAATAAAAAAAAGTAATTTTAATAACTCTTACTATTATTAATTATTTTAGTAAGAGTCCATTATAAAAATCAAGAAGACTATGAAGCTATTTTGTTTAATTATATTTTTAATATCGACACAATCCTACAGTCAAGAGCAGAAAAATATTGCTTTATATGATGTAAATAAGGTTTATATTCAGCTGAATGAATTAAATAATAGAGAACTTGTATCTAGTTCTAATAAGCTACTGTTATTTAAAGGAGAGCATAATTTTTCTATATGGTCAGCAAGAGATCAAAGAAAAATGTACAAGTTTTTTCTTGAAGGTGAAGAAATAAAAGCAATACTAAATCCAAATTCTAAAAATATTATTTTTTTCTTGAAAAAAAATGGAAAAGAACTAACTTTTGTTGGAATTTTAGACGTAAAATCTGGTATTTATAAAGAAAAAGAAATACAAAATAAAGAATTTACCCCACTTAATTTTAAAACAACTTTTAAGTTTAATTCCGAAAACGGAAACGTGTATATATTTTCTAATAATAAATTATGGAATTTTAATTTACAGAAAATCCATTTGTTAAAAACGTTGTCGCTAAATAAAAATTTGGAAGATAGTTATAAAGACATCTTATCGATTTCAAAAAATAGTATCTGTTTTAAAATTGAATCTGATAAAAAATACAGTTATTTTAATACACAACTTCAGCCTTCAAAATGGAAGTTAGATAGTGTAATGCTGTTTCATAAAACAACAAAAAAATTATCAAAAATATCATTAAAAGAGAATGCTATAGGAGCTTATTCGCATAGCGGAAATAAAATTATTATTGATTATAAAAACAAAATATCATCACTTGATATTCTTAATTTAGAACAGAAAAGCTATCCTAAAAAAGAAGATTTTAGAGTATATAAATCATTTACAGAAAATGAAAAAACACTGCTTATGATTGGTCACAAAGATTTAGAAAAAATAAAAGAAGCTAATTATAATAGTTTGTACAAAGCATTTAAAAAAAGCAAGGAAGAAAATTTTGATATGTATTTATACAGCAGAAAACTAAGTTCATTTAATTTACTACAAATTGATAAAATTAATAGCAATTTTGAATATGAAAAAGGTAATTTAAAACTTCCTTTTCGGTTTGACTGGAACCCTGGAGAAAATTATTTTATTACGAATCATGGCATTGTTTATAATAGGATAAATGGTGTGTTTTCTTATTATCCAGAAGTTGATAAATCTCAAAGATGGAGTTTAGATTACACCAGAGAATATTTGAAAACACATGAAGGATTAACGCTAAGTAATAAAGGAGATTTTACCTTTTATGGGTATGATGGTTTAGAGATTATGAATGTTACAAATGAAAGGGAAGTAGAAGAAAAAGCTAACTTTAAATTAACAGAATTTTATTTTTTGCAAAATCAAAATGTTTTGGCAGCTTATATTAGGAAAGAAAAGAAGAAGAACTTAATTCAATTAGAATTAAAAAATGAAAAAGGTGATATTATTTGGAAAAGTGAATTTATAGACTCAAAAATAAAAGAAGAAATAAATGTTGGTATTTATTTAAACCATAATCAAACGCATGCATTCTTAGATATTTCACCATTATATTATGATGAGAATAATAAATCGTATTCCTATTTAATAGATTTAGAGACAAAGAAGATATCAAAATTTAAATATAATTTGGGAGCGTATTTTACAGAAAGCTTTTCTTATATAAATGGTATCAATGGAGACTATTTTATAATTAGTGATATTTATAGTAAAAAAGAACAAAAAGTTAAAAATACAGCATTTTTAGCAACGTTAAAAAATGACAATATAATCTACAAAGAGAACAATAAAGAAGGCGCTGTTTTAAAAGGAAAAGTAACAGGTAACGGAATTGTTTCAAATTTTAAATACAACTTGCCAAAAGAAGCAAAATTTCAATTTAATTCTTCACCATTTTCTTTTATAAAAAGCAAGAATCTACTAGCTGGTGTTCACAATCAAGAATTACTTTTTTGGAAATTAGATGATGAAAATTCAGTAAAAAAAATTAAATTAAATTATGATTCTGCAACATATCTTACAAGTTCAGAAAAACAGCTTTTTGTATATTATAAAAACGGATTTATAGATGTAGTTGATTTAGAATCTTTAGAAATAATAGCTAGTTTTACCATTCATAAAAAGAATGAAAACGTTTATAAAGCTTTTTTTAATGATGATTTAAAGTTTTTTATTCCTAAAGAAATCATCAGAGAATACCATTTTGTAAAAGACTTTGAAACATTCCCATTAGTCAGTTATGAATTATTTTTAAATAGGCCAGATATAATTCTATCTAAATTAGGGTACACAAAACCAAAATTAATTGACGTTTATAAAAAGGCTTTTTTAAAAAGGTTAGCGTATTCTGGTTATTCAGAAAAAACAGATTATTTAGCTATTGTAAAGCCTCAAATTTCACTTTTAAATAGAGATGCTATCACATCTATATCTAAAACAAATGGCGTAAGCCTAAACCTAGAAACAGAAGTAAAGTTAGATTCTTTACTTGTTTATATTAACGGAGTTCCCGTTTTAAAAAAGAAGCCGATTCAAAATATTTTTAAAGAGTCTATAACTTTAAGTAATGGAATAAATAAAATCACTGTTTTGGGAATTAATAAAGAAGGAGTAAAAAGTGAGCCTTTAAACTTAGAAGTTACCTATGAAAATAATGAGAAACCAACAGTTTATTATTTTGGAATTGGCGTTTCTAAATATTTAGACGCTACTATGAATTTAAAATTTGCAGATAAAGATGTAAGAAGCTTATCTAAATTGTTTAAATCCAAATTTGAAGGAAGAATTCACATAGACACTTTAAATAATTTAAACGCTACAAAAGAAAATATTTTAGCATTTAAGGAACAATTAAAAAACACAAATATTAATGATATTGTTATCATTTCTTTTTCTGGTCATGGCTTGGTAGATGATGCAAATGATTTCTATTTTGCAACCCATGATATTGATTTTGATAAACCAAATATTAAAGGAGTATCCTATGCTGATATTCAACAATTAGTAGAAGGGATTCCTGCTAGAAAAAAGTTACTTTTAATTGATGCTTGCCATAGTGGAGAGCTTGATGCTGAGGAAATAAATAAAACTGAAATAAAGGTAGAAAATGTAACTTCATACATTCCTAAAGGCGCAAAAGGATCTATAATTAAATCAAATAAAAGTGGTTTTAAAACAAGTTTTGAAATTATGAAATCGTCATTTAATAATTCAGATAGAGGTAATGGATCTTTTGTAATCTCTGCTGCTGGAGGTAAAGAATATGCTTTTGAAAGCGAAAAATGGGGTAATGGGGTTTTTACTTATAGTTTTATAAAAGCGATGGAGGAATTAACATTAGATAAATTTAACAATAAGCAATCTATAAAGATTTCAATGCTTAAAGATTATATTTATCAAAGTGTAAAGAAATTAACAAACAATCAACAAAAACCAACTTCTAGATCAGAAAACTTAGAGTTAGATTGGGTTTTGTTTGATTAGTATTTGTATGGAAAAAAAAGTTAATAAGCGCTATTAACTGTTAGCATTAATTAAACGCAAGTAAACGTGGGAGATTATACTGAATTAATATTTGGTGCAAGACTAAAAAAGGAAACACCTGATATTATAATTCGTACTATTAAATATTTAATGGGTGAACAAATCTCTCTTGATAAAATTGACCCAAATCTTCCTGAAAATTGCTTAAAATTAATGGGAGCAAGTTCCTATTTTGGTGTTTCTGCTATTGTAAATAAATTATACGAAGAATCCGGTTCTTGTATAGTATAATCAATATTTAATAGAAAGAATTATGATTATGGAATTGAGACTTTTCTAGATTGGATAAAACCTTATATCTATCATGGAAGTGGAGCAAAAAACATGTACGCCATCGTTATTAATGAATATGATTCATAACCAATGATTTATTATTTGGATGACTAAATGGTTTTACTCAAAATACACAAAAGATGCCCATTTTTGTGGCTCATCTCTATATGTATTCATCATCACCTGTTGAGATTCTTTAAACGCTTTTTTGGGGTTATTATATTTTTTCCATTTACTATAGAATAAATTCATAAACTCAGCCGTTTCTGCATCTGGTACTTCCCATAAGCTCATTATAATGGTTTTTACGCCTGCCATTTTAAAAGCGCGTTGCAAGCCATAAACACCTTCAGAACCAGCAATATCTCCTAAACCAGTTTCACAAGCACTTAGAATAACAATATCTGTGTTTTTTAAATCTAAATTAGAAATTTCTAAGGCTGTTAAAATACCATCATCTTCTTCATAGGGGTTGTTACCGTTTTGCCAAGAATAATTTGCATTTGCAAACAACAAACCAGATCTAAGTAAAGGATTTTCTTGATATCTGTAAGAATTTTTCTGACCTAATAATTCTGACTTTTTTGGTTTTTCTTTCAATTTTGGAAAGAAAAAACCATGCGTAGCAATATGCAATATAGATGGACTATTGCCACTTAATTTTTTAAAAGCTGTTTCTGTTGCATTGTAACCAGAAAGTTCTTTGCTTTTACCTAGCAAGGCTTTTATGTCTGTTATTTCTTTTTTTGTTCCCTCTAAATAATTAAAACCATTTCTAGAAATATTTCTGTTGATTGTATCTCCTAATAACTCTTTGCTTTCTAAAAGGCTGTAAGTAATTTTTTTTTTTGTTTTGTAGAATCTATTTGGTAATCATATTTCACACCACCAATTAACAGAACATCCTCTAAGTTTGGGTATTTAATATTCATGCCAACATCTGCTGTACTGCCCATTTGATTTATATCATAGACTTCTCCAATGAGTTTATTATCTGGATTGGGTAATGCTGCAAACGCTATTTTATGTAACAAACCATCTGGGGAAAAATATATTTTTTCACTGGTCTCTACATATTTTTCTAAAGGTTGCCAAACCAAATTATAGATACTATCTGCAACTGCCAATTGTGCCGTTGTAGATTTAGCTTTGGAGCCTCTGGTTTTATATAGTATGTTGGGGTTGTTTGATGAGGATAAATATTTTTTGAGTTGTTTTTCTTCAAAAAGATTGATGACTTTAGGAGTTTCCCAGTTTTTTTTATAGAGGTAAGTAACATACATGGTACTTTCTGTCCATTTTTTGTTGAAATATCTAAAGTGTGTATATTCTATAGCTATCTCGTTGTCTTTAAGTTGTGTTTTTTTCCAGTCTTTAACATAGTTAAGGTCTTCACCAAAATTTATATTGTACAGTTTAACCAGTTCTCTTTCTAATTCTTCTAGGGTTTCTTTTTGTTCTGTAAAATCCTTTACACGTTTATCTATTGTTAACTGCTGTTGTGTATTGATATACTTTCTTTGAGCTCTAAATTGTAGGATTTTATCATTGTGCTCTTCATCATCAAGACTCTCCAATAGACTTAAAATATCTTTTGAAGCATTAAGTAATAAACCTTTGCTCGTTAATATATTATTAGTTCCTACAGAAATACTTTCTAAATAAGAATTATCAGTTGTATAATTAAATTGTGAGAATTTATTTAAACCAGCACTCACAATATTATTAATAAATGCTTCTTTTCCTTTTTCATTTTGAAAAGAGAAATTTTGTTTTATTTGGTTTAGAATGTTGTCATTAGATTCTATTAAAAGAGGCAATGCTTTTTGATAGTCCCCCATACTTTCGTACAAACCAGCCAAATTGTTTAAAAATATACCATATTCCGAATGCTCTTTCCCCAGTGCCTTTTCGGTATTTACAAGTGCTTCGAGAAACAAAGGCAAGGCTTTTTGATATTCCCCCATACTTTGGTACAACAAAGCCAAATTATTTAAATATTTTCCATAAGATGAATGTTCTTTCCCCAGTGCCTTTTCAGTATTTTCAAGTGCTTCGAGAAACAAAGGCAAGGCGTTTTGATAGTCCCCCATACTTTTGTACAACAAAGCCAAATTATTTAAACTAATTCCATAAGATGAATGCTCTTTTCCCAGTGCATTTTCGGTATTTTCAAGTGCTTCGAGAAACAAAGGCAAGGCTTTTTGATATTCCCCCATACTTTGGTACAACAAAGCCAAATTATTTAAATATTTTCCATAAGATGAATGTTCTTTCCCCAGTGCCTTTTCAGTATTTTCAAGAGCTTCTAGATACAAATGCAATGCTTTTTGATATTCCCCCATACTTTTGTACAACAAAGCCAAATTATTTAAACTAATTCCATAAGATGAATGCTCTTTTCCCATTGCATTTTCAGTATTTTCAAGTGCTTCGAGAAACAAATGCAATGCTTTTTGATAGTCTCCCATACTTTCGTACAAACCAGCCAAATTATTTAAACGAATTCCATATTCTGAATGCTCTTTTCCCAGTGCCTTTTCAGTATTTTCAAGGGCTTCGAGAAACAAAGGCAATGCTTTTTGATAGTCCCCCATACTATAGTACAAACCAGCCAAATTATTTAAATATTTTCCATAAGATGAATGTTCTTTCCCCAGTGCCTTTTCAGTATTTTCAAGAGCTTCTAGATACAACGGCAAGGCTTTTTGATAGTCCCCCATACTTTTGTACAAACCAGCCAAATTATTTAAACGAATTCCATAATCTGAATGCTCTTTCCCCAGTGCCTTTTCAGCATTTTCAAGGGTTTCTAGAAACAAAGGCAAGGCTTTTTGATAGTCTCCCATACTTTTGTATAAATAAGCCAAATTATTTAAACGAATTCCATAAGATGAATGTTCTTTCCCCAGTGCCTTTTCAGTATTTTCAAGAGCTTCTAGATACAAAGGCAAGGCTTTTTGATAGTCCCCCATACTTTTGTACAAACCAGCCAAATTATTTAAAGTTGTTCCATATTCCGAATGCTCTTTTCCAAGTGCCTTTTCTTTATTTTCAAGGGCTTCTAGATACAAAGGCAATGCTTTTTGATAGTCCCCCATACTTTTGTACAACAAAGCCAAATTATTTAAAAATATACCATAGTATTCATGGGACTTACCATAGGTGCTTTTAGCTTTATTTAATACTAGTTTATAAGTGTTTACTGCTTGTTGATAGTCTTGTTGTTCTTTGTATTGTTCTGCTTGGTTGTATAAATCAAGAATCTCTTCTTCTTGAGAAAACCCCAAAAATGAAATACTTAAAATGAATATGATCAAAATCTTTCTCATAACATAAATTTTTATTTTTTACTCAAATAACACAAAGGCAGCCCATTTCTCTGGATGATCTTTATACTTATTAGACATGCTGCGTTGGGTCTGGTTAAAGGCAATTCTTACGTCTATTCCTCCAAGCCAATTGCTATAAAAAAGGTTCATAAATTCTGCGGTTTCTTCATCAGGAACTTCCCAAAGACTCATTATAATGATATCTACTCCAGCCATTTTAAAGGCACGTTGTAAACCGTAAACTCCTTCACTAGCATCAATATCACCAAGTCCTGTTTCACAAGCACTAAGCACCACCATTTTTGTATTGGACAAATCTAACGTTGATATTTCCTCGGCTGTTAAAACACCATTGTCAATTTCAAAAGGGTTATCTCCATTAATCCAAGCGTAGTTTGCTCCACTCAGCAAAAGCCCTGTTCTTTTTAATGGATTTTCATTGGCTTTAAATTTTCTGTTTTCATCTGAAAATGATAAAAAGTCTTTTGATTTTGATTTGTTTTCAAAGAAAAAACCATGAGTAGCGATATGTATAATATTTGGACTATTATTACTTAAGCTTTTGAATCTTGATTCAGTTGCCGCATCACCTTTTAAAATTTCAGAGTTTTTATTTTTATCAATTAGTAATTTTTTTAAATTATTAATCTCGTTTAAAGTCCCAGGTAAATAACTCCATTTATTACCTTTTCCACGTTCCGAATTTATAGCTAATAAATCTAAAGGCTTACTTTCGTTTTTAACTATTTTTTTTTGAGTTTCCTTTTTTAAATAGTCATATTCAATACCTCCTATAAGAAGAATATTATCTGGAGTGGGTTGTTCAAAGCCTTGTGCAAGCTCAAAAGTACTGCTTAACTGATAGAGATTGTATTTGTTAATTAAAAAGCGATTATCTGTATTCAAGGCAGCAAAAGATATATTGTGAAGTAAACCAGAAGGAGCGTAATAAACGGTTTCAATATTAGTCAAGTACTGTTCTAGTGGTTTCCATATTAAATTATAAAGAGAATTGGTTTTAATTTTATCACCCACATTTGATGCTTTTGAACCCCGTGATAGATTTAGCTGGTTTAGACCTCCTGCGTATGTTACTATTTTTAATAATTGATCTTCTTCAAAAAGTTTTATAACCTCCGGTTTATCTACTCCTTTTTTAATGATATATGCCATGTAAAAAGTACTGTCTAAAGACTGGTATGAAATATTATTGAATCTTGAAAATTCGATAGCAACTTCATTATCTTTTAGTTTTTTCTGTACTTTTTTCCAACTTTTATTAAAATCTATAGTTTTTTTAAACTTTTTATTATAAAGTTGAACTAGCTCTACTTCAGATCTGCTAATTTTAGCTTTTAAGTCATTTAAAACCTCTTCATTATTAAGATTTTTTTCAACTTCTAACCTGTTTAGAAGTTGCTTGTTATTTATGTATTCATCTATCTGTAAGTTGATTACCTCATCATTTAAATCTGCAAGTTTTTCAGTAATATTTTTAGACTGATTTAAAAGGAGGCCTTTTAACAAAAATTGATTTTCTAAATTAATGATAGCTAGTTTATCATTCTTAAAATCTAAACCTATGGTCTCATATAAATTAAATGAATACTCAAGATCTGCAAGAAAAAAACGTTGTAGATTTTCGGGGCTAAAACTAAATCTTTTTAATAATTGATTTTTAGTTAATTGATTAGCTTCTTCAATATTATTTATCAGATTTTGATACTTTTTTTCACAACGTTGTGCAATAATTAAACTGTTTAATGTCGCTATGTAGTTTGGATCTTCTTTTCCATAAAACTGTTTTACTTTTCCAATTGCTTTTTCAAGTAATTTTAAAGCTTCATTGCATTGGTTATTCATCATATAAACACCAGCTAGATCGACCGCTTTTAGCCAATAATTAGGATATGATTTATCTTCTTCATCTAAAATGGTTTTTAAATTTTTAATAACCTCTTCATATTTTTTTTGATCTAATAATAGTATACTTAAATTATTTAGACATGTCCTGTATTCTTTGTCTTTAATGGAATACTCCATTTCTTTAGCCATATTAAAAGCCTCTTGAGTGAGTTGTATTGCTTTGTCTGTTTCTTCGAGTTCTCTATAGCACATGCCTAAATTTGACTTTAAAACGGGCAGTTGAGGTGCGTTTATGCCTATAGACTTAATTGTACCATCAATAATTTTTTGAAAATATTCTTTAGTCTGTGTAAAATCTCCTAATTCCCAACTTAATCGTCCTAAAATTCCATAGTAATTAAGAGCGTTTAATGGCGGAGTATTAGATTCTAATTTAGTTAATCTAATACCTTCACTTGCATAATACAACGCTTTTTTATAATCTGATGTCTCTACATAACAAGCCACCATAAACAAATAGGTGTTTCCTAATGCCTCTTCATTCTCTAAGTTTTCTAATTGTTCAAAGATAAACGCAGCTTCTTCTAGGTGTTTTTCTGCTTTATTGAAATATCCTAAATCAATATTTATACCTCCAATGCTTGTTAGTATATTGGCATAGTTGGTCGTGAATTTTCCATAATTGATTTTAATATAGTTTAAAGATTCTTCTTCAATTGCAAGCGCTTCCTCTAATTTTCCAAGACCCTGATATATTTCCGAAAGGTTATTATATCTTAAGTTGTTGTAATATTGCTGATCAAATTCTGGATTATCTTTTAAAATAGCGAAGCCCTCATTAAGGGTTTCGAGTGCTTTTTTATAGTTTTCTATTTTTCTGTAATAAGCAGCGAAGTTTGTTAAGGCAATACCATACATATAGTGATTTTCTCCATACATGTTTTTTAAAACCTCATTGGACTCTAAGTATTTTTCCTCTGCCAATTTATAAACTTTATTCCTTAAATAAATATTGGCTAAAATTGACAATCCTGTGGCATATTGCTCACTAGTTTCTCCGTGTAAAAATTTAAAACCAGTTAAAGCCATTTCCATAGGTTCTTGAGCCTCTATATTTTTATCCAACTGCATAAGAGTTATTGCATAATAATAGGCTGTAGTTGTTAAATTCTCTGAGTTCTCATCAAAGACAGAAATAGCTATTCTATAAGCTTTTTTTAATTCCGATTCTGCAGAATTAAATGACTTCGTGTTTAGGGCTTGAATACCTGTATTAAGACTTTCATTCCAATCATTATTGCCTTTATCGGTTTGTGCAAAAGTATTAGATTGGAAAAATAAAAAAATGATCAAAAAACTAAGGTTTATTTTTTTTTTCATAAAGTCATTATAAATTTTCCTGATGGACGCATTAAAAAAGTTAACTCTACTTAAGTCTATATCATTTACAATTAAGTTTGTAAAGATTTTAATCCAGTCGAGTTGTATGACTATTTATCTTTGCCATGACCCGTTGCCGGCCCATAAAACAGAAAAGGTTAATAAAATTCTCATAGCTTACTCCTTTACAATCTCATATATTAACTCCGTACTAAAACCTTCTAATTTACCAGTTACTTTAGTTGAAGTACGACCTCTGCTTTGAGAATAACTATTTGATAAAAATTTTTCTAACGGATTTGAAGAACCACGAGTATCTGCTCCTCTGGTTTCAACAGTAGATTGGAAATTTATGGGAGTTGATGAAGCAAACCCTTTTAATAATAGTTTCTCATAAGGCGGTGCAAAAGAAAAAACACAATCTTTAAAGGTCATCGTTTGGCCCGGGGCCAATTTTCTTTCATCATCGTTTAGGTCGCAATTAACATTTGGCATGAGGGGAAGAATTAATCCTGTGTCATAAATTTCGATAATACTAAAATAGAATGGTTTATTACCTTTATTAGTTACTTGTAATACAACGTCATCTACCCCAGCTCTTACTTGAAGTATTCCGTTTTCATTTTCAAAATCTTTTGGATTCAATAAATTCTTAACCACCCGCTTTGCTTCGTCAAATTCAACAGGAATTAATTTAAAATCGAATTCATAATCATAATTTTTTATTTCAAACTTTTTAAGATATTGTCCTTGAGAAAAATTAAATATTTTTTTATTAATATCTTCAACAGAAGTAGCACCTCTTGTGTTCGCATCTTTATCTACTGCATCTAACCCATTTGTGGCATTAAGCGTTATTGTATTTCCATTTTGCATTAAAACAGCATCTGCCATTAGGCTATCTTTAACAATATTTCCTAATTTTTTTTCAGACAAGAAATTGGCAACACCATCTTTTATTGCTTGGTCTTTTAAAGACTCATGAAAATAAATATCTACTGCAATATCTCCGTAAGAGAGTTCATCTATAAAAACCCAATAGTTTTTTTCGTTTGCATCTGGCAAGTCTCTATCAAGTTTTATGACAGCCTCATTAAATTTTGACAGGGTAATAGTGCCTTTGGCTAAAACAGCCTCCTCTGTAAATTTAGTGGTAGCTGCAGGTAAAATATTAACGGTTGTATTTTCAAATAAACCTTGTAATCTACCCGCTTGGATTTTTACAATAGTATCTTTCGAAATACTTACTACTTCAAAATAAGGCTCTTGTTTAATATATTTGTCATTAAATAAAGCCATGTTCTTATCTCCTTCAATGGTTGGAGATTGTTTAGGTGAAATAATATTCATTTCAGCTTTAATTTTGGCAAACAATTGATTGTAGGAGTAATTACTACCTAATTTACTCATGGCTTTAGAAAAGGCGTAACTTAAAGATCCGAATCCTTTATATTCATAATTTAGTTCATTCGCTGAGGCTCCAGAAATAAGTACAAAAGGAGCAGCGTTTTCAGTAAGCTTTTCCTTAGATTTTTCGGTCATATCACTTCCTTTTTCGACTTCTGTCTTTTTAGATTCCCAACCAACAGGTGCGAAAACAGATTTACTTCCTCTAGCACTTCCTCCTCGAGTTGATGAACCCGAATGACAACTGTCTAGAAGTAATAATAATTGACCTTTTGTTTGAAGTGTATTTCTTAATTTTGTGATATAATTTCCTAATTCATCATCTCTAAAATGATTTTGTCCTGTATAAGCATCACTATATCTAGAGTTGGCATCGTAAGGAACTAAAGCTTCGTCTTTACCATCGATTTCTTCGTCTATATCATCATCATAAATTTGCTGTCCATGACCAGAATAATGTATGACAACAATGTCATCTGGTTTTATTGTACTTAACAGGTTGTCTAAAGCCGCTTTAATTCCAGCAAAAGTAGCAGCTTCATCAATTAAAAGAGTGATGTTTTCTTTCTTGAAATTTTGGTTAATTAGCGTCTGTTCTATAAGCGGTACATCGTTTGTTGAACTAATTTTACTCCATCCTGTTGTCTTATAGTCATAATTTCCAATTGCAATGATTAAGGCGTATTTTTCAGCTTTTGCTAACTGAAAACTAAAAAAGATAAGTAGTGTTACTATTATTTTTTTCATAGTGGCAGGTATAAATTAATTTTAAAATGGTTAGATGTAATTCCAAATAAATAGGGAGTGCTCTGCAAGGCTTTTGTAAAATTTTTAAAATTCACACATGAAGATTATTAGAAAGTTTCTTATTTATAAGTTAATTTTTTGCTAAAGTAATACTTTTTTATGTTTGGAAAAGACTAATAAAATTATTAAAGTGAGCATACCTGCTCAAAATCAATTCTTTTGAAATTTAAATTACTTAAATTATGTAAGAATTTGTTGTCAATAATTCAGTTTCGCATTGGGTTGCACTTTTTTTGATAGCTTTTAATACTTTTCAAAGGCAAACTTTAGTTCATTTTGTAATACTTTAAAAAGGTACTCTAAAACCTTTTATAGGTTTATTCTTCAATTTACGAAACTCATAAAAACATTAAATCCTGAATTAATATAGTTTTGCTGTTCTAAACAAAAATAATTCAGGACAAATGACTTACTTATGAATAAAATAAGAAAAAATTAACACAAAAATTGTTTTTTTCTAAAATTAGTCATAATATTACAGCATTATTAATCTAAAAAATTTAACAAAATGAAAAAATTACTATTGGTTAATCTTCTATTTTTATTAGTGTCTTTTAATTCTTTTGGTCAAGAAAAAGAAACTAAATTAGTCGAGATTACTGGAACAGAAGTGCCTAAAACTAGGGGTGAAAATCCAAATATCAAAACAGACTTTGTTTGTGATGCTCCGGATGTTGCGGTTGCAAAACCTGCTGCAACTCGCGGTTCTACTTGTACAATTAACGTAGATAATTATACAGGGTTTGATATTAAGGTTTATGTAGATGGTTATTTTGAAGGTTGGGTACACCCTTGGGATGAAGGTAGTGTAACGGTTATTGGAGGATATACTGAGGTATATTGCATGACTTCTGGAGGGTCTTATGAATGGGAAGCCACTGGAGACTGTGATAGTTACTTTACCTACAAACTTACAGAAAGTAATTCACGTTAAATTTCATCTGTAATTAAGTTTTCTTTTTTACAATTAAACCTATTATTGACAACAAAAGTTAAATCCAGATGATATTTAAATATTGTCCGGATTTTTTTATTTTTAATAGTAATAGATAGTGTTAAAAAATGAGAATAATTCTAAAATGTAAACTGACAGTGCTGTTTTTTTTGTTTACTAATATCATGTATGGTCAAGAAATAAAAATTGGACTTCCAGTAGGACATACGGATACTATAGTAGACATTATATACAGTCTAAGTGGTAAATTTATAGCCTCTATTTCAAGAGATAACACTATCAAAATCTGGGATATAAAAGCTGAAAAACTTATCACAAGTATACCCTATATAATAAACTCAAAAGAATTTGGGTTTTTTTCTGATAGTTTAATTCTTGTAAGAAACTCGGAGAACAGTGCCTCATTATATGATCTAAAAAATGAGAAAGAATTCTTTAATATTAACCATTCAGAAAAAAATATTTTAGCGGAAAATCATCACACTCAAACCCCACAAAAACTAAACTCTATTAAAATTGATCCCTCAAAAACATTTATTATTGGAATTTATCAAAATTTTGTAGTTCAGTTCATAAGTATCAGAGACCAGTCAAAATTTGAGTTCATTTTAAAGGGAGACAATACAATAGATGCAAAGGCGTGTGGTTTAGAGAAAATTTTTGGTATGCGAAGTGAACAAGGCATAATCACAATTTTTGATGCATCAAAAACTCAAATTTTTAGGAAGAAATTTAAAAAACTAAAGGACTTCTTATTTGTAGAAAAAGATATTTTAGCACTGTTTTACAAAAATTCTATACAACTCTGGAATTTCAGGAAGAACATTGAAATAAAAACTATTGACATCGATTATGCTATCATTGATTTTCAAGTTGATGCATTAAAGTCAAAAGTTTACTTTTTTGATAAGCAGAATTCATTAAGTGAATTAGATATTAAAACAGGAATAATTACCATACTTTTTGAGGAGGAAAATAAGGCAATAAGTTTATTAAAACTTGAGTCTGTATTAAATAAATTAGCCTGGGTCACATCAGATTCTATTAAAATTTTAGATATTACTTCTAAAACTATTGTTCAGAAAACCTCATTTAAAGGTAATCCTACAGATATAAGGGTTCATATAAAAAGCAATTCTTTCTCTATTTTTAATAATAAAAAAATCGAGAATTTTAGTCTTGCGGATGGAAGTGTTATTTCCCTATTACAAAATCAGATCGAACCCATCTTATTTGCTTCCATAAACCCTTTAGATCGAAAATTCTATTTCGTAGATAATGATTTAAAAGAATTCATACTTTCACTTGATAATGGTAAGTTGAAAGGTTTTGATAAACCAAAAACAGAGTTCATTCATACTCCATACAGCTTTAGTATTTTTGAATATTTGCGTAAGCAGCAATTAGGTAATGTTCTTGATAGTATAGTAAAATTAAGCAAGATAAAATACAACAAGATAACAGGGTTTTTATCTGCTAGTTCTAGTATACCGACCCATGGTTTTGGAAACAGGTTACGATTACGACAAGAAAAAAGTACAGAAAGTCTAACACTTTTTAACAACAAATACCTAAGGGTAGGCACAAATCAAGGAAGTATTGGTTTTCAAGTATTACAACCAAATATAGGTTGGTCCCAGTTTAAACGATTAGGAGCTCATGGTGCAATTGTTAACTCTCTAGATAGCTTTGATACAAGTTTTGATACATTTCTTATATCTGCATCTGAAGATGGAAGTATTGTATTATGGAGTATAGCTTTTGGAAGAATAATTACGTATTACATGATTGGAGGTGATCCTAAAAAATGGGTACACATCCATCCTTCTGGCCTTTTCGATGCATCACCAGAAGCAATGAAAATAATGTATTGGACCAAAGGTTTGGAGGTCATAGAATTTGATCAATTAAAAGATCGCTACTGGTTACCAGGACTCTGGGAGAAAGTAATGAAAGGAGAAAAGCTACCTGATGTTCGTAATATGAGCGAACTAAAATTGCAGCCTGAAGTTGAAATAGTAAAATTTAATAAAGATGGGGTTACCATATACTTAACAAAACGAGAAGGCGGTTATGGCAAAGTATCATTATTTATTAATGGTAAAGAAGCTGTTGGTGATATAAGACCAACCGACATGGATTATACATTAAGTGAGCAAACTATATCTGTATCTATCAAAGACCATCCTTATCTTTTAGAAGGAGAAAATGAAATTACCGTAAAAGCATCATCAGAAGATGGTTTTGTGCAAGGAAGAGGAGCTAAAGGGAAATCAATTATAAAAAAAGAAGTTTTAACAGAGCCACAATTTTTTGCAGTTGTTATTGGCGTAGGAGATTATGCTAATGATCAATTGAATTTAAAGTACACCGTTAATGATGCAGAAGCGATCTCTAAAGCAATGCAATTAGGTGCAGAGAACCTGTTTAGTAAAAATAGAACGCATATTTATACCATCACCTCAAAATCTGATCAATTACCTACTAAAGAAAATATTAAAAAGATATTTAAGGAGATTAGCGTTAAAGCTAATGCAGAAGACATTATTACCGTTTATTTAAGTGGTCATGGCATCACTTGGGGAGGCAATCAAGGTGATTTCTACTTCCTTACATCACAAGCTACAGCTACAAGTAATGAAGCCTATAATGATCCAGCAATTAGAGATAATAATACAATTTCTACTGCGGAATGGGTGGATTGGCTAAAGGAAATTCCCGCATTAAAACAAGTGATGATTATTGATGCTTGTGGTTCTGGTAAAGCGGTAGATAATCTCATTGCAGAACGTGATATTGAACCCTCTCAAATAAAAGCAATTGACAGAATGAAAGACCGCACAGGCATGTACATTATTTCAGGATCTGCAGCAGATGCTGTAAGCTATGAAGCAAGCATGTATGGACAAGGGTTACTTACGTATTCTATTTTACAAGCGATGAAAGGAGCCGCTCTAAAAGAGGATACATATGTTGATATACTTACCATCATGAATTACGCTAGAGAAACGGTGCCAAAATTAGCAGAAGGTATTGGAGGCGTGCAAGAGCCACAGTTACTAATACCTAAAGGAGGTTCCTTTGATATTGGTATGCTTAGAAATAATGATAAAGAAGCAATACCATTAGCAAGTCCTAAGACCGTATTTGTAAGATCTACTTTAGTGAATGCAGATGATTTTGAAGATAATATTGCGCTTTCCGAATTATTAAACCAAGAATTATCATTGTTAGCCTCAAAAGGAATAAGCTCACCATTGGTTTATTTTGACTCAGCAAAATTTCCTAATGCTTGTAAAATTAGCGGAGGGTATACTATGGATGATAATACTATTTCTATTTCTTTAAAACTGAGATGTGGTGAGGATTTAAAATCTTTTGAATTAAAAGCCAAAACTAAAGAAGCGTTGATGATAGAAATCCTAAAATTGATTAATAACTAGTTGTAAATTGAATAATTTGAAAAATAAAAGTCAATTGAATTGGCTGGAATATTTGTGAAGACCGTAAAAAAAAGAAGTAAAGATAAATTTAATCAGATATTCCTAAAGGATGAAAAGAGTACCAAAACAGATATATGCGGCCATTTTACTTTGTTTGGTGTCATTTATGGTTGTTAGCCAAGAGCTAAAACTTGGCTTGCCTTTGGGGCATAAATATCCGTTAGCATCATTTAATTTTAGCACTGATAGTAAATTTATTATTTCATCTTCTTCAGATGGAGTCAAGTTATGGGAATCTTCTACTGGCTATCTCTTAAATAGTTTTGACGTAGGGAATGATATAAATACAGATGAATTTTCTCCAGATGAGGCAAAGGCTTATGCTGTAATAACAAACTCTAAGCGAAAGAAAAGTACAGAACTATTATATTCTGATAAATTAATTAATAGCTTCAAACTAAATGACAAAGTGGAAAGTGTCGTTTTAAACACTAACGCTGAATTATTTGCAGTAAATTTCTATAATGGTGATTCACAAATTTTTATAAATATAAAAAGGAAAGTAGAATCAATTTCTTTCCAGCAATCAAAAACGTTAGCCATCTTAAAGAATTCTTTAAACGAAGATATTATTCTTCAAATGAAGAATAAATCTATTATTGGATATAATTTGAATACAAAAAAAACAATCTATAGCATTCCTGGATTTTACGACGGTGAATGCGGATTTACTATAAGTCCAAACCATAAGTATTTTTTAGTAAATGCTTGTACTTCTTTTAGTCAATATAGTGCCAATATAGGTGCTAGTAATGGATTTAATATGTATGACGTTACGACAGGGAAACCTATTCATTCTTTTTTCCCAAGTGTTGATGAATTAAGGCATACTTCAGTGAGTGAAAATCAAAAATACTTATCCATTGTCTCCCATACTGGAAAATCTCAAGTATTGGATTTAAGCACAGGCAAATTAGCACATGTTTTAGATACAGAATTTGCTGTGTCTTCAGAATTTGCTGTGTCTTCAGAATTTTCTTCAGATAGTAGATATCTGCTAACTAAATCAGATATGAGACTCATTGAAGATGCTGGTATGGGGTATGAATTAATAATGAAAGAATCACAGTGGATTTGGAATGTTTCTAATGGAAGTTTGATAAGTATTTTAGAAGACTCAAAACGAGGTAACAATGAATTCGAGAATTTTGAACTATCCGTTTCATATAAAGATTCAAAAACTGCTATTATTTGGAAAATTGAAGATGGATTGGCAAACCCATATAAAAAACTAATAGGCCATTCGGATCAAATTATTTTCACAACATTAAGTCCAGACGGAAAAATGGCAGTTACTACCTCAAGGGATGGGACTGTAAAAGTATGGGATGCTTATAAAGGGGAGTTGCTACACACTTTAAAAGGCTATAGCTCAAATGCAACTTTTGCTCAATTTAATAAAGTTAATCAAGATTTATTGACATTATCAGAAGATAAAACCCAAAAGATATGGGCCCTTTCAACTAAAAAATTATTACATAGTATTCAATTTGAAAATAAGAGAAAAAAAAATGGTATTGCTAATGAAATATCTTCGGATGGCAGCTTCATTATTATTAGGGATGTAAAAACAGGCAAACAACTCGTTAAACAATTTGTTTTTAATAATAAAGAAGTTCTATGGCTTCTTCCCAGCGGATATTACTTTGCTACTAAAAAGGCTGCTTCTAAACTTTACTACATAAAAGGTCTACAAACGATTGGTTTTGAACAATTAGATGTAAAATACAACCGACCAGATAAAGTTCTAGAAGTACTCGGTGGTATTGCGGGTTCTAAGGATACAACCATGATAAAAGCCTATAAAAAAGCATGGCAAAAACGGATTAAAAAATTGGGAATAGATACCACAAGCTTTAAACTGGGGTTTTCCATTCCTGAAAGTGATTTTTACAACCGAGATAAAATTGCTTATGAACAAAATAATTCGGAATTAAAATTACACATAAAGGCATTGGACAGCACCTATTTACTAGACCGTTTTAATTTATGGATTAATGAAGTACCTGTTTATGGCAGTAAAGGTATTTCTGTAAGAAATAAAAAAACGAATTCTATTGATACCACGCTAGTCGTTAAACTATCAAAAGGAAAAAATAAAATAGAAACATCCGTTTTGAATGTTAACGGAATTGAAAGTTATCGCCTACCACTTTATATAAATTACACACCAAAGGAAAATATAAAAGAAAAACTCTATTTTGTGGGTATAGGTATAGACCTGTATAAAGAAGAAGGTCATGACTTAAATTACTCAGTAAAGGACATCAGAGATTTATCAGCACAACTCAAAGAAAAATATGGCAATCAAATAGAAATTGACACCTTGTTCAACCAAAATGTGACGATTAAAAACATTCTAGCACTTAAAAAAAGGTTAACAAACTTAACTGTTGACGACAAAGTCATCATCAGTTTTTCAGGGCATGGTTTG
The DNA here is from genome assembly GCF_000153485.2 of Psychroflexus torquis ATCC 700755. NCBI lineage: Bacteria > Pseudomonadati > Bacteroidota > Flavobacteriia > Flavobacteriales > Flavobacteriaceae > Psychroflexus > Psychroflexus torquis. The sequence goes on along the minus strand of NC_018721.1, from coordinate 1,288,991 downwards.
CTAAGTAAAGACCTAGATTATTATTTGGGAACCTACAATGTTAATTTTAATTCACCTGAACAAAATGGACTTCCCTATGACGATTTGGAGTATTTGTTAGACGGTATCCCTTCCAGAAAGAAACTTTTATTAATTGATGCTTGTCACAGTGGTGAAGTAGATAAAGATGAAGTAGAAGCTATTGCCAATGTTGAAAACGAAATAGAAGGCTTAAAAGGTACTATTGTAGTAAAAAGTAAAAACCCAAAAATGGGTATGAAAAATAGTTTCGAGTTAATGAAAGAACTGTTTCATAATATAGATAGAGCTACAGGGGCTACAATAATTTCGGCAGCAGCAGGCACACAATTTGCTCAAGAACGCGGTGATCTTAAAAATGGTGTTTTTACTTATTGTATTTTGAATCAGTTAATAGAGAAAGAAACCATTACTGTTAGTGAATTAAAACAATTGGTAAGTGAACAAGTCAAAGAAATAACCAACGGATTACAACAGCCTACTAGCCGAAACGAAACGATTGAAAATGATTGGAAAGTTTGGTAATTACAGAGTTAAAGTACTTTATTTTTAAGCTAAAATTTTTGGTAATAACTTAAATTCAGTATTATTCTAGTCCTGTAATCAAGTCACCTAGGATTATAGAAATATCTAAAATCTTAAAAAAGTCTATTCTGTTCTCAATATTTGAATTCCATAAAACATGTACTTATATTTGAATCTATCAGTTTTAATGATAAAAATAATGTTTCGGAAATATACTTAAATGTGATATAAGGTTTCCTTATAATTTTCTATTTCTTTAAAATTGAAATGTGGTGAAGATTTAAAATCTTTTCATTTAAAAGTAGAAACCAAAGTAGCGTTGATTAAAAAAATAATAGAAATAATAATTATTTAATTGGAATAGTTAGCCAATTCAATTGGCTAACTATTCCAGAGTACTTCTACAGTCACTAAAAGGACATAAAAAAATCACATGGACACAAAAAAACTAAGAGGACATCAGCGTATTTTTAAGAACATCGAAAACTGGAAAAACGATAGCCTTATCCTAGATCTAGACTACCTACTTCACTACCAAAGAAATTACGAGAAAGTGTGGGTACGACCTTTTAGCGATATTTCTATAACAGGTGCAGGAATACCAAAACCGCAACGCAAAGCACGTAAATTAATTATAGAAAGTTTAGTCGAAATTTTTAATAGTTGGGAAACACAATTAAAAACACTAGATCAACCCTATTATTTGGCTGTATGGTTGAATCAACCTTTTATTGAGAACTCACAAGTTGTTTGTGCTATAGATGGCTATTTAAATTTTTATGATAGCACTTACTATCGACCAGAAAAACAAAAAATAATGCCCACTCAAAATTATGGAAAACTAAAAAATGAGTTAGATTCCTTTACTTGGATATACGCTGTGGATGAATATAATTTCACCAATGAAGACATAGCCGAAACAGTAGAGGTGTATGCTTCTAAAAAAGAGTATACCGCTAGTCAGAAATGGTACAAAAAGCAACTAAATAGAAACCCAATGATTCACACAGACGATGACATGACCTATTATAGAACAGCAAAAGGGACAGTCTGGATAGGTACAAAAAACCAATAGCCTAGCTTTTTTTAATAAAAAAGACATCACTTGCTAATAAAAATAATGATGTTATAAAGAAAATCAGTTTTGAAAATGGTAAAAGAATTAAAAATAGAAGACTTCTTAACTATTGAAACATTACATAAGGAATAAAAAATCGCGAAGCGCTCTAAGTCTAGAGGTGAATACCCTGAGCTAATCGAAGAATTTGAATACGAACTACGCATCAAAAAATCTGTGTATACCTGTGGTGAAAACTTATACGTTAAAATTATAACAACGTAAAATCCTAATGGAGGAATAAGCACCACCAAAACAACAGAGTATGGCAGGGACGGTAAAGAGATAAAAAAATAAATACACCAATTTTAAACCTTAAAAAACACTCCTACTGGTGTACCTATTTATTAACACATTAAAGTATTACGACCTAGGGTCTTCTGAGGTTTTTGTTTTTAAAAATTACTTAGTCAACCAAATAAAAGAAGGGGAGATACTGGTTGTGGAGCATGCTCAAACTTTAAGAGCGATGATAGACAAACATTTTATAGAAGGTTTATATAACAAATAGAGTAAATTCCTATTTTGTTAATCCTCTGGTTTATTTAAAAGTTGCTGAGATTGATAATTTAAAAGCTATGTCCAGAGTTACTCATAGTGCTATGAATTGGAATACAGCGCTTTATGAAAATAAATTTAGTTCAAAACCCTTTGAAATTTTCTCAGATATGAACGAAGCTATTATTTAGGCGACAGATCCACTTTTTATTATTGGATAATTTTATGTAAATATCAGTTTCTTCCATTATATTTAGGTCTCTAAAAATAACGCCGGTTAATTCAATTTAATCTGTGTGAGATACTAAATTAGTATTATGAAAATTACACACGTAAGTGCAGAGTGTTATCCAGTGGCCAAAGTAGGCGGTCTGGCAGATGTTGTGGGAGCACTTCCTAAATATCAAAATGATCTAGGAGAGCAAGCTAGCGTTATAATGCCCTTTTACGACCTGGCATTTATTGCTAAAAATAAATTCAAAAAAATTGATGAAGGGAAGCTTAAATTAGCGGACAGAGAATATAAATTTAACGTGCTTCAACTCTTAAATTTAGAGCTGGGTTTTGAACTCAATTTGATCGATATTCCTGAGCTGCTTTTTAAAAGTTATGTTTACTCTAGCGATGATACAGAGCGGTTTATGGCTTTTCAAATTGTTGCTTTACACTGGTTAGGTAAACAAACGCAATTACCAGAAGTGATTCATTGCCACGATCATCACACGGGATTGATTCCCTTTATGATGCAACATTGCGATGAATTTGTTGCTTTTAAAAATATACCCAGTGTTTTAAGTATTCATAACGCTCAATATCAAGGCTGGTTTTCTTATGAGCAAATCGATTTGATTCCTGCATTTAATGAAGAACACTCTGGTTTATTAGATTGGTATGGAAATATAAACCCGCTGGCTTGTGCTATAAAATGTGCCTGGCGAGTCAATACGGTTTCTCCTAGTTATATGGAAGAATTAAAAATAGCGGCCAATGGTCTGGAAGGATTGCTCAGTCATGAAGCTGATAAATGTATTGGTATTCTCAATGGGATCGATACTCAGGTTTGGAATGCCGCAACAGATTCCTACTTAAAAATGAATTATACAGTATTCAGAAACCTGAGTGGTAAAAAAGCTAATAAAAAATGGATATGTGACACTTATGATTTAGATGTTGATAAGCCCCTTTTTGTTTTTATAGGAAGACTGGTTTATGAAAAAGGATCTGATCTTTTTCCAGAAGCTTTTAAGCAAGTTCTAAATCATCAAGAAGTCTCTATTTTATTATTAGGCTCAGGAGATCCTGAAACAGAACAAGGACTTGTGGACCTTAAAGATAAATTTAAAGGCAAATACAATGCTTATATTGGCTATAATGAAGAGCTATCGCATGTGATTTATGCCGGAGCAGACTTTTTATTGATGCCATCTCGAGTAGAACCCTGTGGATTGAACCAGATGTATTCTTTAAGATATGGAACCATTCCAGTAGTAAGAAGCATAGGTGGCTTAAAAGATACTATTGTAGATGTGGAAGATGGAGGTTTTGGATTTACCCATTCAGATACCACGGTAGAACAAATGGTATCTTCCATAAAGAGAGCAGCAACATTTTTTAAAGACCAAAAAAAATTTAAAAAAATAAGAAGACAGATCATGAGCATAGACCATTCTTGGAACCGATCTGCCAGTGTGTATATACAACTTTATAACTCTATAACTAACTGATTATGATTAATGACAAAGTTTTAAGTATTATTTTAGGTGGTGGACAAGGGACAAGATTGTATCCTCTTACGGAGAGTCGTTCCAAACCAGCGGTTCCTATTGCAGGGAAATACCGATTAGTTGATATTCCAATTTCTAACTGTATTAATTCTAATATCAAAAGGATGTTTGTGTTGACTCAATTCAATTCGGCTTCTTTAAACAGACACATTAAAAATACCTATCACTTTAGCTTTTTCAGTTCTGCATTTGTAGATGTACTTGCAGCAGAGCAAACTCCTGATAATAAAGCGTGGTTCCAAGGAACTGCAGATGCCGTGCGACAGAGCATGCACCATTTCTTAAGACATGATTTTGAATATGCACTCATACTTTCAGGGGACCAGTTGTATCAAATGGATTTTAATGAAATGATCCAAGCACATATCGATGCAGGAGCAAAAATATCTCTAGCTACGATTCCCGTGAATGCAAAAGACGCACCATCTTTTGGTATTCTTAAGACGGATAATAATAACACTATTACCTCGTTTATTGAAAAACCAGTAACAAGCTTATTACCAGACTGGACCAGTCCAGTAAGTGATAATATGGAAAAACAAGGGAAGGTTCACCTCGCTAGTATGGGAATCTATATTTTTAATAAAGACCTATTGATCGAGTTAATGAACGATAAAAGTACCATTGACTTTGGTAAAGAAATTATACCTCAGTCTATTGATAAGTATGATATATTGAGCTATCAATTTGAAGGATACTGGACGGATATAGGAAATATAGATTCGTTTTTTGAGGCTAATATTGGTCTTACCGACAATATCCCAGAGTTCAATCTTTATGATCTCAAGCAACGCGTTTATACCAACGCAAGAATGTTGCCCACCTCAAAAATAACAGGTACGCAGTTAAATAAAGCAGTCATTGCTGAAGGTTGTATCATTCATGCCGCAAAAATCGAGCGTTCTGTCATAGGAATACGTTCAAGAATAGGTAAGGAATCAACAGTGATCAATACCTATATGATGGGTAATGATGATTATGAGACGCTAGAAACCATGGAAAAAGACAAGCCAGAGGTGCTTTTGGGAATAGGAGAACGTTGTTTTATAGAAAATACCATTATCGATAAGAATGCGCGTATAGGAGATGATGTAAGAATTAATGGGGGTAAACATTTGACAGATACGGAAACAGCTACGTATGTCATAAAAGACGGAATTGTTGTGATTAAGAAAAATGCTGTCATCCCTAAAGGATTTTCTCTTTAAATGATGGCTCATGTAATTACATACAGTCGCTTTACAGATTTTGATATTGATTTATTCAAGAGCGGTAAACACTACCGATTGTATGAGAAGTTTGGTTCTCATGTCATGAATATTGATGGCGTGGAAGGAACTTATTTTGCCGTTTGGGCACCTAGTGCCAAAACTGTTTCTGTCATAGGAGACTTTAATTTCTGGACAGAAAAGGAACACCAACTTCAAGTGCGTTGGGACAGCAGCGGTATTTGGGAAGGATTTATTCCTGGCGTAGCACATGGCGCGACTTATAAATACAAAATCCAGTCTTCACATAATAATATAGTTACAGAAAAGGCTGATCCTTACGCACGTCGTTGTGAGCATCCACCTCGCACGGGTAGTATTGTATATGATTATAAACCCAAGTGGAACGATCAAGAATGGATGACATCACGCAAGAAAAATAATGCACTTGATGCACCCTATTCTGTTTACGAAGTTCATTTAGGCAGCTGGAAAAGGAAACTGGAAGAGAATAGAAGCTTGAGTTATCATGAGCTTTCTATTGATCTGGTAGCTTATGCAAAAGAGATGCAGTTCACACATATCGAGTTCATGCCTATTATGGAGTACCCTTATGATCCTTCTTGGGGCTATCAGATCACGGGCTATTTTGCTCCTACGGCAAGATTTGGATATCCAGAAGAGTTCCAAGAATTGGTAAATGCCTGTCATAACGCTGGAATAGGTGTCCTACTCGATTGGGTACCATCACATTTTCCAGAAGATGCACATGGATTAGGTTATTTTGATGGAACACATTTATACGAGCATCCAGATAGAAAAAGAGGGTATCATCAAGACTGGAAATCCTTGATCTTTAATTATGGTCGTAATGAGGTAAAAAGCTTTTTAATTTCTAATGCGCTGTTTTGGCTCGATCAATACCACATCGATGGCTTGCGAGTAGATGCAGTCGCTAGTATGTTATTCTTAGATTATTCCAGAGAAGAAGGAGAATGGGATCCTAATATATATGGCGGTAGAGAAAATCTTGAAGCGATCGCTTTTCTTAAAGAAATGAACGAGGCCGTTTATCTCAATTATCCAGATACACAAACCATTGCCGAAGAAAGCACCAGCTTTCCTATGGTCAGCGCGCCTACCTCTGTCGGAGGCTTAGGTTTTGGGATGAAGTGGATGATGGGCTGGATGCACGATACATTGCAATATTTTAAAAAAGAACCCATTTACAGACGTCACCATCAAAATGATTTGACCTTCTCCATGACTTATGCATTTACTGAAAACTTTATGTTGCCTTTATCTCATGATGAGGTGGTCTATGGTAAAAGCTCCATTCTAGGAAGAATGCCTGGTGACGAGTGGCAAAAGTTTGCTAATCTGAGATTGCTTTATTCTTATATGTTCACACATCCAGGAGGGACTTTATTGATGATGGGATCAGAATTTGGACAGCATGAAGAGTGGGACTTTAATGGAAGTCTGGACTGGCACCTTACTAATTTTGAGCCACATCAAGGAATTCAAGAAGTGATTAAAGACTTGAACAGGCTGTATAAAAAACAAAAAGCCTTACACGAGAAACAATTTAGTAAGGAGGGATTTGAATGGATTTCTTATGATGATCACGAGAATTCTGTGATCAGTTATATAAGAAAAGGAAAGGATTCTCATCTAGTGGTAGTTTGTAACATGACCCCTGTAGTTCGAGATCATTACCGCATAGGATTACCAACTAGTAAGAAATATAAATTGTTATTTAATAGTGATGAGATGAAATATGGAGGATCTGATAGGGTAGTGAAAAAATCGTTCACGCCTCAAGAAAAAGACTGGCAAAATAGGAAGCAAAGTATAGAATTGAGATTGCCGCCTTTGGGAGTTTTGGTTTATGGAGTTTAGAGATTTGTTAATTTAGCAGGCTTACTTTGGTATAATATATGAATAATTAATGTTTTGCGATTTTGTTCACTATTTTTCTTTTATTAAATAAAAATATAATCGTATTTTATTGTGAATTCCTCAATTTTAGCCCCGTTTTTTATCAAATTCACAATCCTATTCATGGCGTAACTATCTCAATTATAACGTGGTAATTTAGTTGGTTTTTCCTATTTTCATTTATCAGAACAATCTTCTTAAAGTTGTTTTTAACGTACTGAACACCATTATTCTATGATTACAAATACAGAATTGCACAGTCAAGGAAATGTCTTTCCAGGGAAATTAACCTCTTTTGATCATGTGGTAGATACGCTCACTTTTCATGCTGATAACGGTGTTATTTTGCAGGTACAAATCTTTCGTGACAGCGTTATAAGATTTAAATATGGTACGGGCGGTGAACTTGAGAAAGATTTTTCTTATGCGGTAGAAGCTACTAGTAATAGAGGTTATAACAAACTTAGTGTTGTAGAAAAGAAAAATTTCTACGAGATTACTACCTCAAAGATCGTATGTCATATCGCAAAGACCGATTTAAAATCTCGCATTTTTGACCTCACAGGAACTATTATTTGTGAAGATGAGTTGGGTTTTCATTATGAAGAAAGTTATCAATATGGTGGCGAGGTAGTGAAAATGTCTAAGAAAGCAAAGCCTGGTGAGAGTTATTACGGTCTCGGCGATAAGCCAGCAGATAATAACTTGCGTGCCAAAAGATTTGAAATGTGGGGAACAGATCAATATGCATTTGGAAAAACCACAGATCCGCTTTATAAGAATGTGCCCTTTTACATAGGTCTTCAAAACAAAGTTGCCTACGGTATTTTCTTTGATAACACTTTTAGATCCTTCTTTGATTTTGCACAAGAGCGTCATCATGTGACCAGTTTTTGGGCGCAAGGGGGGAACATGGATTATTATTTTATTTATGGTCCAGAGGTAACTAGTGTGGTAAGTGTTTATACAGAGCTTACTGGTAAACCAGAATTACCACCTTTATGGGCGCTTGGTTTTCACCAGTGTAAATGGAGCTATTATCCAGAAAGTAATGTAAGAGAGATCACGTCAAAATTCCGCGAGCTACAAATTCCTTGTGATGCTATTTATTTGGATATTGACTACATGGACGGTTTCCGTTGTTTTACATGGGATAATGAGAAGTTTCCCAATCCTACTAAAATGATCAGCGATTTAAGAGAAGAAGGTTTTAAGACCATCGCGATCATAGATCCAGGGATCAAGGTAGATCCAGATTATTATGTCTATCAAGAAGCTATGGAAAACGATTATTTTTGTAAACGAGCTGATGGTCCTTATATGAAAGGAAAGGTATGGCCAGGAGAATGTTATTTTCCAGATTATACCAACCCTAAAGTAAGAGCCTGGTGGGCAGACTTGTTTAAAGGACTGATTGCAGATAATGGACTTGCTGGTATATGGAATGATATGAACGAGCCTGCGGTTATGGGAGTGCCTAATAAAACATTTCCAGATGACGTGCGTCATGACTATGATGGACACCCATGTTCTCACAGAAAAGCACATAATATTTATGGTGCTCAAATGGCTAGGGCTACGTATGAAGGTGTAAAGAAATATATATATCCCAAACGTCCATTTGTCATCACAAGATCTGCTTATTCTGGTACACAACGATATTCCTCCAGCTGGTTTGGTGATAATGTAGCAACTTGGGAACATTTGAGTATTGCAAATATCCAAGCGCAGCGCATGGCACTCTCAGGAATGTCATTTGCAGGATCTGACATAGGCGGATTTGCAGAGCAGCCCACTGGAGAGCTTTTTGCAAGATGGATTGCACTAGGTGTTTTTCATCCTTTCTGTCGGGTGCATTCTAGCGGTGATCATGGTGATCAAGAGCCGTGGACATTTGATGAGAACATTACTAATATTACAAGAAAGTTTATTGAGCTGCGTTATAAACTGCTTCCTTACCTATACACCACTTTCTGGCAGTATGCTGAAGAAGGAACGCCTATGTTAAAATCACTAGTCGTTTATGATCAAGAAGATGCGCAGACCCATTATAGGAATGACGAATTTCTATTCGGTGATAAAATTTTAGTCTGTCCTATATTAGAACCTAATGCCAAAGGACGAAGAATGTACATCCCAAGAGGCGAGTGGTACAACTTCTGGACGCGGGAAACAATTACTGGAGGGAAAGAAGTATGGGTGGACGCAGATATTCATGAGATCCCGTTATTTGTGAAGTCTGGGGCTATTATACCGCGTTATCCTGTAATGCAGTATGTAGGAGAGAAGAAAATCGAATTTTTAACGCTAGATGTTTATTACACTAGAGGCAAAGAAAAATCTATTGTCTATGAAGATGCAGCAGATGGTTATGACTATAAAAAAGGACGTTTCAGTCTTAGAAATTTAAGTTTTAAAGGAAAGGAAAAAGAAATCATTATTTCTCAATATAAAGATGGGAAATACATGACAGAATATGAAACGTTGCGTTTTAATTTTATAGGACTTCCATTTAAAATCAAATATATTGAGGTAGATAATGTCAAGATATCTTTTAAAGATTTAAACTATGATCAAAAAACTCAAACCATGTATTTGGACAAGAATTTTGTCGAGTTGCATATTGTTGGGAAATAAATGTAGAGTGATTTATGTATAAAAAAGAGGCTTAACGGTCTCTTTTTTTATTGGTAATTTTTCAGAGCAAATGTAATTATAGGAAATTCTTATAAGCTTCGATTTCGCGAAAGCGTAACATCTATACAGTAGTCTTATACCAAATTATATTTATAATGCCGTATGAATAAATTGAATTATACTACGACGTAGCTCAGCACAGGTTTTTTGATTGATTGAAATCAAAAATAACTAGCATAGCCTTAGCTACGGTAATTATTTTTGATGAAAAGCAGGCGAAAAAAGCCTGTGCCGAATTCGTATCGGTAAAACGATTTATTGCGTCATTATAGGTCTAATACCAAATATGTTTTGTATTGCCGTATATTTTTCGTATATTTATGAATGGGAAGAAAAGCAATTTTAGAGATCAAGGAATCAGATTCGGAGCTAAACAAACTCTTGTTAAAACAGAAAACCTTAAAAGCAGAAAAACGTTTAAAGAGTTTGCTAGCCATTAAGTCTGGCAAATTTGAAACCCGACAAGAATTAGCTGATTTTTTAGGGATTCATATCAGAACCCTAGAAAGGTGGATTGTGAACTACAATGCTGGTGGGGTTGAGATGATGTTAACTGATAAGCCTAAAAATAAAACGTCTAAAATTATTACACCACAAATACATAAGGGTTTATCCCAAAGAGTACATGACCCAAATAATCCTTTTTTGGGATACTGGGATGCTCAAAATTGGGTAGAACAAGAGTATGGCGTAGTTGTTAAGTACCAACGGATCCGTGAGTATTTGATTCAACATTTTAAAACAAAACCCAAGACTCCTAGGAAATCTCACTACAAAAAAGATGTAGAGGCTGAAAAAGCTTTTTTAAAAACTCCCTAATACGCTAGATAACATTAGAATTAGTCTTAATAAAGATAGTTACGACTCTGTTAATTTATACTTTCAAGATGAAGCTCGATTTGGAATGATGAATCATCTTGGAAAATACATAACTGCTAGCGGTGTAAAGCCAATAGTGACCTATCAACAGATTTATAAAACGACCTATCTATATGGTAGTTACTCTCCAATAAACGGAGACTCTTTTGTTTGGGAAATAAATGGTGTAAGTACTAACATATTTCAAGCCTATCTGCGGGAATTTTCAACACATAATCCAAAGGAATATAAAATTGTAGTGATTGATAATGCAGGGTTTCATTCTACAAAAAATATAGAGGTGCCACAAAATATAGTCTTGTTAAGAATACCCCCATACAATCCTGAACTAAACCCATGCGAACAAGTATGGCAATACATTAAAAATCGATTTAAGAATCAAAGATTCGAATCGATGAAAAGTTTAAAAGAATGGCTAAGCGAAATGGTCTGCGAAATGAAACCTGAAACCATTAAATCTATAACAGGAAACCATCATTTTCTAAAGGCTTTTAATACGGCATTTAATAACTAAATTGGTATAATTTGGTATTAATGCTTCAGATGCTATTGTAAGACTTCATTTTTTAATTATTTTAAGCAGATACAATACATAATATTTACTTATGAATTTCATTACAAATATAAATTAAAATTAATGGATTGAACTTTGCATCTTTGTGGCTTATATTTTATTTGATAAATCATGCCACAGCAATTTAAAACCAGAAGATGTAATGAACACTCGATGCCACCGGAGCGATCATTTCAACTTTTACAAGAAGTTAAATTGGATTGTGTTTATCGAGTAATGAGATATGTAGGTACAGCCTTATTAAGTATAGCTTATCTGGTCGTTATTGTTATTTGCGTCATAGAGAAACATCCCATGTCATCTTTCTTAATGATGTCGCTTTTCATTGTTTTTCTAATCGCTGCATTAGCACTACTACCTCATATTAAGAATATTAAAAATAACTACTAGGATGTCAATAAGTAAAAAAGTACTCAGTAAAGTTCAATTAGTAGATGGAGTATTTATACCGTCAGAAGCATCAGAAGTCATTAGTAGACTCATCAGAGAGAAGATCAATTTTCATAAGTTAAACAGACTATCTATGTGTGAAGAAAATGTAAGTAGTTATAGTGGTTACGATGATAGTCGTGTGACTGAGTTAATCGAAAAAAGAAAAGAATTCAAAGCCATTTGTATTGAAGCAAAATTAACGGGTAAAAAGATTAAAATCAATGGTGTCCTAGAAATAGAAGTCATAGATTAATTCAGTTCTTTAACAAATCACTATGGATCTTCATCTTTTGACAGATAACCTGTCGAATCCAGCATTGCTTTTTTTTATTTTAGGAATACTTGCTTCCCAAGTTAAGAGTGATCTTGAAATTCCTAAAAGTTCATCAAAGTTTATTTCGCTTTATTTATTGTTTGCAATAGGTTTTAAAGGTGGTCAAGAGCTATCGCATAGTGAATTTACAGCGGATATTTATTGGGCTGTTTTCATAGGACTCGCTTTGTCAATACTAATTCCTTTATATACTTTTTTCATTCTAAGACTAAAATTTTCTATTGAGAATGCAGGGGCAATTGCAGCTGCTTATGGATCTGTAAGTGCGGTGACCTTTGTGACTGCAATAAGTTATTTAGAAATGGAAGGGATTCCATTTGGTGGTCATATGGTTGCTGTGATGGCGCTCATGGAAGCGCCTTCTATCATCGTAGGTGTGCTTTTAATGAGCTTATGTTCCAAAGGGGAAGAGCGATCTGCTAGCAAAATATGGGGTCTTGTAAAACATGCTATCACCAACGGTAGCGTTGTTCTTATCCTAGGAAGTCTAGTTATTGGTTACATAGCAAGTGATGCTCAAGCCGCTGGTATAAGACCTTTTACAACAGATTTGTTCAAAGGTTTTTTAGCTGTATTCTTATTAGATATGGGGATTACTAGTGGTAAAAAAATAGGTGTTCTTATCAAAAAAGGTTGGTTTGCCTTAGTCTTTGCAATCGTAGTACCACTTATAAATGGTTGTGTCGTTGCTTTATTATCGGTTTATGTGATACAAGAAACAGGGGATCGTTTATTACTCGCTATTCTAGCTGCAAGTGCATCTTATATTGCTGTTCCAGCTGCTATGAGAATTGCAGCTCCTAAAGCAAACCCGAGTCTTTATTTACCCATGGCTTTAGCGATCACATTTCCGCTTAACATTACTATAGGACTTCCGCTCTATTTGTATTTGATACAATGAAAAATCTGAATAATCCTGTCCTTTTTACTGTGAATGGGGAAAATTAAATTGAAAGGGCATCTGTTTGTATTTAGGGTTACTAACCATTAGTTCATTTAATAAATTATGATGAGGTTCACTAGTTTAACTAATTAATATTTTGCAATTCCTCACTTTAAATTTTCTAGATAGGTAGCCTGAAAAACGTAAGGCTGCAATCCACAAAACCTAAGAATAAATCGCCTATTTGTTAATAGTATGCTAAATTAAGTACTTTGCTTAGCATGGTACTGTAACAAACATAGAAGTTCGTCGTCTATTAAAGAGAAACACATATAACTTAAAACATTAGAACTATGAGAACCTTAAACAACAACAGTATTTCAACACGACTAAAAGAGACAAATTCTTACAATTGGAATTTGAAAAGACGCTACAGATAATCTGAAGGTAACTAACACTTTTAAAAACAAGACTTTTAGATCTCATTTTTGCCGTCTACAGCCATTTAGGCCAGCTTTATTTGAACAAACACCCTGGTTATTTTAGAAATCTATTTGTTCAATAGGACCCTATCTATCTCTGAATATTCCTATTATAGATAGTCCAATTTCAGAATTATTTCAGGGTATTTTTTTGAATGGAGTATGAATATAAATCCAGTACTTATAATTAAAAAACTGATATGTTTAGCCTAAACTTACTAGATCAGCTTGTAAAAAAAATGGCAAGATTGAACGATGGGTTAAATCTGAACTCCTTCAAAAACATAGGATTAATAGAAGTGCGTAAGCCATTTAAAAAAAAATTCGGAGAACTAACTATTGTACTAAACTTCATATTAGCTCAAAATAGATAGAGTCTTATAGAGTTTATAGCTTAAAATATGGCCTTACAGCCCAAAATTTCGGCATTAAATTTTTGTTTAGAACATTCAATATCACTAAGGAAAATTCAAAAAATAAGATAGCAGTTTTTGAATTTTTGTTTTCAAAAGTGGGATTTAATTATAGATCAATAGTAGATAATCGAATTTATCGTAAACCAAGTCAAACTGATTAAACTGAAAGGAAGAATCAATCCTCTTTTGGCATATCAACTTTGGCAGCAGCCGTCTTAAAGGGAATCGCCGCGTTTTGAATGAAAAATTTGAGCTGTGAGCTATTACCTTCTTCTATAGAGCTTAGAATTGACGGATCGCTTGCGAGGACATAGATAAACCTATTAAATTCTTCTTCTAAAATCCCAAGGTCTCCCTTGATGTACTCTTCATAAGTGTGGACTATAAAGTCAAACACCTTTTCATCTTGGTCGAAGTTGACCAATTTTTTCAGTTTTTTGGTTCTGCCAGAGATTTTGTTGATGATCGGGTCTAGAGGCAATGTTCCCCCTAAAATGGCTAGAAGGTGAATAGGCTTAAAGTCACCTGCTGTTTTTAACCGCCTTTGGTTCTTGGTAAGCCGGATGGGTTTTTCGTCTATAATCCCCAGGGACACTACATTGATATTGGGATAGGCGTTAACTTGAACTTCCTCTAAGCGATTGCTCATATCTGGAACTTGAATCCTTAACGTGTCTTGTTCCAAAAGTTCATAAGTTATTTTTTTACTGAAGGTGCTGAAGGAAAGATGAGAAAAAAGTAAGGTATCCCCTATAGTTGCCCTTACATTGAAAATGCCATTAGAATTAGTTCTTGAAAATTTCCCTAAGTTTTTGTTTATAACCGTCACATCTTGAATAATAGAATCTTTATACATCACTATACCCCTCATCTGCTTTTGAGGTTTTGCTTGTGAAAAAAGCACCTCTGGAATTAAATAAGTAATAAAATTAGTTTCATCGGTTATCAAAGCTCCTCTAAAGATATAAATTTTATTTTTTAGCTGAGGTTTCATTGTTTAAAACCCTGTATAAAATCAGTTTGTCAACACTTATCATTCTACTTTATAAAAAAAACTAGACTCAAAAAGGCATGGTGTAAGTTCACGAAATACAAAGTCAAATTAGCAACTGACTTATTAAAAATGCAACTCCCCCTAGTCGGTTCTCTGTTTTTAAACCTCCATTATTGATTTACAAACGTATGGCTACAAGTCACAAAACTTAAGAATAAATCGGCTATTTGTTAATAGTATGCTAAATTAAGTACTTTGCTTAGCATGGTACTGTAACAAACATAGAAGTCTGTCGTCTATTAAAGAGAAACACATATAACTTAAAACATTAGAATTATGAGAACCTTAAACAACAACAGTATTTCAAGAGGATTAAAAGAGACAAAATCTTACAATTGGAATTTGAAAAGACGCTACAGATAATCTGAAGGTAACTAACACTTTTAAAAGCAAGACTCATGAAAACTTTGAAACACTGTCTTTTCCATCGCAGAATACAACTCAGCCAGCAAAACGTTTTTGGTATTCATACCACTGAATTTCAAAATAGATTTAGACTGTTATCGAACCAACTGGTTCATAAACTAGGTCACTAGAAATTATCCACAAAAAAGTTCAGCTGCTAAATTTCAGACCTATGATGAAGTTTAGCAGTTTTTTGGTTCTGCCAGAGATCTTGTTGATGATCGGGTCTAAAGGCAATGTTCCCCCTAAAAGGGCTAGAAGGTGAATAGGCTTAAAGTCACCTGCTGTTTTTAACCGCCTTTGGTTCTTGGAAAGCCGGATGGGTTTTTCGTCTATAATCCCCAGGGACACTTCATTAATATTGGAATAAGCGTTAACTTGAATTTCCTTTAAGCGATTGCTCATATCTGGAACTTGAATCCTTAACGTGTCTTGTTCCAAAAGTTTATAAGTTATTTTTTTACTGAAGGTGCTGAAAGAAAGATGAGAAAAAAGTAAGGTATCTTCTATAGTTGCCCTTGCATTGAAAATGCCATTAGAATTAGTTCTTGAAAATTTTCCTAAGTTTTTGTTTATAACCGTCACATCTTGAATAATAGAATCTTTATTCATTACTATACCCCTCATCTGCTTTTGAGGTTTTTATTGTGAAAAGAGCACCTCTGGAATTAAATAAGTAACAAAATTAGTTTCATCGGTTATCAAAGCTCCTCGAAAGATATAAATTTTAAGTTTGAGCTAAGTTTTCATTGTTAAAAACCCTGTATAAAATCAGTTTGGCAACACTTCTCACCTTCCTTTATTAAAAGAATTAGATTCATAATGGCATTCTTTAATTTCACGAAATACAAAGTCACATTAGCAACTGACTTATTAAAAATGTAACTCCCCCTAGTATGTACCTCGTTTGTAAATCTCATTATTGATTTACAAACGGAAGGCTACAAGCCACAAAACCTAAGAATAAATCGGCTATTTGTTAATAGTATGCTAAATTAAGTACTTTGCTTAGCATGGTACTGTAACAAACATAGAAGTCCGTCGTCTATTAAAGAGAAACACATATAACTTAAAACATTAGAACTATGAGAACCTTAAACAACAACAGTATTTCAAGACGACTAAAAGAGACAAATTCTTACAATTGGAATTTGAAAAGACGCTACAGATAATCTGAAGCTAACTAACAATTTTAAAAACAAGACTCATGAAAACTTTGAAACACTATCTTTTCCATCGCAGAATACAACTCAGCCAACAAAAAGTTTTTGGCATTCACACCACTGAATTTCAAAATAGATTTGAACTGTTATCGAACCAACCGGTTCATAAACTAGGTCACTAGAAATAATCCATAAACGAGTTCAGCTGCTAAATTTAAGACCTATGATGAAGTTCAGCAGTTTGTGGATGACTTCTCTGGAATGATTTATTATTTAAGAGCAATTATTGCTGCTCAGTATTTTATAAATCGACAGGATTACATCCATTTAGCAATAGGGTGTTGTTTTAATCACGCTCATTTTTTGTTAAATGACCTTGTCCAAAAGTTGATTAGTCCTAGAGTGCTGAAAATAAATAAGATATGGGACTCGTGCTAACAGTAAGCCGCGTCCAAGCCGCTTTACCTCATATATCTCCGCAAGCGTAAAAAACTACAGACCATCTTTAGCTATTCCCGAAAAAAACATAAAAGTCCATTAGATATTATATATGAAAGTGTTAGTTTTAATGATACTTATAATACAACGTCCAAAATAGATATATCCCCAATAATGAAGATTTGAATAGGGTTTATACGGATGTTAGCAACATTAGATAAAAAATGAAAATCTTAAGTGAAAATTCGCCTTTAAAATATTTGCCGCGAGAATTGAAAGGAGAACAACTCTTGATTTTCGACTCGATAAGAATTACGTTCGAAATGATTGAACATAATTATTCTTGTCTTGAGGACAGATTATTACAAATATCAAAACCTGAAAACAAGAAAGAAGGTGTTTCCGCTATTTTTAATCACGCTTGGAATGTAATAGACCATACTTCTCGATTTATTAAGATTTATAAAGAATTACCATCTGATAGTAATTACGAAGTTTTGAATTCGATTAAACACGTAAATCCTTTTAGGAATACACTTCAGCATTTGAATGAAAGAATAAATGAATCGTTACTAAAAAACAGAAGTCCTTTTTATGGAATTTTAATCTGGTTTTACCAAAATCCAGTTACAAGCGAAATAAGCCCAATGACATTAATCAGCGGAATTGAATATGGCCCAAAATTTGAATTTACTATGCCAGACTTAACTCATAGCAATAAAGAGATTAATCATATTTGGCTTCAAACAGTAGATAAAAATAAAATTATTAGAACAGATATTTCTCAAATAATTCTTGATTTAAAAAGTATCTGTGAGCAAAACGAAAAGAAACTAATTGAATTATGTAACAGTAAAGGTTTTCAATTATGTGACTGGTCAGAACGAAAAGATATAATGATAAGAATAAAACAAGCACCAAAAAAAGTATAAAAATATTGCCTAACACCGTATAAAAATAATTGCTGTTTTAGGCTTAACCAAAGGTTGTTGCAATTTTGTTACGCCTGATTTTTCTACGGAAAATCCTCGCACGCAAAACCGCAACTTTCTTATAAACATCACGTTATGCACAATAAAATAAATTATGGAGGAAAAAGATTTTGAACCGAAAGTAGAATTTATCCCACCGCCTGATTATGTGGTTAAATTGGATGGAGATAAAAACCTTACCACCTCTGTTCGGACATATTCTGTAACAGTGCCAGAAGATTAAGCTAATGATTTTGTTGTAGAAGTCAGAGCCTCTGTTTTAAAAGATATTAGAGGTACTTTAGATAAACATAGTAAAAGCAACATTCCTTGGCAAGAAATATTGTTAGCTATTACAGCAATTCTTATTGGAGGTTTTTTTAGTGGAATTTTCTCATCATTAAAAATCGACACAAATTTAGGGAAATTGGTTTTTGTTGGATTTCCTATTATATATGCAATTACAGGAACATCCTACTTTTTTATTAGGAGCACTGATAATAAATCTATCTCTGACCTATCCACAGACCTGCTAAATAAGGTTCCAAATCCTGATAACGTACAAAAGAAATAAAATATGAACTTAAATGATATAAGCACACAATTACTCTATACAACTTTTCCAATTTGGGTGGAAAGAAATAATGGAGAGAAATCATTCGGAACAGGATTCATTATTAATCACAAATTGGATGATGAAAAATCTGTTCCATTGCTAGTGACAAATAACCACGTTATTGCAGATGCAAAGCAAATAATCACTGAATTCGTTGCTCTTGAAGGAGACAAGCCTCCTAAGATAAATAAAATAAGAGTTGAATTAAGTGCTGCTACATTTTTATCGACTGCAAACAAAGATTTAGATTTAGCTATACATCCAATTGCTCCATTAATTAATCAATTAAATAGTAATAATACACCTGTTTTTTATAGAACGATTGATGAATCTATAATCCCTTCTAAAAAACAAATTGAAGAATTAAGTGCAATTGAAGATGTTACATTTATCGGTTATCCAAGCGGACTACTTGACCGTGTTAATCTAACTCCCTTAATTAGAAGAGGTATTACATCATCACCAATTTGGAACAATTTTAATGGCGAACAAAAATTTTTAATAGATGCAGGTGTATATCCTGGTTCTAGCGGTAGTCCCGTTTTCATATTCAACCAAGGAAGTTATGGCCATAGTGGAGGTATTATAATGGGGACTCGACTTATATTTGTAGGTATTCTTTCTGAATCGGTTATTAGAAAAGATGAAAACGCTGCAAGTTATTTTTTAGGTCTTGGTGCTGTGATAAATTCAGAAGCTGTTTCAGCTTATGTTAAATCATTTGTAGATAAAAACATCTCAAAAAGTACATAAAACGGTATATTTCAAATACTATTAGCGAACTTGGATGTAGTTGATTTGTTGAAATTGGAGGGTAACATCATTTTAGGTGTAGAGGAAGAAACGATGTTAAATACTTTAGGGAAATCCTAAGAAAATATAATATCGAGCATCATTTTATCATTATGTATTTAGGAGGTTCAGGATTTATTAATGGTTCTAGTTTAGAAGAATTAAGCGAACTCAAAAGACTTAATACAAACTCATATAGTGTGATTTTTGATAGTGAATATGAATCCGAAGGTGCTACACATATATTAGCAAGCATATGAAAAAAATACTACTACTTCTTGTGAACATTTTTATTTTGAATTCCATCAATGCTCAAGAATTTAATAAAAACATAGATAAAGACTCATTATTTCAAGTCATTATTAAAGATGTTCATCCTGATAAAGTTCAAGAGCTAAAAACAGCATATTCCGAGGGAAATGAAATATCAAAAGAATTTTTATTAATGATGTATTCCCTACCAAAAAGTAGCAAGTCAGAATTAATTGGGAATCTTGAAAAAAACGAACAAAAATTGGTTAGTCTACCCTCTAGATTTTCTCATTTGATTTCAGATAGTTTAATTGTGTCGATTGAATTTGTACTCGAAAGCCATATTTTAACTATGCCAGCTGCAATTGATTTAAAAATCTACAAAAAAACAACTGACGGAAAATCAAAACTTATATCAAAAGGACGAAACTTGGAATACGGTTCTGATTCTTTAAATGAAAAATTAAAAATTTTGAATTGGAAGAATTCTACTCTACTTAAGGTAAAAACTATGCTTGAAGAGGTTAATTGCATTTCAATAGAGAATAGTGAAATAACTATAATTGGGTTTGCAAGAAGTGGACTAGGACAATATTCATATGCATTATACAAAGAAAAATCTGAAGAATATATGAAACGTGAATTCGAACAAGGTTGTAATTATATTCATTTTAAAGACAATATCGCTTTAAATTACAAAGGAGGTGCAATTGGACCAATTTGCTTTCCAGACCCGAAATAATACTTTGCCTAAGTAACTAAGTATATGTCCTGCCTAGTCACGACAGGCAGGCTCAGTGGAGTCCGCTATATGATTTGTTGACTGATCCTGTATTTTTAAATAAGGGGGAATTCAATGAGTTGGCAAGAACCTTACAAGAGGAGAAGATAGTTTTTAGAGTGCTTTGCATCCCTTTTTATTCAGTTTCTTATCTAAATAAGGTACTTTTTAGGGAGATCACGCTTTTTTTGTGTAAGAATCTGCTGTTTTTTATCATTTTCCTGCAGTTTGAGTATTATACCAATTTAAACCTATAATGTCTCAATAAATCGCTTTACCGATACGAATTCGGCACAGGCTTTTTTCACCTGCTTTTTATCAAAAACAATTATCGTAACTATTGCTATGCTAATTATTTTTAATTTCAATCAATTAAAAAACCTGTGCTGAGCTACGTCGTAGTATAATTCAAATTTTTAATGCATCATTTAAAAACTAATTTGGTATTAGTTGATTTTTGGTGATAGTTTTCGAGGGTAAGAGGAGTACTTCTTTATTATTGTGTAATTTATTATCAACTTAAGCCTATTCAAATTTAAGTAGTCTAGGTGGCAAGCTATGTTCTGGTTAGGCTTTCATTAAAATTGTAAGGAAAGTGGTATTGAACACTAAAAAGTGAATTGAATAATATCTACAAAAGTGTTAGCTTAGTTGAAAATAAAAAAAATAGCCTCCTTTAATAGATATATACCAACTACTTAAGATTTGAATAGTGTATATACGGATGTTGGCATCAATTACGAGCAATAATAAAAGTTCACTAATTAAGTGAACTTTTATTATTTATTTGTATCTTTACAATATGATAAAAGAAAGCTGTGGAAATAAATTTCGAGAAAGATTATCTGAAAGAACTGTACGAAAATTGTAAGGCTCGAAGCAAAAAACATAGGTTTCAACTAAGTGTTATCAAAAAGTATATACAAACAATAGATAAATTAAGAGTTGCAAAAAATACATAAGAGTTATATCCCATTAGGAGTTTGAATTATGAAAAACTTATTGGCGATAATAAAGGATTAGAATCTGTTCGAGTGGATGGCAAGTATCGAATAGAATTTATAATTACACTAGAAGGAGAAGAACCAGATAGTATTACAATATGCTCAATTATTGAATTGAGTAATCATTACAAGTAATAACTACAAGCAAACACAGGGAAAGATGGAAACAAACAAAGTTTTAACACCAGTACAAGCGACACATCCAGGAGTTTTAATTAAAGATGAATTAGATGCGATACCTGATTTAAACCAAAGAATATTGGCAAAAGAATTAGATGTACAACCTTCATTTTTAAATGAAATTATAAAAGGAAAAAGACCAGTAACCGCAGATATTGCAATTTTATTAGAAAAAATATTAGGTATTTCAGCAGACTATTGGATGAAATTCCAATCTCAATATGAGATTGATAAGGCAAGAGTTAAGCAGAAAAATATTAAAAAAGTTAGAAATATTGAACTATGGAGCATTATCAAAGAATATGTTCCTGTTCGATATTTTAAAAAACACAAATATTTAAATGATGACATTGAAAGTGACATAAAAACAATAAAGAATATATATGAAGTGGAAACTATTGATTCTTTAGTAACTTCTTTTTCTAAAGATAAATTTGCTTATTATCGTAAATCTGATAAGTTAAAAATTGATGAGAAAAATATGTTCGCTTGGAGTTCATTAGCTCAATATGAAGCTAAAAACCAAAAAACGAATACTTTTAATTTTGACAATTTAAATCAACTCTGTATAAACCTGAATAATATCTTTTACGAAAATTCTGGAACACCAGAAAAAGTTAAAGCAGTACTTAATCAATTTGGAATTAAAATGTTGCTGATTGACAAACTTGAGAAAACACCTATTGATGGGTTTTCCTTTTGGTCAGAGAAAAATCCATCTATTGCATTGACTTTGAGATATAATCGGATTGACAATTTTGCTTTTACAATTTTGCACGAAATTGGACATATAGATTTGCATTTGAGAAATGATAAGGATAGGAAATTTATGGACTTGACTAGAAAACAGAATTTGGACAAATGCGAGACTGAAGCAGATAACTACGCTCAACAAAAACTGATTTCTAAAGACATATGGCAAGACATTTTAGACAATCATCTTCCTTTAAACGATGAGAAAATAAAAGCTTTAGGAGATAAACATAAAATTAACCCTGCTATATTATTAGGTCGTGTTTGTTACGAAATGGACTATTATGCAATGAAAACTACGATTGACAAAAAAATGAAATAACTGTGGCTAATAACTAAGCATATGGCGTGCCGATAGCTATCACTTCGACAGGCAGGCTCAGTGGAGTCTGCTCTATGATTTGTTGACTGATCAGGGATTGCTGATAATGGGGAAATCGACGATTAGGCCATAGACCTCAAAAAAGGATAAGGTCGATTTTACATCAAATTAGGCACTGTTTTTCTTTGATGGTTACTTGAAGCAACTGTTTTTTGGGTTGGTTTGTTTCTTTTTATGTGAGTTTCACTCGATATTGCCCTTTTTTCTTCAGTTTAGGCAGTATTCTGCTAGTGCTCTTTTTAGAACTGTTTTTTAATGTTTGTATTCTAGTAGTTTATCCTTTTTAATTTGTTTGTAATCATTTTGGCCCTCGGCTGTCAAAGATGGAAAGTGTGATCAAGGTTTCCTTTTTACAACTCGGACAACAGCTATTTAAGAACTTCTATTGAAAGGCAAAGGTTAATATGTGTGCCAAGTTTTTGTCTCTTAACTGCCGTTGTAATAGCGGTAACTTCCCTTTTTTTCCAACGCACTTAACAGTATTTAAAATTCGCTTCTCAGAATATAATAGCTTGATCAATTTATCTGAATTCACAATCTTTATAAGGTCTTTGTAGAATGCAACTTCAAAAAGCTACATCGTTTCCACGGTGTAAATAAATCCCCAACTATTTAGTTTTATTATTGTCAGTTAGAACTTCAATGCAATGATTAAGTATTCCTTTCAACTGAATTACATCTGATAATTCGATATTATCATTCAGTAGAATCTTAAGAAGTTGCTCAGGAATCGGTTTGGCCTTATCTTTTAGTAGCTTCCCTTTATTTTTTAATTGGACATTAACACTGCGTTCATCTTTAGAACTTCTATTTCGTTTTATCAAGTCCAATTTCTCCATACGTTTTAATAAGGGTGAAATTGTATTGGTGTTTAATAGTAGTTTTTCTGAAATTTGATTTACCGAAAGGTGATCGTTTTCCCATAATACCATAAGTACTAAATACTGAGGGTAAGTTATTCCCATTTCATCTAGATATGGCTTGTATGCCTTTGTGATAAGTCTAGACACCGAATAGATAGGAAAGCAGATCTGATTACTTAATTGTAAGTTGTCCATTAGTTTTTATTTTTATTTGCTCTCCATGACTTCCAAGCACCAGATGACCATAAAACCCAAGCAATTAGGACAGGTTGAAAAAATAAGCGTATCAATCTTGCTTTATCAGAGTTTAATGCTCCAAAGGCATCTTTACTATCCAAATATTGGGCAATATTACCAGGAAAGATTAAGATGAAAAATAAAGCCAGTGCCCAGCCGAACTTTGCTCTTTTTTTCTTCCAAAAAGCTAGGCCAAGACCCAATGCTATTTCTACTATACCTGAAAGTATGACGACTAAATCTTTACTCATTGGAATCCAATCTGGCACCTGAGCCTGAAAGTCGATTCTATTAAAAGTAAGATGGCTAAATCCAGCATAGACCATAAAAATGGCTAAAAGGATTCTAAAAATATTTTGTGTCAATGTTGTCTTAATTTCTTTTTTCATGTCATCTTAATTTATACCGTTTACGATTATATCGTTCACGATACAAATGTAGGTAATTATTATTATGATGCTAGCATTGTTGACTAACTATTAATTCCAAAGGAATAATGATGTGGACTTGACGAATTTTATTTGCCTCTTTTTTATTCCGTAGACTACTCAAAATAAATACGTTATTTAAAGTGAAAAGGGACGGGAAATCAATAAACGAAAATTTTCTGAAGAGATAATTTAAGTTGTGAAAACCATTAGAAGTAAAGTGCTGTTTAATAAAGAACATAACATTACCTATGCGATAATAAGGGGTTTGTGCTTCAAGAAATCACTTATGTGTTAACACTACTATTCCTATCTTCGAAAAAACAACTTATACCAAATTATATTTATAATGCCGTATGAATAAATTGAATTATTTTTTGATTGATTGAAATCAAAAATAACTAGCATAGCCTCAGCTACGGTAATTATTTTTGATGAATAGCATGCGAAAAAAGCCTGTGCCGAATTCATATCGGTAAAACGATTTATTGCGTCATTATAGGTCTAATTTGGTATTAGGTCAATACGCCATACTACAAATAAACTAAACCGTTATTTGTAATTCCCCTCTTTTCCAAAAAAAAATACTTTAAAGTAACGTTTGTATCTTGCTCAATAGCTCATTGCAAGACCGATTTCAAATTGATGCCTTCAAAGCTCGTGCGCAATTCTGTTTGGAATGTAAAACGTCTTTGATATTTACCTATCCAAGGCTAGTGATAATTACACTGATGAATCCTTTATGGATATGTCGTTCAGAATATTTTCTTGTTTTCAATATACATTCTCTTTGGGTTTTTTATTAATCTAAAACCAAAAACAATGGCAAAGAGAAAATTAAAAATGAAAATCATCAATTCTAATGCAGCTGGAATTAATATTGGCAGTCGTTCTCATTTTGTAGCAATTAATCAAGTAAACGCTAATGGACGTGAATTTGGAGTTTACGCTGAGGATATGAAAGATTTAGTGAGGTGGTTACTCGAAAATGATATAAAAACCGTGGCTATGGAATTTACCGGTTCGTAATGGCAAAATTTATTTACTGAATTACAAAATTCATCTATTGAAGTAATTCTAACCAATGAAAAATTCACCAAAATATCCAAGGAAAGAAAACAGATGTTCTAGATTGTATGTGGATTCAAAAATTACATACCCTCGGACTTCTACGAGGAAGTTTTTTGCATGATTTACAAACAGAACATCTAAGAACCTTAGTTAGACATCGCGGTAATTTAATTGATACTACTTCAAAAGCCTCTAAAAGAAGGGCTCAAAATATAAGGTTGATGAATATTAATGAACTAAACGGCATCGCACTAGTTGCTTTCATTAAAAACACGTTAGTGCCTTTACCTGTAAAACAATGCCAACGATTGATGTAAAAAGCGTTAAAACGACTTTTTACATCAACGTCAAGCACAAGGTAAAAGCTAGACTTCTCAGAAATTTATCCATTCTTCTGCGAAATAGTTATGAGCAAGAGCGAACATAAAAGTAATTTTGTGAACTAAATAATCATAACAAGGGCAAACATGACAAATCTAAATTGGACTAGTGAAGATATTCCAAATCAGAGTAATAAAGTTATAGTAATTACTGGAGCTACGAGTGGTTTAGGCAAACAAGCAACTAAAGTATTAGCTAGTAAAAATGCCAAAGTAATACTGGCTGTTAGAAACACTCAAAAAGCAGAAGATGTAGTTATGGAAATTCGTAAAGATTTTCCAAACGCAAAATTAGAAATTAGACATCTTGATTTGGGTAAATTGAAGTCTGTTCAAACTTTTGCTGAAGAATTCACTAGTGATTACAGTCAGTTAGATGTTTTAATCAACAATGCTGGGATTATGATGTGCCCTTATTCTAAAACAGAAGATGGTTTCGAAATTCAGATGGGAACCAATCACTTTGGCCATTTCGCACTTACAGGTCTTTTAATACCACTATTATTAGAAACCAAAGATTCACGAGTAGTCGCAACCAGTAGTATTGCACATAAATCTGGTAGCATAAATTTTGACGACATCAATTGGGAGTCTAGAAAGTACAGCACCATTAAAGCGTATTCAGACAGTAAATTGGCTAATTTATATTTCACCTATGAACTGGTAAGGAAGTACAAAGGCAATCCGAATGCACCCCTATTCACTGTTGCTCATCCTGGTGGGACAAATACAGATTTAGGTAGGCATATGAGCATAACAAGGCTCTTGGCTCCCCTATTTGGTCAAAATGTAGAAACGGGAACATTGCCATCACTTAGAGCAGCCACAGATTTAAATGCTACATCTGGCGACTACTTTGGACCAAAAAGCTTTTTTGAATCTAGAGGATATCCTGTCATAGTTCAGCCAAACAAAATGGCTCAAAACGAAGAAAATGCAAAAAGACTATGGGAGATATCAGAACAATTGACAGGTGTTAAATATTAAAATAAAAAACAGTTTGGCAAAAACTAAACATAATCACAAAAACAGGTATCGGATTATTAGTTCTAGGAGCCATCCTTGAATTAGGTTTTGGAGGATCATTTTTATTCAATTTACCTGGCACACTAAAAAACATAGATTTTCACCTTGTTTCTTATTACTATTTTTGATTTTGGTGCTATAGAAGGTCTTAGTCACACAGGGCGAACGCATTAAAAAAAGTTTAAGTTAATTGGGTAAAAATGAGTGTTAATCACTTAAAATTCATCATATTATTTGTTGTTTTTTAGTTTAAAATATTGTATATTATATTGATAACCAATACTTTATACATTTTGAAAACTACCCAAAAGCTAAAGACCATATTTGGTCAAATACCCGACTTTAGACGTTCTCACAAGCAACTTTACGATTTAGAAAGCATCCTTCTCATCGGGATTATTTCAGTGATTTGTGGAGCAGATTCATGGAATGAAATGGAAAACTACGCCAACTCAAAAGAAGAATTTCTTCGTAGCTTCCTTGATTTGCCTAATGGTATCCCCTCGCACGACACATTTAATCGCGTTTTTTCTAATATTGACAGTAATCAATTTGAAAAATGCTTTATACAATGGGTTAGTGCTCTTGCACAACTACAGCCCAGAGAAATCATTGCTATAGATGGTAAAACAATTAGAGGTGCTAAAGCTGGTGGTAAAAAATCCCCAGTACACATGGTTAGTGCTTGGGCAAATGACAATAATTTGGTTTTAGGACAAGTGAAAGTTTCCCAGAAGTCAAATGAGATCACTGCCATTCCAAAATTATTAAAAGTCTTATCCATAGAAAATACTATTGTAACTATTGATGCTATGGGATGTCAAACTAAAATAGCTAAGGCCATCGTTAAAAAAAATGCAGACTATATCTTGGCTGTAAAAGAGAATCAACCTCAGTTACTAGAGCATATTGAAGATGAATTTAGATTTGGAAAAACTATGGAATCAAACCTTAGCCAAGAACTAGACCATGGCAGAATAGAAACCAGGACGTGCAGTGTAATCAGCAACTTTAAGTTTATTTTAAAAAACAATAACTGGGAAAACCTAACAAGTGTTATAAAAATAGAAAGCAAACGTGAGTTTAAAAACTCACAAAAGCCTGCACAACACGCTATACGATATTATATTTCAAGTATAAAGGCTAGCTCCCAAGATTTTCAAAAAGCCATTCGTTCTCATTGGTCTATAGAAAATAAGTTACACTGGACTTTAGATGTTGCTTTTTCAGAAGATGCTTCTAGAAAAAGAACAGGTAACTCCACTCAAAATTTCTCCATACTCAATAAAATTGCATTAAATTTATTGAAAAATGAAAAATCATTAAAAACAGGGGTGAAGAGCAGAAGACTTCAAGCGGGATGGGACAATCACTATCTGATAAAAGTGCTGAATCTAATGAAAGTTTAATGCGTTTGCCCTGTCTTAGTCACAGAACTTCACTGACTTTATTGAGTGGACTTAGCGAAAATGAAATACTTAAATTCCAAAACGCACCACACCTTTCATTCTGGCTTAGATTGGTACTAAATAATAAACTATATGGAAGAATTCTGAGTATTAACCTCGCACTTAAAGATCTTTAATTTTATGCAGCATATTTGATGCTCTCATGTTTAAAATATTTTGCTACCCTTTCGCTATCATTTTGAAGCATTTTCATATGATTCTCTAAATTTTCTTTCATTTTTTCTTGTGTTTTTGGTGCCGGTTTATCCGAGAGTCCATACTTTAAATCGCAATTCAGATATTCATCTGGGTTTCGCTCAGGTGAGTATGATGGCAGGTAAAATAGTTCTATGGTTTCGCCATTTTCTTCCGCCCATTTCTTTACAACTTTACTATGATGGACTCGTAAATTATCAAGGATTAAGAATACTTTGGTTTCTTGCGATTTGATGAGCTGTTCTAAAAATTGAATAAATACATCTGAGTTCATATTTTCTTTATATATCATAAACTGAATTAAACCCTGATTTGTAACTGTAGAAATCATGTTGATTGAAAACCGCTTCGACATATGTTTTTTAACAGGAGTTTTTCCTTTTGGAGCATAGGAACGTCCATGATGATTATTGTTTTTTACACCCGTTTCATCCCCCCAATGAATAGTTGCCTTCTCTTGTTTTGCCTTCTCTTTTATTGCTGGATATTCTTCGTCTAACCATTTTTGAACTTTTTTGGAACATTGTTCATAAGCTCTCTTTTTTGGCTTTTGAGGCGTGAATCCCCAAGCGTTGAGATAATTACCGACAGCTCTTCTTCCGATTGTAATACTAAACTCTCTTGCTATCAAATCCCTTACTGCCCTTGTAGTCCACAAAGCATAATCTAACTTTAG
Organism: Psychroflexus torquis ATCC 700755; assembly: GCF_000153485.2. NCBI lineage: Bacteria > Pseudomonadati > Bacteroidota > Flavobacteriia > Flavobacteriales > Flavobacteriaceae > Psychroflexus > Psychroflexus torquis. The sequence continues at coordinate 1,260,067 of NC_018721.1, read as the reverse complement.
TTGATCGGGCATTACATCAATAATCATTTTTTGGATTGCAGCTTCTTGATCTTTATTGAGTAGTTTTCGATCTTCTGATTTGACTCCTCGTTTTTGATAAGACAAAGATTTATGACCTTCTTTATTGTAAAGCTTCCACCAATCTCTAACAGTATTTACATGAACACCGTAAAACAGAGCTATGTCTTTTTTTTTATCTCCACGTTTTATCATTTTTACAGCATCCCTTCGAATTATACCTCTTTCCTGATCAGAAACACTCCTTAAGTCTATTTTTTCCATCTATAAATATACGAAATATTTAACTATAAATAAAGAACTATTGATTCTAAGTTAATAGTAGAACTCTGAAGAGCAGTCATAGACTTAAAATTGTCTTTAAGACAAGCTGCTACTTCTATTTGAAATTTAAAAGACACTCACCGTTCTAATTTCTTCAACAGAATAGCCTACAGAAAAGGGAGGGCTTTAGGTGTTTCTGCTACTGCAAGAAAATTAGCCACTATACTTTGGAATATGCTCTAGAAAGGCAAAATTACAATTGTTTATAAATATCTTGATCAAAAAAGAAAGAGAAAGGTCATAGAACTTCAAAAACAAATTGCTAATTTAGATGCAAGAATGAGTTAAATCAAGCTTGCCTAAATACCAGCAAAAACAAGGTGTGAACAAAACGTTACTTAGAATAATAAAAACTGCATTTGAAATTGAAAATCGGATTTTTAAGAAAATATAGCCTCTTATTTTTTGTGCTGATTTTAATATTTTCTGTACTATTTTACTTCCTTTTAATGGGAGCAGCTGGACACGGATTTTATATGAATTCAACTGATACTTTTGCCTTGACAATAGCTTTGTGCGGAATTTTTGTTTTGCCAAATTATAGGAACGGATTAATAAAAAATAAACAAACAAAAAACTCGATTTTAATCCTTTCTATGATAATTGCAATTGGGACAATTATTTTAGGAATTACAGTATTAAAAAGCTCAATTGATTTTAATTATGGAGATGATGTTAGCGGAATTGTAATCGGATTATTTTATGCAGTGCCACTTATTTTTATTATTATAAACGGAATAATATTGAGCGAAATTGTGATAAGATTGTTTGAAAATATTTCTTATCAAAACAAAGATCTGAGTTAAAAAACAAGTCTTTTCTACTTTAATTTTGAGGTACTAGTTTTGAGAGGTGAGTAGTGAGTTTTGAGAGGTGAGAAGTAAGTAATGAGCAGTGAATTTTGAGAGGGAAGAGGGGAGTGAAGAATTCAAATTAAGAAAAAAAAATGAAATGTTTACAGTTAAAAGTTGAGTCGTATAATCGCGGTTTGATAGACAATTTTTGTTCTAACAATTGAGATTTAACTTCTCGATACTAAATTCAAATTTACTGGCGTAATTTATATTTCACTCGAAGTGACTGTTTGAGAGGTGAGTGGTGAGTGGAGAGAGGTGAGAAGTAAGTAATGAGCAGAGAATTTAGAGAGGGCAGAGGGGAGTGAAGAATTCAAATTAAGAAAAAAAATGAAATGTTTACAGTTAAAAGTTGAGTCGTATAATCGCGGTTTGATAGACAATTTTTGTTCTAACAATTGAGATTTGACTTCTCGATACTAAATTCAAATTTACTGGCGTAATTTGAATTTCACTCGAAGTGACTGTTTGAGTGGTGAGAGTTGAGTAGTGAGAAAAGTACAAAAAATTGATTTGTTAATTCGTTTAATCCTTGCAAACCCGTTGGTCTTCCAATCCAAGGCAATTGGCTAGCCGTTGGAGGCCATTAATTACCTATTGATTTGTGGATTAGCAGTTATAAAACAGCATATTAATAAGTGCTGCTAATTTATTTTTTTAGCATTCATAATTGAGTGTATTCAAATATTGTGATTTGAAATGTAGATTAATTATCTCCAAGATTTCACCATTTATTAAATCATGTTATGTATGTTAAAAAATTTAGGATAATAAAAAAATTACTAAATTTATACTAATCATACGTTGTGCTTTATTAGATAAGAAATTTAGTACTATTCAAAGAACCTTTGAGAAAGGTTTTAAACAGGAAATCTGATTAAATAAATAAATTATGAAAACAATTTGTAAAGACCCATTACCAATCTCATTTGGACGCTCAGACCAATCAACCTTCCAGCTTTGTAATTTTCTTGTGAATGTACTTGGTAATATTTACAACCAATGAACGGCAGTAAGTAATCCTCCTCCATCCCAATCCGAATTTTCTTGGGGAACTGGACAAAAGTATGAGCCAATCGATATCTGCTCTGTAACTAAGATCAAATTTAGTGTTGACGATTTTAGTTTTGGACCGCTTATCTGGAGTAATTTCAACTATCTAAATAAGCCTTGTCATGAACCCTTCGGGTCTTTTGTCAAATACAAGGATGGAAGACTTTTCCTAGTATTTCGCGGGAGTAAAAGCATAGTCGATTTTGTTGTAGACGCTCAATATGCTCCTGTTCTATATACTGCTCCAACCCCAAATCCTCCATCAGATATTAATGTAGAAACTGGCTGGTATAAAGTACACAATGGATTGCTGCCAGATTTACGGAAGCAGCTTCAATCATATCCTGGTGGAGGACAAAAAATTACTGTAACCGGACACAGCCTTGGATCTACACTTGCTACACTTGCAGTACCTGAACTCATTGCACATAATATGGAAGTTTATCATTACAATTCAGCTAGCCCAATGGTTGGACTTCAATCTTTTGCTGATTACTACAATAGCTTAACTATAATTGGAAGTTCTCCCGGTCTACTCAAAGAAACCTTTCGTCTTGTTAATTTAGCTGATAAAGTACCTAATGTCCCCAACAACTTACAATCTTCCCCACCTAAATTTTTATATGTAACAGTAGGAACTGAAATCTCATTTAAAGCTAATTATGGTAAGGAAGAAAAAACTCATGATCCATGTTGCTCTTATGCATATGCATTATGGAATCCAGAAAGCCCATGCAATAATGATTATCATAGATGCGCAGAGGTTAAATAAGATAACAGCTTTCCGATTTAGTTACGAGTTGAATAAGCTCATTTTTAACTTGGAACAATAAAACGAAAGCACAACAATATATATGAAATCATTGCACGTTTTGGGATGTCATGATTCATATACTAGACTATTGGCAGTAATGCAACATAACCATAAAAAACTTAATAATTAATAAAAGGGAAGTTAAAAACTAAATAGAGAAAGCGGAAAATGAAATTAAAAAAATGAAACAAATACCTTAATATTATTCGCATACATAGAACCTATATTGTAAATTGTTTTAACAAAAAATCGCCCACAGGAGCAGCTCGTAATCATCTAACAATCTAAGTATCCAACCATCCAGATTTGACTTCTCGATACTAAATTCAAATTTACTGGCGTAATTTGAATTTCACTCGAAGTGACTGTTTGAGTAGTGAGTAGAGAGAAAAGTAAAAAAATTTGATTTGTTAATTCGTTTAATCCTTGCAAACCCGTTGGTCTTCCAATCCAAGGTAATTGGCTAGCCGTTGGAGGCTATTAATCACCTATTGATTTGAGGATTAGCAGATATAAAAGAGCATTTTAATATGTGTCTGGAGGTTATTCCTCAAGCATTTATAATAGAGAGTATACTAAAAATGTGATTTGAGAGGCAGATCAACAACTTTCAAGATTTTACCATTTATTAAATCATGTTATTAATGTTAAAACTTTTAAATCAATCACATTCAAAACCAATCTTTTTTAAATAAACAACTCCTAACATGTCCTGAAAATATTGATAAAAAAATCATTATCTTTAGAGGGTACTATTTTTAAGGCAAACATTATGGGCAAATAAAACACCGACCATTGAGTAATGAAAATTTAGAACAAGAAGAAAATAAAGCTGAATTTTCAGCAATAGAGGCTAAAGATATTTTATCACTTATAGATGGAATTCCTTTGCCTCCTGCCATTAAAAAAAGCTTACGGAAGTCATTGGGGAGATTAATTACAGTATTGGTTGATGTTCCAGTTGCTAATTTACAAGCTAAAGTTCAAAAAGTAAAAAATGAAGCAGATGGTCTTAGTCTTGTGACAACGGAAGCTGCAAGTGCTGCCTCAAAAGAATTTGAAACATACAGAGCACTTGGAAACAGGTCTGTTTACTTTTTTGGCGCCAAACTTTTACGAGAACAGATTAATAGAGAGTCTGTTATGGAACAAACTACTAAAGAATTACAATAGGACCCTCCAAAAGATGATTCCAAAGAAGAAATTGATGAAGATTGGCTTGAAATGTTTTCCAGAATTGCGGAGACAAAATCCAACAAAGATGTGCAATTATTTTTAGCTAAAATTCTTGCAGGCGAGATAAGAAAATCAGGGTCATTTGGAGCTAAAAATTTTCAAACTTTGTCAACTCTTGATCAAACTACTGCTCAGCATTTTATTGCATTTTGTAATGTGAGTTCTGAAATTCCCCTTGCCTACTCGATTACATCACGTTGGCAATAATATAAACAACAAAATAACAATTTATGAAAAATCAATTTTTATTATTACTATTTTTAATTTTTGCTACAATCACTTTCGCACAAAACATTGAATCATCCACTCGTAAATTTATTGACGAAACACAATTCACAAGAATTAATAAAGATTGGACTACTATCGCTGAATTTAAATCTGGAATTGGAGAGACTGTGGAATTTTATCCTATAGAAGTTATAAACTTAAAAACAGGCGAAAAAAGAAATGCTCTTCAACTTGATATGAATATTAAAAAACCTGAAGTATTCAAAACTGCGTGGATTGGAATTGAAGAAATTAACGAATTTATTCATTTTATTGAAGACAATGTAATTCCAAATTTAGATTTGAGATTTAAAGATAAATCATCAGAATTCATCTTCAAAGCAAATGAAATGACTCTCTCATATTTCGTTTATGAAAAAAACAGAAGACTAACTATAAAACTGAATAATTATGATGATAATGAATTTAAAAATTACACGTTTTGGACAGAAACACAAGTTGACAAAATCCCACGATTGTTAGAGATTTTAAAAATCATAAAATAAAAATACTACTGCCGAAAATGAACCGAGGTAAAAAACAACTCTTTTCTCCTTTAATTTTGAGATACTAGTGGTAAGATGTGAGTAATGAGATGTGAGTATTGAGAGCTGAGTAATGAGTAGTGAGACGGTAGGCGGGGGGTGAAGAATTCAATATAAGAGAAAAGAAAAAAGAAAAAAGATGTTCACAGTGGAAAGTTGAGTCGTGTATTCGTAATTTGAGAGTCACATATTGCTCTAACAATTTAAGTATCCAACCATGCAGATTTCACTCGAAGTGACTTTTTGAGAGGTGAGAAGTAAGTAATGAGAGGTGAGTAATGAGTAGTGAGAAAAGTACAAAAAGTTAATTCGTTTAATCGTAGTTTGAGAGGCCATTTTCTATAACAATTTAAGTATCCAAACATCCAGACTTGACTTCTCGATACTAAATTCAAATTTACTGGCGTAATTTGAATTTCACTCGAAGTGACTTTTTGAGAGGTTAGGAGTGAGTAATGAGAGGTGAGTAATGAGTTGTGAGAGGTGAGTATTGAGATTTGAGACGGCGGAGGGGAGTGAAGAATTTAAATTAAGAAAAAAGGAATGAAATGTTCACAGTGAAAAGTTAATTCGTTTAATCGTAATTTGAAAGTAACATTTTGCTCTTCCAATCCAGAGTTGACTTCTCGATACTAAATTCAAATTTACCGGTGTAATTTGAATTTCACTCGAAGTGACAGTCTGAGATATGAGTGGTGAGAAAAGTACAAGAAGTTGATTTATTGAGTCGTGTAATAGTAGTTTGAGAGGCCATTTTCTCTAACAATCCAATACTCGAACTGTCTATTATTGTAACAATCTAACTATTCAACCATCTATTAATCCTTCCTCCCTCATATTCGGTATGTAGCTTTATACCAGCTAAAACAAAAGTCATTTTTTAAATTTTTAATGACTAGAAAGAAACTTTCAATAATTAATACTATTTTTCAATTTTCAATTTTTGGAAGTGATTAATATTTCTCAGTAGTAAAAAGAAAGAATGATAAAAAGTCTTTTTTCTAGCTGCGAAGCGGTCTTGTCTCTCATATCTCGATGGCTGTGCGCCGAGGTAGTTCTTTTAAAATAAAAGTATACTTTTATACTTTATACCAATTTAACCCTACTTCACTAGGTCTTTAGAGACAGTGGTGAAGTTTTTTTATAATTTTTAATTTGAGACCTAATGAATGAACTAAAGAATAAAGCCATAGAAATTCTTAATGCAAATTGGCGCGATGGTTTTAGTATTCCATGCGAGAAACTGTATCCGTTTCAATGGAATTGGGATTCCGGTTTTATTGCAATTGGCTTTGCTCATTTCGATATGCCGAAAGCCGAAGAGGAAATATCTACCTTATTAGATGCGCAATGGGGGAATGGTTTTATACCGCACATAGTTTTTCATACTGAAACTGATACCTATTTTCCAGGACCGGATTACTTTTGTTCAGAATTGCATCCTGATGCTTCAAAAAAATACAAAACTTCGGGAATAACACAGCCACCTGTACTTGGATTTGTGCTAGCAGAGATCTTAAGAATAAGCACAGATAAAAAGGCGACCTTGAAGTTTATAGAGGGTGTTATTGATAAGGTTTATGACAACCACACTTATTTTTACACCAAAAGAGATCCTCAAAATGAAGGATTAGTGTATATCTACCACAACTGGGAATCGGGAACAGACAATTCGCCAATGTGGGATGATATTATTCACAACATGGACTCTCCAGATTATGAATTTGAAAGACGAGATACAACGCATGTCGATGCTTCTCAAAGACCAAGTAAACGCGAATATGATCATTATCTACATATCTTAGAAATTGCAAAAGAGCATAATTATAGCGATGAAAAAATAGCCGAATTATCTCCATTTTTGGTTCAGGACCCTTTATTTAATTCAATGCTAATAAAGTCCAACGAAAGCTTAATCGAATTATACACGTTAATCGGAGGCAGCCAAAATAAAATTAAACAACTTGAAACATGGCAAGAAAAAGCCATTAAGTCGTTTAATAATAAGTTATTCGATGAAGAATTAGGAGCATATATTCACTACGACCTAAGAAATGAAAGAAAAATAAAACATATTTCTTCTTCTTCTTTTACACCATTATTTGCCAATATTCCCGGTAAAGAAAGAGCAGAGAAACTGGTGCAGACCTTGATGAGTAGGTTTGGCAACGAAAATCAATATTTATGTGCATCTTTCGATCCAGAAAGCGAACTATATAAACCAAAAAAGTATTGGAGAGGCCCAGTTTGGATCAACTTAAACTGGATTCTTTATAATGGATTAGTACAATACGGGTTTGAAGATATTTCTAAAAGAGTAAAGGATGATACGGTCGAACTTATAGAGGAAAATGGTTTTTATGAGTATTTTGATGCGAGAAAAGAAGTAAGTAAGGGAGGATACGGAGGAATTAACTTTTCTTGGACGGCTTCGTTGTTATTAGACTTGTTGAATAAGGAATGAGAGGTGAGGAGTGAGAGGTGAGTAATGAGTGGTGAGATGGTAGGCGGGGGGTGAAGAATTCAATATAAGAGAAAAGAAAAAAGAAAAAAGATGTTCACAGTGGAAAGTTGAGTCGTGTATTCGTAGTTTGAGAGTCACATATTGCTCTAACCATCGAATTATCCAACCATGCAGATTTGACTTCTCGATGCGAAATTCAAATTTACTGGCGTAATTTGAATTTCACTCGAAGTGACTGAGTGAGAGGTGAGTGGTGAGACGGTAGGCGGGGGGTGAAGAATTCAATATAAGAGAAAAGAAAAAAGAAATGAAATGTTCACAGTGGAAAGTTGAGTCGTGTATTCGTAGTTTGAGAGTCACATATTGCTCTAACCATCGAATTATCCAACCATGCAGATTTGACTTCTCGATACTAAATTCAAATTTACTGGTGTAATTTGAATTTCACTCGAAGTGACTGATTGAGTGGTGAGGATTGAGCTGTGAGAGGTGAGTAGTGAGAGGTGAGTGGTGAATCGTGAGAGGGTAGGCGGGAGTAAAGAATTCAAAATAAGAAGAAAGAAAAAAATGAAATGTTCACAGTGAAAAGTTGATTCGTGTAATTATAGTTTGAGACGCACATTTTGCTCTAACAATTTAAGTATCCAACCATGCAGATTTGACTTCTCGATACTAAATTCAAATTTACTAGCGTAATTTGAATTTTACTCGAAGTGACTGTTTGAGTGGTGAGAAGTGAGTAATGAGAGGTGAGTAGTGAGACGGCGGGCGGTAGTGAAGAATTCAAAATAAGAATAAAGAGAAAAGAGAAGAGAAAAGAGAAGAGAAAAAAAATAAAGAGCAATGATTAATGGGCAATAGTGAATAAGCAATAAACAATAGTCAAAAACAAGAATAACTCCAAAAAACGAAAAATTATGAATTGGTTAGATTATAGTATTATTTTATTATATATCGTGTTCTTTTTAGGGATGGGTTTTTTCTTTAAAGACAATAAAGATTCAAAAGATTATTTTTTAGGGGGAAGAAGCATGGGATGGTTCCCTTTGAGTCTTTCGACTATGGCGACGCAATTGTCTGCCATAAGTTTTATTTCGGCACCTGCCTTTGTAGGATTAAAATTAGGGGGAGGTATGAAGTGGCTAACGTTTGAATTTGCAGTCCCTCTGGCAATGCTATTTATTATGATTGTTATTATTCCGCCTTTATTTAGGTCGGGGGTAGTGAGTATTTATGAGTTTGTGGAGAAAAGGTTTAGTTCTTCTACACGACTCATTTTAAGTGTTGTTTTTCAAATTAGTCGTGCTTTGGGAACAGGAGTAATGGTATACACCATTGCCATAATTTTACAAGCTGTTTTAGATATAGATTTTGTATATACTATATTAATAATCAGTGTAATAACAATTATTTATTCTTGGCAAGGAGGGATGAAAGCAGTGGTTTGGGGAGATGCTATTCAAATGATTATTTTATTTCTAGGATTAATAATTTGTCTGATTTACGGCTGGAACACAGTGCAAGATCTTGGAGGCTTAACAGATGGTTTTGATTCTGAACGATTACAAGTCATAGATTTTAATTTAGGTATCGGAGATGGCAATGAATATGGTTTTTGGCCAATGTTGATAGGAGGATTCTTTTTATATGTCTCCTATTATGGATGCGACCAGACTCAAGCACAACGCTTACTCTCCGCAAAAGATGAAAAGACAATTCGAACTTTATTATTAGCTAACGGCCTATTAAGGTTTCCTGTTGTTTTGGTGTATTGTGTGATGGGTCTTATTTTAGGGAGCCTGATTACACTAGCTCCAGACTTCCTGAGTGATATTGCTTCGACTACACAAAAACATTTTCCAGAAGAATATGCGGCAAATGGTATTAAAGCAGATTTAATGGTGCCCGTTTTTATTATGAAATATCTGCCTCATGGCCTTATTGGCATTTTGATGGTTGGGATCTTATCCGCTGCAATGTCGTCTTTAAGCTCGACGGTAAATTCGTTGTCTGCTGTTACAGTTGAAGATTTTTTCAACAGAGGGAAAACAAAATTAGAACCGAAAAAGTATATGGCTATTTCTAAAGCAGCAGTCGTATTCTGGGGAGTGGTTTGTATTGCTTGTGCTTTTTTATTTGGAGGTAGTAACAGTCCAGTGATAGAAATAATTAATGCGATAGGTTCCGTATTTTATGGTCCTGTATTGGTGACGTTTTTATTGGCGTTTTTCTCCAAAAAGGTTAATCACATAGGAATGAATGCTGGTATTATCGTAGCGGTTTTAATTAATTTAATGTTTTCTCAAACCATTCAGAACTTATTTCATATCGATTTGGGCTTTAATGTTTTTTGGATTTGGTTAAATTTTACTGGGGTGATCATAGCATTTGTAGTTGCTTTCGCCGTTAGTGCCATGACAAGAAGCGTTAAGGTAAAAGAAATTTCAAACTTTAATATAACTCTAAAAAAATCTGACTTCTTGATTAAAGAAGTCTATATATTAGTGACTTTCTTTATTGCTATTTTGATATTTAGTTACTTCATTCCAACAATTTTTGGTCAATAATTTAGTATGAAAATTGTAATAGCCCCCGATAAATTCAAAGGATCACTGTCTAGTCTAGAATTCTGTTCTGCCGTAGAAGATGGTATACATCGAGTATCTGCTGAAGTAGATATCTTAAAGTTGCCATTGGCCGATGGCGGCGATGGAACTATTGAGATCGCTAATTATTACCTTGGAGGTCGTTTAATTGAAGTTGAAGTCAAAAACCCGTTATTTCAACTGATAACTGCGTCTTATTTATATGCGGAAACATCACAAACCGCATTTATCGAAATGGCTGAAGCTTCAGGGCTTTGGTTATTAAAGGAGGAAGAACAAGACTGTAAAAATACGACTACTTTCGGTACAGGAGAAATGATTTTACATGCTATTGAAAAAGGAGCAAAAAAAATCATCTTAGGAATTGGCGGTAGCGCTACGAATGATTGTGGAATTGGAATGGCGACTGCACTAGGGTATAAATTTATAGATAGGGACAATAAGGAGGTAAAACCAATTGGTGCGAGTTTATCCCAAATTTGTAGTATTGATGATGCAAATGTATCGTCAATACTAAAGCAAGTAGAGTTTCAGGTGGCTTGCGATGTGAACAATCCATTATACGGGAAAGATGGGGCGGCTCACGTATATGCAAAACAAAAAGGGGCTTCAAAAGAAGATATAGAAATGCTGGATCATGGGCTTACTTGTTTTTCTGAAGTGTTAACCGCACAATTTAATGTGCAACCTCAAACGATTAATGGAGCGGGGGCAGCAGGAGGGATGGGCATTGCTACAATAGTATTTTTGAAAGCCAAGTTGGAATCTGGAATACAAGTAATCAAGGAGCTTGCAAATTTTGACCATCAAATTGCTGATGCCGATTGGATAATTACAGGAGAAGGTAAATTGGATGTGCAGACCTTATCAGGAAAAACAATAGATGGTGTTTTAAAATCAGCCAAAATTTATTCTATTCCAGTTGCTGTATTCTGTGGACAGATAGAATTGGATAAGGAGGCGTTAAATAACTTTGGAATAACCTACGCTCAGGATGTTTTAAGCAGGTCAATTAATTTAGAAGACGCTTTAAATAACAGCTATAAACACCTTTCTGAAATAGCGGAAACGTTTGCAAAGAAAGCCATAAGTAGTGAAATATGATATGGAATACCTTAGTTTGATTTGTAATGAAAAAGAATAAACGAGTAGGGTTGGTAAACATTCGTTGCCTTATAATCTTGAATCTAGCATTTTTGGTAGTCAATTAAATATCCCTTGAATAGAGTATACAAAGGTTTAATTTGGTAAAAGTTTAGATGATAATAAAAACAACACCTTTAAGAGATATATTCTTTACACTTAAGATTTGAATAGAGTTTTTACAGATGTTGTGTTTTACTAAAAAAACGATTTCTAAATTTAAGAAAGATAAGTCAATGACTTATCTTTCTTTCTCAGCATATTCCAATATATCACCAGGTTGACAATCTAAAGCCAAACAGATTGCATCTAAAGTCGAAAAACGAATTGCTTTGACTTTTCCTTGTTTTAAAATTGACAAATTTACCGTTGACACACCAACTTTTTCAGAGAGTTCTTTTAACATCATTTTTCGTTTCGCCAACATGACATCTAAGTTCACTACAATAGCCATAATTCTCTATTTATACGGTTAGTGAACTTTCGATTTCATTGAATAAATCGGTTAAGTTCTCTTCATTTTTACCCCAAGAGTATATTTGAAATAAGGTTACTGAACAAAATTTCATCACGGTTTCATTTCCTCGTGTTTCAAAGTTTATATATAGATTCTCACCCCAAGATCTTAATGAAATCGATGTAATTGCTAAAATTACAAATTTGTCTTTATCCGTTTCAACCAATCTAAATTTTGAATCATTTATAACCTCTATAATCTTTTCAAACATCAGCTCTTTAGAGATATTAAATGTCTTTTTAGAATGAACCTTTGAAGTAAGTATATTATATCGACTTGTAAAATAATTTTTAAAGAACAGTGATTTTCTTATAACCAAATTGAAGATAAAAAAACCTGCAATTGAAAAAATAGTGACTATATAAATAGGATTTTCAGGTTCTATATAGCTGCCAATTAGAAATGGAAGTACCATTAAAACAAATAAAGCAATCCATGTTTTAAGAACCTTTAATTTTGGTTTGTGTGTAATATATTTCATTAGGAGAGTTTTTATAAGAGCATAAATCTAACACAAAATAACGATTAACAAATATAAATTAATGTTTATCATTAATTTATTTAAATCAAATCTTTTAATTGTAAATCATTAAACACAGCACGGTGTATAACTTATTGGTTATAGCCTACGTATAAATCCCCAAGTATTGGGACTAGCAGATTTCCTGTTCGGCTTTTATGTGTTAATTTAGTAGCTAAATCACACAAGGCTTGTCACACATAAGCGTTATCCACAAGCTGAAAAAAGCAGCGATCATGAAATATTCACTTTTAGTAGTAGTACTATTCACCGCCTTCTATGGGAATGCACAAGACCCAGATCCTGATTTATTTCAGACTTGGAATTTAAATTTTGTCCAATCAAGTGACGCAGGAACGCCTTATGAAGTATCAGAAATAGAACCCGAAATTACACCTACCTTAACAATTCTCGAAAACTATGAATTTTCTGGCGAAGGGGCTTGCAATAGGTTTAGCGGAATATATAATTTTCCAAATTCGAATATTTTAGAAACTTTCGATTATTCTAATACAAATGAAGATTGTGGTGTTCAAGCTCATACTTCGTTTGAAATTGAATTTTTCTCATTTATGCAAGACGCCGGATCTTATGAGATTACACAAGAAGACAACGGTTTAGTTCTTACAATTAGCAATGCCATATTTGGACAAGCTATATTTAGAAATTTCACTCTAAGGACAACTGATTTCGATTTTAGTAATGGTCAAATTTATCCAAATCCAAGTAGTGGTTTAGTATTTATAAAATCTAAAAACATGGTGATTCAAAAAATTGAAATTTTCAATTTAATCGGACAGATTAAAAAATCTGTAATTTCAGATTTTCAAACTTTAGATATTTCTGATTTATCCGTTGGTATTTATCTGATGAAGATATACACGAAGAATGGGGTTTTAAATAAGAAAATTATTAAAAAATGATGAATTATAGGATAGAATATCCAGTGGCTACCAACTAAGCATATAAAAATAGCGTAAGTTATAGAAATGGCTTGGGTGCTTTTTCCAGGTGGCAAAATTTAAAAATATGGCTTGCGTATTATTCGAAAACGCAGCCTTTTTTTAAACGCTACGTTTTTTGTAAAATACCACCATAGAACATTTAACGCAACCAATTCGAGAAAAATATATTTAATAGAAAAGTATAATTATGAACTATCAGGCTTTACTTATCCCATTTTTATTTCTCAGAATCTTTTCTTGTAACAATGATGATAATTTTACAGATAGGCTCATAAACACGACAAGTCTTGAAAGTGAATAGGATTGTATAAACACAAAATACCAAATGGATATAGAATTATTTGAAAATCATATGATTATTAGAAATCAAGTGGATTTTACAGAATTTGTATCAGGAAGTTGCCAACCTACCATTGATTTTACTGTTTACGATTTGGGTATTGGAAAAAAAGGACTTGCAAATGCTAATAGTTCAATTGACTAGGAATTAGTTGAAAGTTGTGTAATCGGAAATGAAAACCTAACTGTTACTTTCAACCAAAATGAAACGACAGAAGCACCAAATTTGACATATCACGCTCTGATTCCAAAGCTTAGAGGTGAACAAGGATTAAATGTTGAAATAGTAATTAATTAAAAATGTGCTACAACACAATGTATAATTAATTGAGCAAGTGCACACCTAGAAAACTCCGCTGGGATTTTCTATCCGTTATTTGTTTGCTAAATCAATTGCTTAATCACGCAACAAATTAGACACAAACTGTTGGCAACAAATTATACCAATTTAGTTTTTTAATGATATATCAAAAATTTGAATTATACTACGACTTAGCTTAGCTCAGGTTTTTTACTTAGTCAAGGAAAAAAATATAAGCATAGCACTAGTTACGGTTCTATTTTATGACGGTTAATAAGTGAAAATGAAACTGATTTTATGCGATATTTGAATGCTGATTTGGCATAATAGGTTTTGATACATGGTTGTAGATCTTCGAGCCACCTTCAATAGTCTTTTCTGTTTTTAAAGATCAGTATTACCAAAGATCAAGCCTCTTGCAGCACCTGGTGAGGGTGTGAAAAGTTCATCTTTTATTAAATACTGCTTTACGAACTGGGCCAAAAAAGTTCTCCAATTGATTTTTTGATTTGCTAAAACTGGACAGTACGTATCTTTTCCTTAGTTACTCAGTTCATCGTCTTTACTGGTTGTAAGTTCATATATAGAGTCAATTCCAATAAGGGACAAGATTAAGTGCATAGCGATCAAATCCTCAAATGAAAAACCCACCTTTTTGCACCAACTGAATTGTTTTTTATTCTCTTGAAACCTAAAATATCCAGATGTGCCTGTAAATAGTCTGAATTAAGCCAAACCTTATTAAGCTTCCCTTCTATTTATTGAACTTTTGCAATATCTTCTTGTTATAGCATGATTTGTATTTGGTAACTTAAATAGCATGAAAACCCATTGAATACTAGTTGCGAAACTTAAGTAAGGTTATTTATACAAGACAGGGTAAAGCACATCCTGGTCTCTATCGTCTTGGACTGCTTGTTAAGAATGAAGAGGTTCATTGGGTGAGAAATGATTTAGAGCCAAATATTAATGAAACCTTGGATGTAATGGCGCGTATTCGAAACCGTCAAATTTGGAAAAAGCAACTTTACACCAAACACTTTCGGACTTTATGTTACCTTTGAGAAACTACAATCGGCTATTACTGAGGTACAATTTGTTGCTTGGTATTCTAACGAAGAATTGCTTGGAAGTGGTGTTATTGCTTAAATAATAAAAATATGAAAAAAATCTTACTATTATTAGCCGTCTTTGCGACTCCGTTTATGTATTCGCAGCAGGATGCGTTGGTCTTTCTTCTAGATAAAGAAGACGTGGCCACCTCTATCGCAAATCCTATCTCTATTATGACTCAGGAGGCCATTGATAGAAAGGCCTTGCAAAATACGACAATTGATGATCGTGATGTTCCTGTAAATGAAGCCTATATTACACAACTTAAAAATACCTTAGGCATAAGTGTTCATGCTAAATCCAAATGGATGAATGCCGTTTATGTTCGTGGGTCCCAGATGGATATTGATGACTTACTTGGCGAAGATTATGTGAGTTCAGTCGAATTTATGGACAAGTCTCTAAATTTTAGGTCAATAACAGGTGCTACCCCAGATAAATTTGCCATCGAGAACCAACAAAGTAAAATTACATATAATTATGGTGCTGCGGCAAATCAGACTACGATGCTAAAAGTAGATTATTTACATGAACAAGATTTTAATGGGGATGGAATGGTTGTAGCCGTTTTGGATAGTGGTTTTCCAAACGTGATAAATAATCCAGCTTTCTCGCATATTGTTTCTGATGGCAGATTACTTGGAACTTACGATTTTGCATTGCGTCAAGAAAATGTTGATGGAACAGGGTCGCATGGAGCACAAACATTTAGTGATATAGGTGGATTTATTTCAGGTCAATTTGTAGGTACTGCTCCCGAAGCCTCTTTTTACCTTTTTAGGACAGAATTTGGTCCTAGCGAAAACCCAGTTGAAGAAGCCTGGTGGGTTGAAGCACTAGAGCGTTCAGATAGCCTAGGTGTTGACGTTGTAAATACATCTTTAGGATATCGAGGTTATGACAATTCTGCCTATGATCATAGTTATGAGGATCTTGATGGTCAAACTACGATTGGCGCGCGTGGTGCAAATCACGCTTTTGATAAAGGTATGATCTTAGTTACATCTGCGGGGAATGGTGGTAGTTCTGGTTTTCCTTTTGTTGGTACTCCAGGAGATTCACCCGGAATGTTAACCATTGGTGCAGTTGATTCAGATGGAGATTATGTAAGCTTTAGCTCAATAGGACCTACAATAGATGGTCGAGTTAAGCCAGATGTAATGGCTCAAGGTCGAAATGCGGCTGTTGTAAGTTCGAATGGAAACGTAACTACCAGTAATGGAACATCTTTTAGTTCTCCTATTATGGCGGGTGCGGTAGCATCATTATGGCAAGCCAGACCCGAAGTCCCAAATGCACAGATAATGCAGGTTGTGAGAGAATCAGCACATTTATTTAATAATCCGACAGATCGAATGGGCTATGGAATTCCAAATTTCGAAGATGCTCTTAACAATCTTTTATTCTTGGAGCAGAAGACCAGTTACTAAAAAATCAATTTGCACTGTATCCAAACCCTGTAAAAACAATATTAATATCTCTTTTCCAGAAGGAATGTCACAAGCAGATTTTATTGTGTACAATATCATGGGAGATCAAGTGCTGAATACCAAGATTTCCAATGTTAATAATTTGTGATCTTTCTGAATTAGCAAGTGGAATGTACTTCGCTACTATAAAATCAAGTTCTAAAACAAATAGTTTCAAGCTAATTAAGGAATAGTAAAAAACAGAGTTACAGAGCTTTTAATATTCAATATCCGATCACTCAAGCTTGAATGTTATGGGAACAGCTGCTTGCGACCAACTAGTGTCGTAAGTAATGCTGGTGGCCTAGGTTTGCTTAGTGTGGGGTCAATGTATCACGAGAGCATATTATAAAATATCAAAAAGCAACGTCTAAACCATTCGGAGTCAATGTACTTATGATGTATCTTAATATTGAATAGATTATCCAAGTAATTATTTCTGGAGGCGTTAAAGTTGTATTTACTTCCGCAGGAATAACTAAAATTCATGCAGCTAGACTTAAAGAAAACGATATTACTGTCGTTCATGTAGTCTATAGCGTAAAATTTGCATTAAAGGTATAGGAGGCTGAAGTCGCTGAAGGTTTTGAAGCTGGTGGGCATAATGATGAAGAGTAGACTACACTACACCTTTTACCCTAATCCTATGGTGAAAGAAGAATTAAACATTCCGTTAATAGCAGCCAGTGGAATTGTTAATGGGAAAGTGAAGTTTGTAGCAATGGTTCTATACCAAATTAGACCTATAATGACGCAATAAATCGTTTTACCGATACGAATTCGGCACAGGCTTTTTTCGCCTGCTTTTCATCAAAAATAATTACCGTAGCTAAGGCTATGCTTGTTATTTTTGATTTCAATTAATCAATCAAAAAACCTGTGCTGAGCTACGTCGTAGTATAATTCAATTTATTCATACGGTATTATAAATATAATTTGGTATAAGACCTAGAAAAAGGTTCAATTTTGAAAATCCTATATTTGTAATGGATCAATTATTATTTAACGCAGAATTTGTATTTATGACTTGAATCCAACTACTCTTTAATTTAGAATCAATTTTTCAACATAGATAGAGTTGGCAGTTTGTAATTCAACAAGATAAAATCCTCTGGATAAATCACTAACGTCTATTTGCTCTGTAGAATTATTAATGATATTAATTTGTTTGACTAGCTTACCGTCTGTGCTAAAAATTTTTATATTCTCTAGAGCTTCCCCTGCTTCTTTTAAGTCGATATTTATTAAACCAGTCGTTGGATTTGGGTATAAGCTTAAAAAAGCCAATTCCTCTTGTGGTGTTGTGGTGCCAAGTGTTATATTTTCAAAGCCTAACTCAAAGCGATTTACATTTTCTGATTCAGGAAGTATTGGGTCCAAATTAAAACTATATATGTTTGAGTTTTGGTTTAATTGTGTTCTAGTCTCTAAGTAATTGTCGATTAAAACGACCTCACCAGAACTAGGCATATTCTTAATATCAATTTCAAGGCGATAATTTAGATTAATTAAAAATTGATCATTATCCCTTGGATAAAACATGTACAATACAGCATCTACTATATTATCCTGTAAAGGGCGTTTATCAACCGATAAATATTTATCTTGGTTTTGAATTGCTATGGATCCGTCTGAATTCCAAACTTTAGTCGCATCTTCTTCTAAGTGACTTGTTCGCTATAATTTGGATTGAACCTTAACGTAACACCATCCCCTGAACACATCTGCGTTGGAGTCGAACATACTAACGTCTATCTTAAATCGGTATCGGCGATAAAAATTTTATTTGTTTTGTCTTTGCTCGTTTGAGCGTTTAAAGCTTTCTTTGAAAGTTAAACTTGCGTTATCAGCAATATTTTCAATAAAAAACGATTGATTTGGTTGAAGATACTTATCATTTAGAGAAGGGGGTGTTGTACTTTGATCTGAAAGATCTAAAGTTACATATGAGCCCTGTGAACCTAAAGTAGGATCAAAATAATATACGAAGCTTGAACTAAGACCTACGTTATTTGGACTCTTAAGGAGTGCATCTAGATCCATTTCAGCATGGTATGGATTACCAATTAATGAAAATTCCTCAGTTGTAGAGGCAAGATTAGTTAAAGTAAAGTCACCAATATGTAAATCACCAATTGTTCTTAGAATTGTAGGAAAATTATCTTGGATATTATCTACTGTTAAATCAAGTACACGACTTCCTCTTACTAAAATAAGAGCAGCTTCACCAGCGGTTAATGTACGTTCGTCCGTATTTGGCAGAAGAGTATAAACCTGTGTACTTGCATCCCAAAAAAACACTGAAGGATTCCCCGAATTAGTAGCATCGAAGCCATTTTCTCCAGTTTCTGAACCAGTGATATGAGTTCCATAACCAGGGTAAGGATCATCAAAAGTTCCTACTACTGTTGATGTAATATGACCACCTTCTTGAAGATTAGCATTTATGGATTCAGGCGTAGTTACAGAAGATGAGAAAAATTTAAATGCTCTTTTTGAGTCTTCCGGGAATAGGAGCTCGGTGATCACATTTTTTACTATACCGCCACTAGATTCTTCAACAACTGAAATTGTTGCTACATCAGGATTTATAAATGTTAAGCCTTTTGATATATTTTCGTTTGTATCTGCACCTGTAATTTCACTATTAGCATCTAATGTTCCACTAATAGATTTAAAACGTTCTAACAAACGCATGTGACCACGAGTAATGTTTGCAACGCCAGAGGTTTTATTAAGAATAATAAACGGAGCTTCTTCACCCTGTGTAGCATTAAATTGGATGTCTTGAGCTTGATTGCTTGAAGCTTCACCAGAACCAATTTGTAAAATTCCTTTACTGTTGCCATCTTGGTATGAAATAGTGGCATTGTTAATTAAGTCAGCATCAAAAATTAAGTATGATTCGTTCTCTAAACGTATTGTACCGTTATTTTCTATATCCTCATTTGAGTATAGTGTACTTTGATCTGAAACATAAACTTCATCACCATTAGATACGTAAAATTGTGCATTACATAGAATGCTTGACATTATTAAAATTGTGAATAAAAGATTTTTCATGTACCAAGAGCTTGAGGGAGATTTGCTGTGATTGTTTGTGCCATTAAATTGTCGTGAAAGGATATCAAATCCGCAACAGCTTGGGTTGCACAAAATGTCTCAAAACTGAGCCATTCTGAAATGTTTAAAACTGGATTAGTATCATTAACGGGAAATGTTTTCATTTCTGACATCGACACATTATGAGTAAGGTTATTAATTACAATATCACCTTCAGTATTAGAACTAATTGCTGTTGCCTTCAATGAGACAAAACTTATTAAAAAACTAATGGTTGTTGCTGTAAATAGTAAATTATTCATAATTTTTTATGTATGAATTACACACAAACCTATTGATAAGAAGAAAATACTTATTGTTAATAAATGCTTATAATTCACTATTATATCTTTGAAAAGTCAGTATTTTTTCAATTAAATCCTTGCTATGACTTTGTTTGTAGTATTTGTTCTATTGTTAAGTATTTGTAGTATGATGGTTTTGAATTAATTTGATTGACAAGTTTTACAAAATTAAAAAAAAGCAATATTGATTAACTGTAAAGGTGAACGAACCCTTACTCCTTTTTTGTTTGCTTTATATTTTGGAGATAAAAACGATAGAGTACTTGCTTACTAAAGACCAGATTTTAGAGGCTTAAGATGATACAGGTCATATAGCTTTAGTGGGAGTGAGTTATAAAGGCGATACGGGGATGGCAGTGTTGTATATAGAGGATAATACCAATGTAAAACCTGATGAATGCAAATGAGGCTATAGTATTGGTTTAAAGGGTAGAAATAAATTTCTATTTATTTCATATTAGAATGGCCTAACTACTGATAATCGGTGACTCTAAACTGCAAATTCGAAACAATAATTGACCTATCGCTACCGGATCATATAGAAACCTCGATATAATCATTTGTATTTAAACCTACTTTGATGTTTAAAGGAAGTTGAAGGGCCTGATTATTGGATACAGAACCTATATTAGCTTAGGTTATGCATTCAATAATAGTTCGGTTTTCAGCTATACCAATTGAAGAAAGTATAATTGTTACTTGGTGCCTTAGAGAGTAAAACTTTTGAAACCTTGTCGATTATGAGATCTACGCTAGTGAACGTAAATCTATTATCACTTACCGCAAAGTATTATTGTCTAACTGCGGTTGTTGTTTGCAAAATCTTATAAAAGATACCATTGATTCGTAATGACGTCCGCGTTCCATTTGCCTGAAAGCACATTGAACCAGCTGCTCTTATAGTTGATCCTATTAACTAATTCTCTAAGTTTTTTTAGTTGAAATCATTTTATACCAAATAAATTTTAATATGGCAATAAATCGTTTTACCGATACGAATTCATCACAGGCTTTTTTCGCTTACTTTTTATCAAAAATAATTACCGTTACTAAGGCTATGCTAGTTATATTTAACTTCAATAAACCAAAAAAATCTGTGCTGAGCCTCGTCGTAGTACAATTCATTTTATTCATACGACATTATAAATTTAATTTGGTTGGAGTTTATAACATATAAATGGATATTTTGATGAATTTTGTTACCAGCTCAAGAAGTCTAGAACTAAGAAAACTATCTTTCACAACCTTATTTGTAGACTGATGGATGAACTCAAAAATATATCATTCCATATTAATATGTGCTTAAATATCAACCTTAATTAATCTTCTTAAATTTAAGTGATCTAGAAAAGCTTTAAATTTTAGAAGTGAATTCTTCCACAATTTTTATAATATTTTCTTTATATTATCCATAAAAGCAGCCATATGGATCTTCTTTTATAATGTCGATCATCTTTTCTAAATGAGTTGATTTTGGAAATGGTTCGTAAAGTTTCCATCTTCCGCTTGCACGCATCCAATATAGATTCCATTCTTGTCTTGACTTGTAAAATCTAATTTTAGCAAATTCCATGTGTTGAATTTCTTTCGGGTTGTCCCAAAAAGGTCGAATTTCATAAAGTATTGCAATTTTCCCATCATAAGAATACCCCAAATCGAGTTGTTCACGAATAACAGATCCTCTGGTTTTAAAGATTCTACATACTTTTTAATACTATTTTCGTTGATGTCGATTGTTGTATTTTTCATTCAGTTCATAGATTAGCAAGGTCTAATTTTTAAAAAAAAAGCTGAACCTAAGGGCTTAATCTGGATACCTAATGCTTGTGAATTTATAAGTAAGAGTATATTAGTATTTTATATATATTGTTCTTTTTCACATTAGCTTACTTTTTTGCGGGTATTTGGTGCATGGCATGCTCTGCAATAGCAGTTATGGATAAGGAGGGATTTACTCCTGGATTTGCAGAAATCATAGCCCCATCAATCACATAAAGGTTCTGATAGTTAAAAACTTTATTGTCCTTATCGATTACCCCAGAAGAAGGATTCTTTCCCATAACGGCTCCCCCTAAAATATGTGCTGTAGACGGTATACCCGCCAATGTTTCTAAAGAAAAAGAGGTGCTCACTCCGTTTATCGCTTTGCGGTAAGCTTTAACCAGTTTTATAGATTCTGGGATAAAAGGTGTAGGAGCCTTTCCTGAACTAACGGTTGAAGTCATCTGCCCCAGAGCGTTTCGTTTAAATTTTAAGGTACTGTCCAGAGTTTGCATAAAAAGTAAAACAACTGTGTTCTTGGCCCAACCGTTCACAAAATAAATCTTGAAATAATCAATGGGATGTTTTAAGAGTTTTATGAAAATTTTAAACAGACGCGATACTACATTTGATCCCGTCACGTATGGTAAATGAGCTAGCTTCCAAGCATCGGAGCCTTCACCATATCTGCAAATTTCGAGATGACTGTTTTCATCAGTGTCTAGGATACTTCCTATGGCAACCCCTTTCGAATAGTTTTTGTCTTTGTCCAGTCCGGTAACACTTACTAGGGTTTCATTGTTACTTCGGATATCTTCACCCAGTTTATCTGATAAATTAGGCAGGGATTTCTTTTTAAGTTTTAGCAGTAATTTTACTGTACCCAAAACTCCTCCTGAGAATATTACCCCTTTAGTTTTTAGTGTCTTGCGTTTGCTGAATAATTTTGTGCTGCTTTTTAAAAAGACGTTATACCCTTGAGAATCGTCTTTAGTGGCAACAGGTTGAACATCATAAACTTCATTTTCGGCCAGTATTTCTGCACCGTTTTTTTGAGCGAAGTAGAGGTAGTTTTTATCGAGTGTGTTTTTTGCATTATGTCTACAACCCGTCATACAAGCTCCACAAAAATTACACCCAGAGCGTTCCGGCCCTTGGCCATTAAAATAGGGGTCTTTTTGGGTTTGACCGGGTTTTCCGAAAAATACGGCAACACGAGTTGGGGCAAATTTCTTCTTGATGTCTAAGTTTTCGGCTACCTTTTGGAGACCCAAATCTCCGTCAAACAATTCTGGATTTTTTGTAGCTCCCAACATTCTTAAGGCTTCATCGTAATAAGGCTTCAATTCACTTTCCCAATCCTTTAAGTCCTTCCAGCTTCCAGAATTGAAAAAAGCAGATTTAGGGGTAGGTAAAGTGTTGGCGTAAACCAAGGAGCCTCCTCCAACGCCAGTACCAGAAATTATGGCGATATGTTTGAAAACGGAAAGTTTCATAATACCAAAAAACCTTAAAAAGGGTATCCATAGCCACTTTCTAAAGTTCCAGTTGGTTTTGGGGAAATCTTTGGCTTCGTACCATTTGCCTTTCTCAATGACTAAAACCTTATATCCCTTTTCAGATAATCGCAAAGCACTAACCGAACCTCCGAAACCACTACCTATGATAATATAATCGTACTCCATATTTTTTTTAGTGAAGGATTTACTTAAACTCTATCTGTGTTTAAATTTTTTCTCTTTGCTTTCTAGTAAATAAAAAGAATAAAAACACATGACCAGTTGAAAATACCATTTAAAAAGCTAATAAAACTGATTTATTCCTTTCTCAAGTCACTACAACTCCTAAAAATGTATTTACACCACCTTAACATTTAAATGTCGGATAAAATAAGTTTCTTTTTCACTTATTAATCGTCATAAAATAGAACCGTAACTATGGCTATGCTTATATTTTTTTCCTCAACTAAGTAAAAAACCTGTGCTGAGCTACGTCGTAGTATAATTCAAAATTTTAAAGCAACATTTAAAAACTAAATTGGTATTAAACCTATTCCGCTACATATGGCTGTGTTCCTTACTCCATTGCTAGATTCTTAGCTATAATATTTTAAAGGAACAACAAATAGTAAGATTAGCGTTAACTTAATTTTATTCATTTTGATTTTGAGTCGATTTTAGGGGTTTAAGATTCATTTTTTTAATACAATATACTTACTTAAGTTGGAGATGAGTATATCATTTAACTCTTTCTCATTTCCTTTACGGGTTTTGGTAAACAGCAACCCAAAGGCAGGGTATTTATTAAAGTCGAATGTTCTGTTGACTAGTATGTGTTCCAAATCTTGCTGGAGCTTATCAAAGTCAAAATAAGAAATTTCTGAAGCCTGAAATCCCGAAGTGTTGTCTAATAAAACAAGGCTATAAATTTCTCCCTTATCATTTTTAAAAACCTCCTCCCAATCTGGCTTTTTATTTTGAATGAAGTAGCGGTAGGAATTAAATTTAAACGCATACCACGAAAGATCGCCAGTTGTGCACCAGCCTCCAAAGCGTAAGGGGTTTATTTCTATAGGCATTATAATGCCTTCTTCATTAATTCTGACTTCTAGATGTAGAGGGAAATTTTTTAAATTTGCCTTTTCACCTATGGGTTTTAAAAAGATTTCAAGGCTTTCTTTGTAGTTGCGAATAATGCTTTGAGAGGTGGAGTAGACCCGGTCACCAACATCGGTGCTGGAAGAAAACTTATGATGGAGAATATTTAAAATAACGACTTCTCCGTCGGCATTAAAATAGGCATCTACAGCAAATTCTTCTCCTTCCAAATAGTCTTCAACAATAAAGGTAGACGCATCCATAACTTCTTTAGGGTAAATGCTTTTAAGATTCTCTACGGTTAACTCCTTTTGAGCTGCATACCAATCTGATTTGTTCTGAACAATATGCACGCCAATACTAAAGAAGCCCAAGGAAGGCTTAATTACAAAGGGCAGTTGCAAGTCATCAATAGCCAAAGTTTGGATTTCGTCTATTTTAATTTTCCTAAACAAGAAATCTGGAAACAAGTCTTGAGTTAGCTCTCTAAATTTGAGCTTATCTTTAAACAGTTGCATCTGGCCAGGGAGTGGAGTTGCTTTTAAATGTTTGAAAACCCAGGCTAAAGAATTCTCAGAATTGGT
This sequence comes from Psychroflexus torquis ATCC 700755, assembly GCF_000153485.2. Taxonomy (NCBI): domain Bacteria; kingdom Pseudomonadati; phylum Bacteroidota; class Flavobacteriia; order Flavobacteriales; family Flavobacteriaceae; genus Psychroflexus; species Psychroflexus torquis. The sequence goes on along the minus strand of NC_018721.1, from coordinate 1,235,170 downwards.
ATAGACCAGAGGATTTACAGTGTTTACGATTTTATGAGTAGCTTCTTTTTCAGAAATCCAATTTAAAGAATCATCAGTAATCAATGACTTTGCTTCTGGAGTAGAAACAATTTCAAAACTATACTCTTTAATCGTTTTGAGTAGAAAATCTGAAACATAGGGGTGGTCTATCAATATCATTCTTTATCGAGTCTAGTCTGTTTTTATGAGAGTCTTTTCAAAACCTAAATTTAGACGCTATAAAATTAAGGGGCATCAAAAAACAGCAGTTTTTTTTATGAAAGCGGTCTACATCCTAGCTACTGCATCCTAACTAGGGCTTGCTGATTTTCTTATAATTATAATCTATTAAATTAAGCAT